>CAYMPY010000022.1:0-21002 GCA_964392535.1 uncultured Oscillospiraceae bacterium
ACGGCTACACCGTGCTGATCACCGCTGACCACGGCAACGCCGATCAGATGACCGAGGAGAAGAAGGGCAAGGTCTCTGTCCGTACCGCCCACTCTCTGAATCCCGTTCCCTTTATTATCTATGATGCCGAAAAGAGCTACTCCGTTAACGATGGCGCTTACGGCCTTGCAAATGTCGCTCCCACAGTTGTCAAAATGCTGGGCCTCACCGCCCCCGACTGCTGGGAAGAGAGCATGATCTGAAAAACAGGAGGTAATTATTATGATTTCTCAGAAAAATGAGCATGGCACCGTCAATGTAGCAACCAATGTGTATACCGATATCGCAGGCACTGCTGCTTCCAACTGCTTTGGTGTCAAGGGTATGGCTGCCCGCTCCGTCAAGGACGGCGTGTACCACCTGCTGCGCAAGGAGTCCGCTTCCAAGGGTGTCCGTGTGGAGTTCCATGAGGACGATACCATCACCATCGACCTGCACATTATGGTGGATCACGGCGTGAATCTGCCTGCAGTGGGCGAGTCCATTATCTCCGAGGTCCGTTATGTGGTGGAGAGCACCACCGGCACCAAGGTCCGTGCAGTAAATGTATACATGGACTCTATGAGCATCGGCTAAGCAGGAGGAAAGAGAATTGATTCAAACTGTTAGAGGAGGCTTGCTGCGTCGGCTGCTCATCAGCGCCGCGGCAAATGTTGAGCTGAATAAGCAGCTGCTCAATGACCTGAATGTGTTCCCGGTTCCCGACGGTGATACCGGCACCAACATGGCTATGACCATTTCTACCGCAGCTGCTGACCTGAAAAAGGTGGAGGATCCCAGCCTGGAGAAGGCTGCTGCCACCGCTGCCTCTGCCATGCTTCGTGGCGCAAGAGGCAACTCCGGTGTTATTCTGTCCCTGCTGTTCCGTGGCATTTCCAAGAAGCTGAAGGGCCATGAGGAATGTGACGGTGTGCTGTGGGGCCTGGCCCTGCAGGAGGGCGTGGATGCAGCCTATAAGGCTGTTATGAAGCCCGCCGAGGGCACCATCCTCACCGTTGCCCGCCTGGCTGCCGCTGCTGCCATTAGGGCATCCGAGGAGAATAACTACTTTGAGTTTGTCCATGCTGCCGCTATCGAAGAGGCCAAGGTGGCACTGGCCAACACCGTCAATCAAAACCCTGTGCTGAAAAAGGCCGGTGTTGTGGATGCAGGCGGCAAGGGCTGGCTGCTGGTGCTGGAGGCCATGATGGCCGCCCTGGAGGGTAACGATGTGGTGATCCCCGAGGGCTATGACGGCAGCGCTGTCAAGGAAGGCGCAGATTTTTCCGACTTTGATACCGAGGATATCACCTTTACCTACTGCACCGAGTTTATCATCTCCCGTGAAAACGACAAGGACCCTGAACAGCTGCGCAGCTTCCTGTCCGGCCTGGGTGATAGCCTGGTGCTGGTGGACGATGAGGAGATCATTAAGGTCCATGTCCACACCAATGACCCCGGCGCAGCACTCCATGAGGCTGTGGCTTACGGCTCTTTTGCAACGGTGAAGATCGAGAATATGCGCCTGCAGCATACCGAAAAGGTCATGTCCGAAAACGAGAAGTCCCCCAAGATCGCCGCACCTGAAAAGACCTTCGGCGTGGTGGCTGTCTGCGCCGGCGCAGGCTTAGAGGATGTGTTTATGAACCTGGGCGTTGATGGAATCATCTCCGGTGGTCAGACCATGAACCCCTCCACACAGGACATTTTGGAGGCGGTCAATAAAGTGCCTGCCGAAACCGTCTTTGTGCTGCCTAATAACAAGAACATCATCATGGCTGCTGAGCAGGTGGATGCCCTGACCCCCAAGAAGGTCGTGGTCATTCCCTCCAAGACCGTGCCCCAGGGTGTCACCGCCATGCTGAGCTTTAACCCCGATGGCACCGAGGAGGAGAACACCGAGGCCCTGACCGAGGCCCTGGCTACTGTGGAAACCATGCAGATCACCTACGCCGCCCGGAACTCCGATTTCGACGGCCACGACATTAAGGAAGGTGACTACCTGGCTATCTACGGCAAGTCCCTGTTCGGCACCAGCCGGGACATCAAGGTTCTGCTCCGTGCACTGGCTGAGAAGGTCCGTGACGAGGGCAAGGACTACATCACCATTTACTACGGTGCGGACATTCAGGAGAAGCACGCACAGAAGGCTGCAGACCTGTTTGCCGAGATTTGCCCCGATGCAGATGTAAATCTGTTAAACGGCGGCCAGCCGGTGTACTATTATCTGATCTCTGCGGAATAATATCCATAGGGATGGTTGAAGATCAAAACGCTCCACTGCCATGCTGCAGCGGAGCGTTTTTGCGTTATTCTGCGTTCTACAGCCCGTCACAAAGGTGGGCGATTCATGAATCGCCCCTACAAAAAGGAGATGAAGATGGTGGATACTCCCAAGGGTGGACTGATTGGAAAAACGGTAGGACTTGCCCGGTATATCAGCGGTCTGCGGATCTCGGTTTATGCGGCAAGTGCCAGCTTTTTTATGATATTGGCCATGTTTCCAACGCTGCTGTTGCTGTTGGGTCTTTTGCGCTATACCGGCATGGAGGTGGACAGCCTCACCGGCCTTTTGGAGGGGTTTATTCCCCAGGCCCTTGTGCCTAATGCCCGGCGGCTCATTGGAAATGCATATAAAAACTCCACCGGGGCGCTGCTGTCACTGTCGGCGTTCACCGCTCTGTGGTCGGCAGGAAGGGGACTGCACGGTTTGTTACAGGGCCTCAATCGGGTCTATGAGGCAGAGGAGACCCGGGGCTACTTTGCCACCCGCTGGCTCAGCATCCGTTATACCCTGGGTTTTTTGGTGGTACTGGTGCTGACACTGGTGCTGCAGGTCTTTTCCCATGTGTTCGAGGCCATCACCGCCGAGGGGTTTTTGGGTTGGTTGCTGACGGAGGTGGTTGACCTGCGGTTCTTTGTACTGCTTGGGATACAGACCTTTTTGTTTGCGGCGCTGTATGCAGTGCTTCCTGACCGGGAGAATACCTTTCGTAAAAGTCTGCCGGGGGCATTGGGGGCAAGCCTGGGATGGATGGCCTTTTCAAAGCTTTATTCCGTGTATGTCCGCTATTTTTCCGCCTATAGCAACATTTACGGTTCGGTGTACGCCGTGGCCCTGAGCATGCTGTGGCTTTATTGTTGTGTCACCATTCTGTTTTATGGCGGACTTTTGAACAGATTTTTAGAAAATGTAAAAAAATAGAAATCAGGTGTTCATAAAAGGGCTTCAATATGCTATAATGTAATATAATGAGTAGTATATGTGCAACGATACAGTAGGGACCGGCGTCCTCGACGGTCCTCGACGTGCACCAGGACCGTCCGGGAGGCCGGTCCCTACAAAAGTGTAAGGAAGGGATAGCCGTGTTTGGATTTGTGGGCGCGGATGCGCAGGCACTGACCGAGGAGCAGAAAACCCGGTATGGACAGGTCTACTGTGGCATTTGTCGTCAAATCCGGCTGCAGTGCGGTAAAAATGCGCGGCTTTCGCTAAGCTACGACATGGCCTTCCTGGCCCTGCTGCTGATGAGCCTTTACGAGCCGGAGGAGGAAAGCGGCAAGCGGGCCTGCGGTTTTCATCCCATAAAGCCCCGCCCCTGGCTGGATAACGATATTATAAAATACGCTGCCCATATGAATGTGGCTCTTGCTTATTATAACTGTTTGGACGATTGGCAGGACGACCGCCGTTTGGTTTCGGGAAGTGTGGCGCTGCTGTTGAAAAGAAGCTACCTGAAAACAAAGAAGCTGTACCCGGAAAAATGCGCAGCCATTGAACAGTGCATTCAGGACCTGAGCAAGCTTGAAAAAGAAAACTGCGACAATCCCGATCTTCCCGCAGGCTGTTTTGGAAAGCTGATGGGGGAGCTGTTTATATATAGGGAGGACCTGTGGTCTGATGCACTGCGGCAGATGGGTGATGCCCTTGGTAGGTTTATCTACTTGGCCGATGGGGCCATCGACTACAGCCGGGATCTGAAAAAGGGTAGCTACAACCCCTTTATTGCCATGGGAAAAGCGCAAGATTGGGAAGCCTTTAACCAATACTTAACGGCCGTTATGGGCCGGTGCACCAAGCATTATGAGCATTTGCCCCTGGTGCAGGATAAGGTGATTTTAGACAACATTCTCTACAGCGGAATTTGGATCAAATACAGAAAGAAGCAAAAGGAGGTGTGTAAGCCGTGATCGAAGATCCCTATAAGGTACTGGGCGTGAGCCCGGATGCCTCTGACGAGGAAATTAAACAGGCCTACAGACGGCTTGCAAAGCAGTACCACCCGGACCGCAATCCCAATGACCCGGTAGCGGCGCAGAAAATGCAGGAGGTCAATGCGGCCTACGAGCAAATTAAAAACCCCGACCATTCCTACCGTGGCTACAGCCAATCTTCCTACGGCCATTACGGCCCGGCAGGGGACGACCACTATCAGAAGGCGGCCTATAATTACCTGCGGTATCGCCGGTTCCAGGAGGCCCTCAATGCCTTGAACCAGTCCCAAAACCGGGATGCAAGGTGGTACTTTTTGTCCGCCATTGCCAATGACGGCCTGGGCAACCAGGTTACGGCGCTGGAGCATATCCGCCGTGCGGTATCTATGGACCCCTCTAACCGGGAGTATTTACAGGCACTGGAGATGATCCAGAGCGGTGGCATCCGCTATGCTCAAAGTGCGGGGAACTATGGCGGCTACGGCGGCAGCTTCTGCACAGACCTGTGTATGTGCTATGCCATGAGCCTGTGCTGCCCCTGTAACGGACCTTGCTGATATGGTAGATTGTCATATTCATATGGTGCTTGATGGCTTTTACTGGAAGGATGCCATTGCACGGCACAGGGAAGCACCGCTGGAAGCACTGTGCCGGAAACAGCTGGAGCAGTACCGGGGCTACACCTACCTTCGTGACGGCGGTGACTGCTGGGGTGTAGGCGCCCTTGCACGGAAGCTTGCGCCGGCGTACGGTATTACCTATAAAACCCCTTTGGCACCCCTTTCCATGAAGGGGCATTACGGTGGGTTCATCGGCATACAATATAATAATATAAAAGAATACGCCGATCTGGTGGTGCGCCAGCGGACACAGGGTGCGGATTTTATCAAGATTATGATCTCCGGCCTGATGGATTTTGACCGCTTTGGTGTATTGACCGAGCCGGGGCTGGACAAAGACACCATTGGGCAGCTTGTACATATCGTCCATGAGGAGGGTATGTCTGTTATGGCCCACGCAAACGGTGCGGATACGGTCCGGTTTGCGGCGCAGGCCGGGGTGGACTCGGTGGAGCACGGCGCCTATTTAAATGAAGAGGCCCTTTTTGCTATGAAAGAAGCGGGAACGGTGTGGGTACCTACCTTGAGTACCATTGCAAACCTTCGGGGGAAAGGCCGGTTTAACGAACAGGCTGTGGAGCAGATTCTGAATAGTGCGCTTTTAAATGTAGAGCGTTTTCACGCTATTGGTGGCCTGGTTGCTCCCGGCTCCGATGCCGGTGCCTGGGCCGTGCCCCACGGCGCAGCCCGGGAGCAGGAGCTTTTGGCGCTGGCAGGGGTAACAGATACTTCAGCGGCAGAAGCGCGTATTATAGAAAAATTTTAATATAAAGTGCAAAATGTGGCAAAGGCGTTCAGTTTACCGGCCCATTTTGCACTTTGCATTTTGAACTTTGCGCTTTTATTGTGCATTTTATTGTATAGATGTTTTCGGCCGTGGGCGTTTGCGATACAAATGTCCACGGCAGACATACACGCTGAGATATGGTAACAAAATGATAGATTTTTGTTGACGGATAAGGCTAATTTATGGTAGTATGGCATAGAAAATAGGTTACTATGCCCAAAAGACCATCTATTTATTTTCAGAATAGGAGATCATTATGACAAAAGCAAAAAGAATTGTATGTATGCTGCTGGTACTTTGCATGGTACTGAGCGTGTTTGCCGGCTGTAAAAAGGGCGGCGAAGGCGAGCAGGCGGCCACCGGTGGCAATGCTGCACCGCAGGGTGACGGAACTACCCAGAGCTATACCGTCACCGTCAAAACTGCCGGCGGTATGGCTATGAAGGAACTGGATGTAAGCATCTATTCCGATGCCACCCTGGGCAACATGGTGGATTTCGGCAAGACCGATGAAAACGGTACTGCCACCTTCTCCCTGGCAGGCGGCGTGGAGTACGCTATTGCCCTGTCCGGCGTGCCCAAGGGCTACGATCTGAAGGAGAGCTATACCTTCAGCGGCACTTCCGCAAACATCACGCTGACCTCCGCGCTGATCACTGATCAGCAGCTGGGCGATGTGACCAAGACCCTGGGTCTGGGCGATGTGATGTACGATTTTGAATACACCACTCCTGACGGCACAACCGCAAAGCTGTCCGATATGCTTAAGGAGAAGGACGTTGTTCTTCTGAACTTCTGGTTTGCAGCCTGCGGCCCCTGTGCCAGCGAGTTCCCCTACATGGAGACTGCTTACCAGACCTATAAGGACAAGGCCGGCATTATTGCCCTGAGCTACATTGACGATGCTGCTGCTGTTGGCGCTTATCAGGCCAGCATGGGCCTGACCTTCCCCATGGCACCCTGTAACGAGGGCTGGCCCGCCATTTTCGGCTTTAACAGCTTCCCCTCCACCGTGGTCATTGACCGCTACGGTGTCATCAGCCTCATCGAGATTGGCGCACTGACCAGCCTGCGGCCTTTCAATGCCATCATGGAGCACTTCACCGGTGATGACTACGAGCAGAAGCTCTGCAACGGTGTGAATGATGTTATTACTGTTGTCAAGCCCACTGAGGTGATGCCTTCCTCCGAGGAGATCGCTGAGACCATCAATGTGGACGGCATCCAGGCTACCTTCCGCGCAGAAGAGGGTGATGCTGCTGAGTCCGCATGGCCCTTCATCATCACCCAGCTGGATGACCGCACCTGCATCAAGGCTTCCAACTCCCTGATCGAGGATTCCTATTCCATCATCTACGCCGATGTGACCATGAAGGCCGGTGAGGCACTGTGCTTCGATTACCTGGCCTCCTGTGAACAGGGCGGCGATGTGCTGGTTGTCATTGTGGACGGCAACGATATTTATCAGATTTCCGGCTATTCTGAAACGCCCGAGTGGAAGTCCTGCTACCCCTGGGTGGCTGAGGAGGACGGCACCTATGAGCTGGCTCTGTGCTACCTGAAGGACGAGTCCACCGATGCAGGTGACGATACTGTTTATGTGGACAACCTGCGGATCGTGGATGTCAAGGATATCGACATGGCCACCTACCTGCCCCGTCAGGCTGCTGTGTCCAAGGACGGCTTTGAGTATACCTATGTAAACGTGGTCCTCAACGAGCAGGATGGCTACTACCATGTGGGTACCAAGAACGGCCCTCTGCTGCTGGCAAACCTTATGGGCTACAGCCAGTTTAGCTCCGAGCGCGCCATTTACGAGATGGCCTACAACGGCGAGATCGTCAAGGAGGGCAAGGACTACTACGAGGATATTCTGCCCTACTTTACCCTCTGCTCCAACTCTGCCATGAACGGCTACACCTCCGTTACCGGCGAGCTGGGTGAGTATCTGAAGGTGGTTGCGGAGGTTGTCGGCGTGGACGGCACCGAAAACGAGTGGCTGAAGATATGTGAGTACTACCAGCCCTACGGCACCGATGAGCAGCTGGAGGACCCCATTGCGGGCCTGGCTTCCTACTCTGCCTACACCGCCAAGGAAGGCAAGAACATTGCCACCAACAAGTTCTACTATAACCGGGTGATCATGCCCAGAGGCCTGTACGCCAAGTTCGTGCCCAATAAGTCCGGTGCTTACCGTATCACCTCCCGCAACGAGTCTCAGGACGGTGTCGAGGGATGGATCAGCAACGGTGAGGAGATCATCTACACCTACGAGGGTGGCGAGCGCATGTTCGAGACCGAGGGCGAGGTGTCCATGGTCTACTACATGGAAAAGGGCAAGGCCTACTACATCAATATTGCTTTCTGGGATCTGTACCAGGAGGGTGATATCTACTACGATATCGAGTATATCGGTGCAACCTACAACCTGTTCAAGTCCTGCTCCCCCGGATACTTTACCTATGATACCGATGCAACAGGTGAGGCCATGTACCACACCATCGCAGGCGGTATCGATGTGGAGCTGGGACCCGATGGTTACTACTACGAGCTTCGTGAGAAGGCCGACGGCACCAAGGTCAGAGGTAGCAAGATCTACGCAGACTTCTCCGGCCTGACCAGCATCTTCAATGTCCCCCTGGCTACCGGCTATGCTTACGACGATAATGGCAAGGTGCTCCGTGATGAAAACGGCAACAAGATCGAGGTCAAGGGCCTCATCGACAGCGGCGCATTTGACTTCAGCAAGGATGAGAACGATATGTTCGTGCTGCAGGCTATGGCCAAGAACAACAACGATCCCGAAGCTACCGATAAGTACCTGCGTGAGTACTGGGGCGAGGATTACGATACGCTTTCCAAGGAATACAAGATCACTGACGTTTTCGCAGGCCGCTACCACGGTACCGGCGAGGACCTGACCGCAGATGCAAAGGCATATCTGAGCAAGATGATCGGCGGCAGCGGCGAGAAGGCCGGCTGTGTAGAGGTGGATAAGCGTCTGGCTGAGCTGCTGCAGATGCTGATGGATAAGTACACCTTCAAGGATGTGGACAATTCCTGGATCAAGCTCTGCTACTACTATCAGTACATCGGACCCTCCAACTAAGAAGCTGTTGTAGCGGCGATTCACGAATCGCCCACATCGGCCCTGTGATCAGAAATATTTGCAGGGACCGGCCTCCCGGACGGTCCGCAACAGCGGGAAGAAGTCTCGCGGCAAATGGCCTATATCGGTGGGCTGATGACCACATCAGCCCTTGCGGTGAGGTTATCAACCCCCTACGATGAGGAGAATGAACAATGAAAAAAATCTTAGCATTTTTACTGGCACTGGTTCTTTGCTGCGGCTTTGCGGCCTGCGGCAAGGAGCAGCCTGCTGCCGACGGCCAGCAGAACGAGGGCCTTTCCGCCGATGCGGAGTATGTTGTCAAGATCGTGGATGCCCTGGGCAATCCCTACACCGGTACTGCACTGGTGCGGTTCCAGCAGGATGGTCAGCAGAAGGCCATGCAGCAGGCCAAGGATGGCGTGGTCACCAAGACCCTGCCCCGCGGCGAGTATGCCTTAGAGCTGCAGCTGCCCGATTGCGATCAGGAATTTATCTATGATACCGAGGCAAAGGTGACTGCAACCGAGACCACTAAGGAGCTGACTGTGACCTACAAGCTGGGTGAGGAGACCACCGAGCTGTATACCTCTGAGGCCCCTGTCCACTTCGTTGCAGAGGGTTGCACCGTTGTGCCTGTTACCGGCGGCACCCGCACCTACTACCTGTTCAATCAGGAGAGGGTCGGTAAGTTCAGCTTCACCACCGTAGGCGGTGGCACCATCGGCTACTACGGTGCACCCCACATGGTGCAGGAGTTGTCTGCTGCTGAGGTGGTGGATAATACCTTCACCGTGGACATTAAGCAGGGCCATGTTGGCGGCCAGCCTCTGGTAATTGGCATCGACAGCGATTCTGATACCGAGGTGATCCTGTGCATCACCCGCGTGGGTGACCCCGATTGGGGTGTGGAAGATGAGCCTGTGCAGACCTATCAGCCCACCGTGGAGCTGTCTGCCTACAGCCTGCCCGCAGGCACCACACTGAAGGACTTTGACCTGACCGCTGAGAGCTATACCTTAGTCAAGGACGAGCAGGGCTTCTATCACCTGGATACAGTGGACGGTCCTATGGTTTATACCTACCTGACTGTAAAGAGCAAGTACTTAGATCCCTTAAAGACCGTTTCTGAGAAGTCCGGCGTAGGCAAGGTGTTTTGGAATGACCCTGCCAACCGCACCAAGGACTCCTTCGAAAAGCGGGAGAGCTATAATGTCTGCATCAACGCCTACTGTGAAGTGGCAGACGAGACGGCCGGTGTGTACCCTCTGACTGATGACATGATGTATATCCTGCAGCAGCACGGTGAGTACTACGGCTGGTGGAATACTGAGAGTCATTCCTACCTGTTCTATAGTGCAGACGGCACGGCAGATACCACCATTAACCCCGATGTAGCATGGCTGTTTGCTTGCTGCTACGCTGCGTAAGCTTTTTACACCCGAAAGACCCTTTTGGGTCTTTCGGGTATCCGTGTTTTTAATGTAGGGAACGGATTTATCCGTTCCGGGGCACGGAATGCGTAAATGCATTCCCTACAAATATAAAATTTAGAAAGGAGCGGCAGTGCCCATGAGAAAGTGCATTAAAACCGCAATCATCCTGTGTTTACTGCTGGCCCTGTGTCTGACCGGCTGCAAAAAAGAGGGCGAAAAGACCCCTGAAAAGCAAACGGCTGCCACTACGGAGACAATTCTGACCGCAACCTATGAGGTGAAGGTCACTACCCGTGCAGGCCTTTCTCTGGAAGGTGTGCAGGTGTATCTGTACGCCGATGGCGAGGGTACAGAGCTGCTGGATATGCAGACTACCGACAATATGGGCTTCGCGACCTTTGTGGTTACAGGCGCTGAGGCTAAGACTGTCAAGCTGCAGAATGTACCGGAGGGTTACGATTGTGACCCCGATACCTGCTACCCCGTTTTGGGTGAGCTGACCGAGATCGTGCTGGCTCCCAAGGTCATTGGCGACGAGCCTATTGATCCCTTCCAGCTCAGCGATGTGATGCCCGACTTCAAGGTTACCGATGTTGAGGGCAAGGAACGCATCTTCTCTGAGTTTATGGCAGGGAAGGATGCCGTGGTGTTGCTGTTTTGGTCTCCCGACAGTAAAAATATTGCTGAGGAGCTGGCCCTGTGGCAGAAGGCACTGAAAAGCGCTGACAATGCGGCCCTGCTGGCTCTTGTGCCGGAGGGTGATGCCCAGGCCATGAAGGACTTTGCATCCGAGAATAACATTCAGCTTCAGATGGCTGCCTGCGGCCAGAATATTGCCGATGCTTTCGGCGTTACTGAGTATCCCGCCTTTGCAGTGGTGGACCGGGACGGCAAGATCGCCCTGATCTACGGTAAGGCCCTGGAGGAGCAGGAGATCGTCGACGGTGTTATGGAGTACTTTACTGCTGAGGAGTACACCCATAAGCCGGTCACCGACCTGACCGACATCCTGCCCGAGGGCGAGGTGGGCTCTGCCCTTAATCCGCTGCTGATCAGCGGTAAGTCGAAGGTGGAGATCACCATCGAGCCCGGTAAGGAGTTCCATACGGAGATCTTTACAAGAGCGGCCACCCTCTATACCTCCTGCCGCAGCAAGGATTTGACCTTTGAGTATAACGGCAAGACCTATGAGCCGAAAAACGGTATTGTGGGCACTTATGTGTCCGGCCCGGATACCTATACTCCTGCCAAGGTCGTGTTTAAAAACACCTCCGATAAGACGCAGACCTTTACCATTACCTTCGGCCAGAAGCCCGGCTCTTTCGATAACCCCTATGAGTTCCAGTTGGGTGAATTACAGGTCAATGTGCCTGCCGGTGCCAACGACGGCAAGGGTGTGCACTTTGACTGGACTGCCGAGACTGACGGCTACCTGACCATGGAGCTGCTGGAAGGCACAACAGATTGCAGCTTTACCCTGTATAACCTCAATTCCTACCAGTACCTGATCAGCGATGCCGACCTGGAGACCGACACGGAAAATCCCACTCTGCGCATTAAGGCCAAAAAGGGCCAGCGGATCATGCTGATCGTCTGCACTGTACCTTCCGCGGACTTTACCTATCCTGCCGGTACCTTCAAGTTCAATGCTGCCTTCAAGGAAGGCCTTGATCCCGAGGATCAGCTGGAGGACCTGAAGATCGAGTACAAGCTGACCGTCAAGGACAGCGAAGGCAAGCCCATGGAGGGCGTGCAGCTGCAGTTTACCGGCACATGGAAAGACGACAAGGATGTGGAGCAGACTGTAAACGAGACCCTTCGTACCGATGCAGAAGGTGTTGCAATTACAAAGCAAATGCCTTCCAATTACACCGTCTCCCTCCGTTTGCCTGAGGGCTACAAGTCTGAAAACACCAAGTTAGAGCTGACGGCAGAGACTGTGACCGGCGAGTTTGTGGTCTCCGAGATCGTCATTGTTATGAAAAATTACACCGTTACCGTGGAGGATACTGCAGGCAAGCCGGTTTCCGGTGCACTGGTGTCTTTTGGCGGCAAGGCCGGTACCACCGATGCAAACGGCAAGGTTATGTTCGAGCTGGAGGAGGGGACTTACACCGCCTTTATCTCTTTACCTGCAGGCTACACCTGCGATATGCCCTCTCAGGCCTTCCCCGAGGGTGAGACTGAGCTGATCTTTACAGTGCTTGCTCCTGCCGGTACGGTGGGTAACCCCATCCAGGTCAGTATGCTGACCATTCCCGGCAGCTTCGATACCGTAAAGATCTCTGCCGGTGAGACCGTTTACTACGATATCTTCGGCGCAAGCCGGACCATGCTCGCTATGGAGGCTTCTGATGCACAGATAAGCTACAGCGGCAAGGACTATAAGCATGAAAACGGCGTGATCAGCCTGTTTGTGGAGTCCATGAATCCCCGTGTACCGGTGAGTTTGGGCATTACCAACACCGGCAGTGCCGAAAAGCAGTTTACCCTTTCCTTCAGCGCGCTGCTGGGCTCCTACGGCAATCCCCAGGAGCTGACCGATATTTCTGAGTTCAGAACAGAGCTGGAAGCAGAGGATTACGACGGCTACTATTACTACTGGATGGCCACCGGCACCGGTACGGTCACCTTCTACTTAGAGAATTGTACCCCCGGTGTAGCCCCTAATATCTGCCTGTCTTCCGACGGCAGTAACGATAATCCCTGGCTGTCCGACGGCGATTTGGACGAGGATGGCAACGAGTGCGTCAAGCTGGATGTGACCCAGGGCGACCGGGTGCTGATCCAGGTCCATATGCAAATGGATGAGGAGACCTTCCTGGTGCCCGGCGGTTGGGTCATTGTTACCGGCTTCTTTGAAGGCCAGACCGAAGAGCCGGAAGAGCCCGATGTCCCTGATGTTCCTGCCGGTACCTATATGGTCACCGTAGAGGATTACTTCGGCAATCCCATGACAAATGCGGTAGTCAGCCTGGTGACAAACGGAACTATGGTCTCTATGCAGCAGGTCAATGACCAGGGTGTTGTGTCCGTGCAGCTGGATGAAGGCACTTACACCGTAAGCCTGTCCTTTACCGACGGTGTGGTACGCCACTATCAGCCGGTGACCCTGACACCTGAAAAGGCTGCTGCTACGGTCCGTGTGGCAGAAAATGTCAGCGACGAGACCGGCAAGCTGTACGGTAACCCCGTCCACTATGTGAAGGTTGGCGGCACCTATGTGACACTCCAATCCGATGTGGACAATTACTTTCTGTTTGCCCCCGAGGAGGAGGGTATTTACAAGTTTACCACCTCTGATCCCAGTGCACAGATCAGCTACTGGGGCGGCAATATCCACTATATCTGGAATCAGACCGCCAACACCGACTTTGCGGACAATGCCTTTACCCGGGAGGTCAAGACCGAGAACCTGGGCGTGATCCACATTATCGGCGTTACCGGCGCGGACGATGCTATTATCGAGATCACCCGCATTGGCGGCCCCACCTACGATCCCATTCAGGAGTCTGCCTGGGTGCCTTACACCCTGAGCTGGCTGCCTACTACCTTTAAGCTGCCTGCAGGCACCACCTTGACCAATGTGGATGTGACCGGTTCTACCGATTACTATAAGATCGTGCTCAATGAGACAGATGGCTTCTACCATGTGGGTTCTGCTGACGGCCCTGTGCTTTACATGAACCTGGGCACCGATGCGCCCTATGTGTCCATGTACCAGATGCTCGGCCTGACCGGCTTCGGCGGTACCCGGTTCGGCCACTACTTCTTTGATGAAAACGGTGAATTCCTCTACAAGGAAAGCTACAACGACGGCATGATCATGTATGCCCAGAAGATCAATTCCGGCGTGTACCCTGTGACTGCTGATCTGGCCTACATGATGCAGATGGGCGGCGAGGACAAGGGCTGGTGGGACCCCGAGAATCCCAACTATCTGTTTGGCGAACTGGCGAAGCCGCTGAATACGGAAATTGCCTGGATGTTCGCCTGCTGCTTCGATGAGAGCCAGTATGAATACACCGAGCCGGAGCCTACATCCAAGACTTATACCGTGGCGGTTACCGATTACTACGGCGAGCCTATTAAGACCGCTGTGGTCAGCATCTTCAGTGGCGGCAGCATGGTCTCTATGCAGGCTGTAAATGACAGCGGCGTGGTGGCAGTGGAGCTGCCTATTGCAGAGTATACGGTGAGCCTGTCCTTTACCGACGGCGTGACCCGGCACTATACTGCCGGAGGTCTGGCCGCTGATAAGCCCAACCTGACTGTGAAGGTTGCCCAGGATGTAAGTAGCCGCACAGAGCTGTTGTACGGAAACCCCACCCACTTTGTGGATATCGGCGGTACTTATGTGACGCTCCAGGCAGATACGGACAACTACTTCTTCTTTGAGCCTACCGGTGAGGGAATCTTTAAGTTCACCACCTCCGATCCCACTGCCAAGATCAGCTACTGGGGAAGCAATCCCCACTTCATTTGGGATCAGACCGCTAATACCGATTACGCTGATAACGCCTTTACCCTGACCGTCCGTGAGGGCAACCTGGGCGCAAGCTACATTATCGGTGTCACCGGTGCAAGCGATGCCATCATTGAGATCACCCTCGTTGGCGGCCCCTCCTTTGACCCGGATTATGATGCGGTTTGGGAGGAGTATGAGCCCAAGAAGGCCGCACAGACCTTCAAGCTGCCCAGCGGCACTCAGCTGACCCAGGTGGATCTGACCGCTACCGCTGATCAGTATAACCTGGTGCTGGATGATAACGGCATCTACCATGTGGGCAGCAAGACGGGCCCGGTGGTATATATCAAGCTGGGTCAGGGTGCACCCTATGTGTCCATGTATGATCTACTGGGTATGACCGGCTTCGGCGGCACCCGCTTCGGCAAGAAGTTCTATGACGGCGACGGTAATTTCCTGCGTAAGGAGAGCTACAATGTGGCCATGCTGGCCTTTACCGGTGCGGTTGATCCCAACACCGGCGTGTACCCCCTGACAGAGGACCTTGCGTACATGATGCAGATGGGCGGCGAGGATAAGGGCTGGTGGAATCCTGCCGATGCCAACTTCCTGTTTAAGGACGGCGACGGCAATCAGGATATGTCCATCAACCTGGAGATCGCCTGGATGTTCGCCTGCTATATTGGAAACTAATTTTTGGAGGATAAAATTATGAAAAAACTGATTTGTTTGCTGCTGTGCCTGTGCTTCGTTTTTGTACTGGCAGCCTGTGGCCAGACCGAGGAAAAGACTGAAGACGAAACTACCACACAGGGCGGTGAGACCACTACACCTGAGGATGCCGATGTGATCAGCGGTGAGAGCAAGCCTTCTCCCACTCCTGACCAGGATGTGACCAACGAACCTGTTGAGAACAACACCGTGTTGTACACCGTCAAGGTGGTTGACGAGGCCGGTAACCCTGTTACTACCGCAACACTGGTACAGATCTGCGATGAGGTCTGCGTGCCTGTAAAGCTGACCGATGGCGTTGGCGAAAAGAGCCTGGAGCCCAACGAGAACTACCATGTTCTTCTGACCTCCGGCCTGCCCGAGGGCTATGAGTACGCCACCGAGGAGACCGAGTTCAGCTTTGACGAGAACAATGTCTGCACCATCGTGCTCAAGGCAGTAGCTTAAAAAATCAATCGCCCTCCCGGAAGTTCCGGAAGGGCGATTGATTTTTATAATTAAGAATTAAAAATCAGAAGACGGCGATTGGACTCGTGAGTTGGAGGGAGAGGCTGTGGAGCGGTAAAAATTTTATCAATGGTTCTGTTGAAATATTCTACATTTATAGAAAAAATCTGAATGTTTCTCATAAAAACGGTGGACAAATGAAAATATTTGAGGTATAATTTTACTCTAAAAAGAATGTATTTTGGGTAGGTGTCGCTATTGCCCAAAGGCAGTCTTTTTAGAGCGGATATTCGTCTTTCTGCAGCGCATGCCCAAGTAAACCCTGGTCGAATCCATATTTGTAGGAGCCGGCGTCTCTGGTGGTCAAAGCCATGGTGTCGCAGGGAGCGTCAAAAGATGCGGACCGTCCGGGAGGCCGGTCCCTACAAAGCAGGGATCATTTCAAACAGCGTTTACTGAAAAATATTGTGCAAGCCGCGGCCGATATTTGGGCATGAGCTGTGGTATAACACGGATATTCAAAAATAATTAGGAGGAATTTTTGTGAAAAACAAGCTTCTTGTTCTTCTGCTGGTTCTGTGTACAGTCATTTGCCTGTCTGTATTCAGCGCTTCTGCGGAAGAAGAGCACGTTCACTGTGTTTGCGGTGGCGCACCTACCGGCGCTGCTGAGCATTCCTGTGAAGACCTCACCTGGCAGCCTATGCCTACAGATACCGCAGATTTGGGTACTCTGGAAGCAGGCAACTACTACCTGACTGCTGATCTTGAGATCACTGTCAGTGATGCTGTGATTATAGACAAGGATGTAAAGATCTGTCTGAACGGTCATAACATCACCACTACTGCGAGCCGTATCGTAAGAAATGTCCAGAACGGCTCCCTGACCTTCACCGACTGTTCCTACAATGCCGAAACCGGCACCTGGGACGGCACCGTAACCGGTGGTACTTCCACCTACGGTCAGATCGTTTACACCTACGCAAAGACTACGGTAAACATCTACGGTGGTAACTTCACCTCCAGCGGCACCAAGGCCTACTCCGGCGGTCTGTTCGTGGTCGCTCAGGACAACGCTTCCACCTACGGTGGTACCGCGAGTGACCGTGCCTACTGCAGCACACTGAATCTGTATAACGGCAAGCTTTACGGCGGTTATGCAGGCGACGGCGGCAACATTCATGTCATGCACGCAGGCGTGTTCAACATGTACGGCGGCGTTGTCACCGAGGGCGTAGGCGAGTTTATAAGCTATACTACTACCTCTAACGGAACCACTACCACCAGTTACAAGTTCGCCCGCGGCGGTAACGTTTACATTGACGCTACTGCAGAAATGAACCTGTATGGCGGCGAGGTCTCCAACGGTGTTGGCAAAAAGGTCGGCACTTTGAAGACCACTGCTTATGTCAGCGCAGGCGGCAACATCTACAACAACGGCACGCTGAATGTCTACGGCGGCGAGATTTTCGGCGGCCAGTCCCTGCACGGCCCCATCACCTCCGGCGGCGCTTATGTGACCACCACCAACGGCACAGCTGCTACTGTGTATCACGGCCGTGGCGGTAACATCTACAACCAGAATACTCTGAACATCGAGGGCGGCTGCATCTATGACGGCGAGTGTGCCGGTAACGGCGGCGGCAACATCTGGAGCAGAACCGGCACCTTCACCATTTCCGGCGGTAAGATCTGGGGCGGCGTTGCCAATGCTGACGGCAGCACTGCCAGCACCACCGGCAGCACCGGTCTGCGCAATGCTTACGATGTCTGCGGCGGTTCTCTCCGTATTGATGGCGGTACCTTTACCATGACCGGCGGCACCATCGGTATCGATGCTGATGGCAAGCCTGCAGGCGGCAACTGTCTGCCCAGCGGCTCCGAGGCAGGTAATATCTACTTCGGCTCCACCAGCATTACTGCTACCTTCTCCGGCGGTGAGGTTGCCTACGGCAACGTTATCGGTCTGGATGAGGAAGGCAACGAGATCCATGGCACTGTCTCCAAGGGCGGCAACATTGGCGGCAGCGCAATGATCACCTACTCCGACAACATTATTGTCCGTGACGGCTACGCTACCAACGCAGGTAACATTACCCTGTTTAACAGCGGCAATACTGTGATCACCGGCGGTAAATTCTACGGCGGCACCGCAACCAACACCGGCGGTAACATCCTGATGGGCGGCGGCAAGACCGATGTTTTTGAGCTGAACATCAGCGGCGCTGAGATCTACGGCGGTACTGCTAAGGACGGCGGCAATATCTACGTCAGTGAGTACAATAAGCTGGTTGTCAGCGATGCCAAGATCTATGACGGCACTGCTACCAACGGCGGCGCAAATGTGTACTTTACTGAGTATGCTACCGGTGAGCTTACCGATGTGGAAATTACCGGCGGTAACTCCGGCACCGGCGGCGCCGGCATCAGAATGAATTCTGCCAACAACGTGCTGACAATGACGAATGTCACCATGACCGACAACGTCTGCGGCAGCTACGGCGGCAGCATTTACACCCTGGGCACCATTACCGCTACCGACTGCACCATCAGCGGCGGTAAGGCTGTAGATGAAGGCGGCAACATTTATGCTTCCGCTACAACTGAGTTGACCCTGACAAACTGTACTGTTAAGGACGGTACTGCATACGATGAGGGCACTAAGGTACATACCCGCGGCGGCAACATCGCCACCAACGGTGTTCTGACCATCTCCGGCGGTACCTACTCCGGCGGTGCAGCGACCTCCGGTGGTAATATCGATGTGAACAACACCACCGGTGTTCTGACTATTGAGAATGCCACCATCGAAAACGGTAAGGCCAACCTGATGTGCGATGGCAGCACCAACGGCAACGGCGGCAACATTGAAGTTCGCGGCAAGGCTGTTGCAACCCTGACCGGCTGTACCATTAATGGCGGTGAGGCTCGCCGCGGCGGCTCTCTTGTAGCCTTTGCAGAGCTGAACCTGATCGATACCACCGTTAACGGCGGCACTGCCTACTACGGCGGCGGCTCCATCTTTACTTACGGCGCAGGTATTGTGAACCTGTCCGGCAGCACCGTGATCAATGGCGGCGAGGTCCGTGAGACCGGCGCAGCCATCCACTTCAATTCCTACGAGGCAACCGTCCCCAACACCATCTCTGACGGTGTTAAGATCTACAACGGCATGGCCGGTACCGTCGAGGACGGCGTATACCTGACCGGCGGCGAACTGGTTCTCAGCGGCGACGTGCTGATCGAGGATCTGTATATCAACAACGCCAAGACCGGCTGGAACCTGAATGTTTCTGAGCTGACAAACACCACTCCCATCAAGGTCAGCGCAAGCTATGCTGCAAAGATCGCCGAGGCAACCACCGACAAGACTGCTTGCTTCGAATATGACAGCGGCTATCTGACCTACACTGCAGCTGAGACTGAGGGCGAAAACGGCGATATCGCCATTGTTATTTACAGAACTCTGCCCTTCACCACGACCCTCGGTGCAGGTCTGAGCAGCACTTCTGTTACTTACAATGTGGGCGACATGATCGTGACCATCCCCAATGTGGCTGAAGGCACCGTGACCTACAACGGCACTGTCTACACCCCCGACGAGAATGGCACCATCTCCTTCCAGTTCCCGGCAGGTATGCCCGGCACTCCCTACGAGTTCACCCTGACCAACAACAGTGACGCAGCACTGACCTTCGAAGTCAGCGCAGCCTTCCCTGTGGGTCATTCCGGGAACCCCGACACCCTGGTGATCGGTGAGAACACTGCCACTCTGGCAGAGGGTAACTCCACCGGCTACAACTACACCTACACTGCAGAAAAGACCGGCACCCTGGCAATTACCATGCCCGAGGGCGACTGGATGTACTGCATCAACAACATGACCACCTACGTCTACGGTGACACCCAGTGGTCCGACAGCGATCCTGTTGTCAACCCCGCTATTGTCGAAGTAAACGAGGACGATGTGCTGCAGATCATGGTCAATACCTATGATTCTGCAAACCCCTGGACTGCTCCTGCAGGCACTCTGACCTTCACTGCTGAGTATGTAACCTACGTTGCAGAGGCTGGCGGCGTAAAGTATGAGACCCTTGAGGAAGCACTGGCTGTGGGCGGCACTGTAACCCTGCTGAAGGATGTGACTCTGACCGCAAAGACCAACGTCACCGGCACGGTCATTCTGGATCTGGCAGGCTACACCCTGACCACCTACGCCCAGGACGGCAACTACGGCTTCGTTGTTAATGGCGATCTGACCATTACCGGCGAGGGCAAGGTCGTTGTAAACGGCGTTTACGGCATCGGCGTGCTGGGCACTCTGACTGTCGAAAACGGCACCTTTACCACTTCTGCCGACAGTGACTACATGATCGGCAACTTCGGCACCACCACCATCAATGGCGGCACCTTCACCGGTGTTTACTGTGTGCTGAACAACTTCCAGGGCACCTCCACCGTTACCGGCGGCACCTTCGCAACTGCTGAGACCGACGCAAGCGGCGAGTACGAGTCCTGTGATCTGTTTGCAGATACCGGCATGACCGTTACCGGCGGCACCTACTCCAAGGACGTGTCTGCATACTGTGCAAAGGGCACCATCACTGTTGACAATGGCACCGGCACCTACGGCCTGATCGACGTTGTTACCGGCACCGTTTCCACCAATGGTGATTCCTACTGCACTGAGGTCGTGGTTGACGGCGCAACCGCAACGCTGACCGCTGAAGGCACCATTGCCTACCGGGTTGGCCTGGGCACCACCATGTACAACAACTGGATGGGCTTCAAGCTGACCGCCCCCGAGGGCGTTGCTCCTGCTGATGTTACCATCCTGCGTCCCGATGGCGCAACCAGAATCATGGAGAACATCAAGGACGGCGAGAACTTCGTACATATGTACTGGGGCGTGGCAAGTGCTGCTTATGTGACCTACCAGGTTGACTGGAACAGCGACGGCATCTATGATCTGGACATCGTTCTGGACGCTACCGCAGCTACTCTGGAGCCCGGCGCTGAGAGCAATCCTGTAATGCTGTACGCACAGCAGAACACCATTGAGAACACCGGCGTTACCTACTACGGCGGCTACTTCAACGGCATGATCATGACCGTCACCGGCGAGGACTTCACTGTTACCTATAACGGTGAGACCCTGACTCCCGTGGATG
>CAYMPY010000023.1:0-20891 GCA_964392535.1 uncultured Oscillospiraceae bacterium
ACTGCCCGTTACTGCCTGGGCAACCTGAACGACTTTGACCCCAACAATCTGGTTCCCGCCGATCAGCTGGAAGAGCTGGACAAGTGGGCACTGACCAAGCTGGGTCAGCTGACCGCCACCGTCCGCAAGGCTTATGAAAACTACGAGTTTCATGTAATCTCCCACGCCATCAACGATTTCTGCGTTGTGGAGCTAAGCTCCTTCTACCTGGATATTCTGAAGGACCGCCTGTACTGCGAGGAGGCCACCGGCCTGCGCCGCCGCAGCGCACAGACCGCCCTGTTCCTGATCCTCAACGCCATGACCACCATGTTTGCCCCCATTCTGGCCTTTACCTGTGATGAGATCTGGCAGTCCATGCCCCACCGTGACAGCGACGATGTCCGCAATGTGCTTCTCAATCAGATGCCCGTGAGCTTTGATGCCTACGCTCTGAGCGAGGACACTATGGCAAAATGGGAGACCGTTATGAAGCTGCGACAGGATGTCAACGGCGTGCTGGAGCTGGCCCGTGCTGAGAAACGGATCGGTAAGGCTCTGGAGGCCGGTGTTGCTCTGAGCACCGACAATAACGAGCTGAAGGCAGCCTGCGAGGGTCTTAACTTGGCAGAGATCTGCATTGTCTCCGCCTGCGATTGGAGCGATGCTCCCGAAGGCGCACTGGTGGGCCAGGGCAGCAACTATCCTGAGCTGACTGTGGGCGTTTACGAGGCGCCCGGTGTCAAGTGCCCCCGCTGCTGGATGCATTCTCTTGAGGCTGACGAAAACGGCCTGTGCAAGCGCTGCGCCGCCGTGATCGCCAAGCTGGATATTGAGGTAGAGTAATGAAGCTTTTACCCGAACAGATCAAAGAATTCTCCCACGGCTGCATTGATTGTACCTGTGAGAATGGTGTTATCACCTATGCCCGGTTCACACCGGGCCAGGTGGATGCCTTCGAAAAGCGGTTTGCGGTGTTCCGTGAACGCTGTGACCGCTCCACCGGCGTACGTATTGAGTTTGAGACCGACTCCCGGGCTATTCGTGTAGATATAGCCGCTGCAGGCCGATACGAGCTCCTGATGGACGGTCTTGCAGTGCAGTATAAAGAGTGCAAGGCCAACGATTGTCTGTGTGCCACCTTCCCTGCAGGAAACAAGCATATTACGATTATGCTGCCTTGGAACAGCCGTGGAGCGATCAGCCTGATCCAATTGGACGAAGGCAGTTATATTCACCACCATGAATTTAAGCGGAAATTCCTGTTCTTAGGTGATTCCATTACCCAGGGTTCTTCTGCCATTCGTCCCACCATGACCTACGCAGGCCGTGTGGCTCGGTGGTTTGATGCCGATTACCTGAATTTAGGAGTAGGCGGCACAAAGTTCTTCCCGGAGGTTCTTGTGAAGCCGGAATTCGATCCGGATACCGTATTCATTGCCTACGGCACCAATGACTTCAACTCCTCTCCCCGGGACCGGTTCGAACGGGAGTGTAAGGAGTACATGGATATTGTGAAGCAATGGTATCCGGATAAAACCGTTTATGTGATCTCCCCCATTTGGCGGCTGGATTACGATGTGGTCCGTCCTGCAGGTACCTTTCAGGAGGTTCGGGCATATATTATCAAGCAAATTGAAGACCACGGTTTTACACATATCGACGGTTGGATGCTTGTTCCTCACGATTCCGATTACTTTGCCGATGTAAAGCTCCATCCCAATGACATGGGTATGTCTGTTTATGCCGAACAGCTCATTAAAGCTATTACAAAGTAATAAAAAATCACGCCATCAGCATTTGCTTAATGGTGTGATTTTTTCTTTTTTCTTCTTGGATTATAAAAAGGGATCAGGGATAACAACAGCCGCTTCCGCACCCGCTTCCACCGGGCCTGTTCGCCACCTATGGTACGTTTGATCTCATCATTGATATAATTCAGTTCTTTTCTGAAAGAACGATAAAATAAAGCAAACTTTGCCACGATCAGCATACATACAAAGCCAATAATCAGTAGCAGCAGCATTCTTTCTGAGGACATAGCGGACACCCCTCCCTCTTTTCATATCAAATCCAATGATATCAAATATAAGTCAATTTGTCAAGTATTAGTTACTTCTATATCAAATCCGTGATGTGTTACTTTTTGCAGGCGAACAAGGGGTGTGTCTGCGAAATACCTTCTCCCGGGGAGAAGGTGCCCCGCAGGAGCGGATGAGGAATGCGGGAGACCGCTTTAAAGTCTGTGTCCGGGTTAGTACTTGTGCGGTTTCATTCCCGCATTTCTCATCAGTCTCGCTTAGCTCGACAGCTTCCCCCCGGGGGAAGGAATGGTGCAATACAGTATTCGGTTATGACAACAAGGGTGTGTTGCTAAATAAACGCAACACACCCTAAAACTACACGCCTCTACAAGGGTTATCGGGGGCTACAGGTATTTTGCAACGGCCCCTTATTCAGTTTTGCGGTGAAATGGAGTAATACAATTTGTCGTAGGTTGCGCCGTTAAAGTCATAAACATTGACACCGCCGAACCGTTTGGAATAGTACATAAACTCGATGATCTCGTATTCCCCGTCCAGATCCACATCGGCCACAAATACAGCAAGATCATCAGGGGCAACATGGACCCATTCAGCAAATGGTTTAAAACGGAATGTTCTGCCGTTTCTGGTCACATAATATTCGTAGCTATAGTAATAGCCGGTGTAGCCCGTAAAGGGATCTTCAGTATAGCTATCGGGGACCTGAGTCAGTTCAACCTTAATACGATCCTCATGCCCATCACCGTCCAGGTCCACGATGATGCCCTCATCTGTATATACAGTGTCCTCCGGGAACATATCTATGCCCTCATAAGTACCGAACCACAATCTGCTTTCTGTAGGAAGGGGCGCATCCAGGTGGGTGCGGATCTGCAGAAACTCTATGATGGTCAAATAATCGCCGGTAAGCTCCTGTACCTTGCTGCTGATGCTGTTTCCCTTAAAATCACGGAATACAATATCCTTGCTCAGATCCAGGATCTCTGTGGAATAAGGACCTTTCTGATAATCAACGGAGTGGACTTCCGGATTCACTTCCCAGTACAGGGACACGCCGTTATACTTGAATCGATCCGCAATATACACCTGCCCATCATTACCTGCACAGATGAGATGGCCCACCTGCGCATCCTTCTCCGTATCTACAAAGATCAGCGGGAGCATTCCTGTGCCGTCAACAGGATTTTCGGTCTGATCTAAAAATTCCTGATACCAGTCGGTATCGTCCTCTTCTTCTGTCCGCACCGGCCAATCCCTTTTGCGAATATCATTGTTCCAGGTATCAAATTCTCCCTGTACGATCTCCATTTCCGTGGCAATCAACTTTTCATCAATCTTGTCAAAGCCAATGAAAAAATACTCCTCATTTTCAAGAAGCACATGACAGTATGCATCATGGCCCCTGTCATACGCACCACTGAAGCAGCCTCCACCGGACCAAACAACCACAGTTGGATCGATAGCCCGTATATCATCTGCTGTGCTGACACCCATAACGATGGAATCAAAATCACTTTCCACGCATACACGGGGCACATACCAGCACTCTGTCACCTTTGCTGCAGAAAGATCCAGGATTTCCCCGGCCTTCAACGCACCTCTTGCCCACCACTGTACATAGTAATAGCCGCCCTCTTCCACGGCGTAAACCGCATAGTCCTCCTTCAGGCACTCTATAGGAAATGCTTCGTGAACCTCATTAAGGTACAGCTTCTCTTCTGTATTGGCGAAAGTGAGTATATAATCATGATCGCCCAGCAGTTCCCGAAGCTCCTGCAGCTTATAGGTCTCCGTCAGCACCTTATCGGGGCGCTCGTCAGTGATCTCAAGGAGCATACCTGTCACAGCTTCAGTGGTTTCCGGCACAGTAGTAACGGTAGCCTCTGCCGCAGGCTCCGTTTTCCCGCAGCCGCATAAAAATACAAGTATTAAAACCAGTAAAACCTTTAAGTATTTCACGATAAGCACCCCTTTCTGCAATTATTATACAAATCATTCTATAGTCTGTCAACAACAAAAAGGTAAACTTCAAAGATGGTGTAACGACAACATTCAAAATTATTTACAATGATGTTGCTGTATTCTATAATAGATATATACAGATAAAGGGAGGCACGCAGAATGAAGAAAATCCTTGTTATACTGATGATTGCCGCACTGCTTTGCTGCGGCTGCTCCACCACCCAAACGCCCCAAAGCACCACAGAGCCGACCCAAGAAGCAGAAGTGATCGGGTTTCAAGTGGGCTTTAGCCGAAAGATCATGAACCCCGCCACTTCCGTTCCCCTTGCGGGCTACAGTAACGCCTTAAACCGCTATATGCGCTCCATCGGTCAGGACATTACCTGCACAGCCCTGGCCATCAGTGACGGAGAAGGTAATGACCTGCTGCTGATCAGTACGGACCTGACAAACTCCCAGGAGATGGTCACCACCATGATCCGGCAGAACCTCAGCAATAAAACCGGTATCCCACTGAATAACATCGTCATCACCGCCACCCACACCCACTCTGCCCCCGATCTGACCAACAGAAACCTGTCGGAGGAGGCTGCTTACATTGAGCTGATGTCCGATCAGATCCTTGCGGCAGCAGAGGATGCTCTTGCTGACCGTGCACCGGCTTCCATGTACACCGGCTCTATTGAGACAGAGAATCTGAATTTCGTCCGCCACTATTTGGTGGAGGACAAGCTGACCGGCGAGGTATCCGTTGCAGGTGATCACTTCGGTTCTTTTAATAATGCCACCATTCTCGGCCACGCAGCTGAGGGTGACCCCACCCTGCATCTGGTACAGTTCAAGCGGGATGACGGCGCAGATATTGTTTTGGCCAACTGGGCAGCCCACCCCCATTTTACCGGCGGCGCATCAAAATATGTGCTGTCCTCTGACTTTGTAGGACCATTCCGGGAGACCTTAGAGGACATGACCGGCAGCAAGGTGGTCTTTTTCCAGGGTGCTGCAGGTGACCTGAATGAAAAGAGTAAAATTAACAGCGAACAGCGCACAAGTGACCACCGCACCTACGGTGCGCTTCTTGCAGAATATGCCGAAACCTGCCTGCAGGAGCACATGAAGGAGGTTTCCACCGGATCGATCAAAACACTTCAAATTGACTATTATGGACAAGTCAATCACAGCCAGGATCATCTGTATACCGCCGCAAAGGTCGTTCAGGCCCAGTGGAACCAAACCTATTCCACCAGCGACTGCGAGCCTCTTATGGAGCCCCACGGCATTCGCAGTGTCTATCACGCCCTTGCCATCGTCAGTAACTATAACCGTACCGATGATGATGGCCGCATGAGTCTGAAGGCCATTGCTATCGGCGATAGCTTTGCCATCCTCACCTTCCCCGGTGAGCTGTTCAGCAGCCTGTACACAGAGGTAGAACAGCAATCCCCCTTTGAAATGACCATACTTCTGGGCTATGCCGACCAGCATGTAAGCTATTTACCCACCCAGGCAGCCTATGAATACACCTGCTACGAAAGCGACATTACCCGTTTTGCACCGGGCACCGGTGAGCAGGTACAGCAGCAGTATTTGCAGCTGCTGGAACAGCTCCGCTGAGAAAGGAGAAGAAACATGCGTAAATTAATGATATTACTGATCCTTGCAATGCTTTTGCTCTGCGGCTGTCAAAAAGATTCTGCCCCTGCACCTCAGCAGCCTGCACCGCAGACCCAGGAACTTTATCTGAATGTGGAAGGCAGCCTCTACCGGGGTGACCCGGAGACGGTCCTGCCCCGTACGCCGGAGGCAGACGGCAGTTACATGATAACCTTTGCTTTCGGTGGCAATCAGCAGCGTTTAAAGGTCACCGCCGCCGTATTGGAAAAGGGTCTGGATATGCATGATATCGTGGGTCTTATTATAGACGAGGCCGGAACGGTCACAGACTTTAAAACCGTAGAGGAATGTACCGGCGGCTACGCCGTCAAAAACTACTATGTGGATTCTGTTGAGGGTCTGACGGTGCACTGCAACAATTCTCCATCCTTCGATGGCTACGAAAAAACGATCACCCTTAACGATTCCACGCAAATTATCCGCACAGGCAGCACAGATGTTCTTGCAGGTACATATACCACCATCGATGTAAACGACCAGATCACTGCCATCTGTGATACAAATGGCAGTATTACCCATGTATTTACAGAGCCGCTGCGTGAGATCCCTGATATTTACTGGAGTCTGGAACGGAAATACGACTCCTCTTTAAAAACCACCTCCAGGCAGCCTAATGACCTGGGTATATATGAATTTCAGTTTGCCGTCAATGAGCAAATCGTCACCTTAAAGACGCGGGATCAGGCAACT
This sequence comes from uncultured Oscillospiraceae bacterium, assembly GCA_964392535.1. Lineage (GTDB taxonomy): Bacteria > Bacillota > Clostridia > Oscillospirales > Oscillospiraceae > Faecousia. The sequence goes on from CAYMPY010000023.1 coordinate 6,351, forward strand.
GCCACCAAAATCGATGCGGTACCCGCACGGTGTGTGGCCCTGACCTTTGACGAAGAGGGCTTCATTGACACGGTCACCTCCGCTTATAACGCCTGCGGTGGCTCCTTTGGCTCCTGGTATCATATCACCCAGCTGCAGGATCAGGTGATCTTTGCCCATAAATATACCGCTGGCTCTGAGCAGGGCAGCAGCGGCAATGCCATCAAGGCGAAGGATTTTGTGGCCTACGATGTCAGCGGTATTGGCCCCATGGGCGCAAAAACAGAGCTTCGGGTCGGTGATCAGGTCCACTGTCTGGTAAACCGCCGTGGTCAGGTAGTCATTGCCTATGTGATCAGTCGGTTAGTGGATACGGATGTGTACTGGAATGTGGACCGACACTACAACAAAACCACAAAGCAGACCACACGCCGCCCCGACAAGGACGGCTGGTACCACATCCTCCTGGCGGTAAACGGCCAGCAGGTCACCTTAAAAACCCAGGATAAGGCCATCGTGAATTCCATGGACGGACGAAATGATAAGCACTTTGCTTTGGAAGTGGACGGTGATGTGATCACTGCCTTCCACAAGCCCGCTGCGCCCTCCGGCGGCAGTTATTTCGCCTCCTGGTCCTATGTGACTGAGATCACCGAACGGGGCGTGGTAACCGCCCTGAAGGATGCAAACAGCCAACCCGCGATGGCCAAAATGGCAGAAAACTGCAAAATCTATAATGTAAGCAGCAACCACATCTCCTTTGTAGGTGAGGAAACCACCCTGAGGGTTGGTGACCAGATCCACGGTGAACGGAATTTAGACGGTGAACTGGTGCTGATCTATGTGGTAGGCGGACGGCTGGCAAACAGCCCTATGTACTGGAACATTGACCGGAAATGGGATTCCGAAAAAGGTGAGAGTTCCCGTCAGCCTGATGAAGAGGGCTGGTATACCCTCCTTTTAGCCACAGAGGGTAAGCAGGTCACTGTCCGCACTAAGGACAAAACCCTTGTAAACGAAATGGAAAAAAGCGCCGCAGCGGCCTTCGGCCTTTCCTTAAGCGGCGATGTGGTCAAAAAGGTCTACGCCCCCAAGCAGGTGGCAGGCGGCAGCGGATGGTCCTCCTGGTGTGATGTGACCGAGATCACAAAAGGCGGCCTTGTGACCACCAAACGGGTGCTGAGCGGTGATAATCAGGGCGAGACCTACTCTAAATATATGGATTGGAACTGTAAAATTTACAATGTCAGCAACACATACACAAGCCACAAGGGCGAAGAAGCAACCCTGTGGATCGGTGACCGTGTTCAGTGCTATTTGGATAAAGAAGGCGACATTGAATATATTTACATCATCAGTCGTAATCCCACCGACGACCATCCGGATCACTTCCACTGCCTCTGCGGCGGCAGCGCACCTGTCGGTCATTCCTGCACAGAAGATACCGGCTGGACACCCTGGACCAATCCCCGGTCTCTGCCTACAAAGGGCAACTGGTATTTAATGACCGATGTAACTATGACAGAGGCCCTGTCCATTCCGGCAGGTAGCAGCCTGCGGCTGTGTCTGAACGGACATACCATAAACGGCCACAGCAGCGGAACCCTGTCCATGTTCCGTGTAAACGGTCAGCTGACCATTACCGATTGTCAGCCGGAGCAGGGGCATATCATTGCAAATACCGTGGCCTACGGCGGCGTCATTTATCAGTTCGACAGCAGTGATACCACCGTGGAGCTGTACGGCGGTCACCTGAGTAGCAGCCTGACCTCCCAGGAGCGAAACGGCGGCATTGTGTATATGGGTGATAAAGGCACCGGAAGGGCCGTATTCAATATGTACGGCGGCAGCATCACCGGTCTGGAGATCACCTCCGGACGGGGAGGCACGGTGAAGATCACCAAGAATCAGGAATTTAATCTGTACGGCGGTACCATCTCCGGCGGCAATGCGCCCTCCGGTGGCAACATTGACCTTACGGGTACACTCAATATCTACGGCGGCACTATAAAGGGTGGTGCTGCCGGTGACAAGGGCGGCAACATCTATATGGCCTCCGGTACTTTAAAGATTGCAGGCGGCACCATCTGCGGCGGCAGTGCGGTAAACTACGGCGGCAATATGGACATCGTCAAGGGCACGCTGACCATGACCGGCGGCACGGTCACCGGCGGTAGCTCCAAAACCGCAGGCGGCATCCGTATTCAAAAGGAAGCTGTGCTGAATATGTACGATGGAGCCATAATTTCTGATAGCTATGCTACCTCGGAAAGCGGCAATCTGCAAATTAACACCGGTGCAACCTTTAATATGTATGGCGGCACCATCACCGGCGGCGGCCAAAAGGACGGCAGTGCCGTTACCAACAACGGCGGCAATGTCAATGTATATGGCACCATGAATATGTACGGCGGCACGGTTGAAAATGGCTATGCCCGCTCCCAGGGCGGCAATATTGCAGGTTACGGCAGCTTTATTCTGAACATAGAAGGTAGTGCCAAGGTCCGTGGTGGCAGCGCCCCCACCGGCGGCAATATTGTTCTTCGCGGTACAGCACCTGTCCTTAATATGAACGGCGGCAGCATTACCGAGGGCGAAGTATGTGTATCTGTCGGTAATGTAAGGCTTTCCGGAGCTGTTGAAATTACGAAGCTGCATCTTGCAGGTGGCGCATTATCTGCCGAAAACCTGAACAGCACTTCTTGTGTTTATATTTCCATGCAGTCTCCCGGTACATTCTTATATGGCGCAGAAGAAGCATTCCTATCGATCTTTAAAAGCTACAGTGACTTGTATGAAGTCATTTTTGAGGGTGATACCCTGAAGCTGAAAGGGGTATGACCATGGAACATCCACTTTCAGCAGGCTTTAGCCGTGTCAACATGAACCCCACTGAGCCGATCCCCTTAGGTGGCTACGGCAACGAGGAGCACCGATTCCACGAATCCATCGGTCAGGATATCACCGTCACCGCAGTGACCCTGACCGATGCACAGAACGAAACAATCTTACTTTTCAGTATCGACCTTGTAAATGCCGATACCCCCCTGTGTCAGCAGATCCGGCAGCGGGTTTACAAGGATACCGGCATCGGGCATATATACATCAGTGCTGTCCACTCTCACGCCGCTCCCTCGGTCCGCAGAACGGACATGGACTGTATCCGTCGGTACAATGCTTTTGTGTGTGATCAGTGCAGCCGCGCAGCGGTGGAAGCACTGCAGGATCAAAGTCCCTGCAGCCTGTTCACCGGATCTATTGAAGCTCAGGGCTTAAATTTCGTAAAACACTATAAGGCCTTTGATCCTAAAACCGGTAAGATCAGTGTATTCGGTGATCTCTTTGGATGCAGTACCGGCAAAACAGTTTTAGGACACATGACGATTGCCGATCCCACTGTCCATTTAGTACGGATGGTCCGACAGACCGGCAAGGACATTGTGCTTACAAACTTCCGGGCCCATCCCCATTTCGATGGCGGCTCTAAAAAGCATCTGCTGTCGTCAGACTATATCGGCGCATTCCGTGTAGCCTTGGAAGCCCTGGAAGATTGCCATGCCGTTTATTTTCAGGGTGCCTGCGGCAATATCAACGCCACCTCCCGAATGGAAGCAGAGCAGCGGTATCATACCGCCAAAAGCTATGGTCTTGCCCTGGCAGCCACTGTATCAGAGGGACTTACACGGCACATGGTCCCCTGCCCCACCGGTCTCATCCAAACTGCACAGTTTACGGTGATGGCACCCATTCAGGACACCTCCCCGGAGCTTCTGGAGGGTGCGCGGCAGGTCCAGGAGCTTTGGAAAACGACCTATGATTTAGCCCGGTGCAACGCCCTTGGAGCGCAGTTTGGTATCCGCAGTCCCTACCACGCCGGTGCAATTATTGCAAGAGCCAATCGCACAGCAGAGGACGGCAAGCTGCTTTTAAATGCCGTCAGCATTGGAAGCCGCTTGTCCTTCGTCACCTTCCCCGGTGAGATGTTCGACACCCTCAACGTGCGTATCGAGGATAATTCCCCCTTTGCAACCACCCTGATGCTGGGCTACTGTAATCACAACATGAGCTATCTGCCCTCCCTGCAGGCCTATTACTATTCCTGCTATGAAACAGATATCACCCGCTTTGCACCAGGCAGTGGTGAACAAGTTGCAGATGCCTGTATCCTGCATCTAAATAAACTTTATAAAAAAAGTGACCCGTAAGGGTCACTTTTTTAGAAGCTATACAGTTCCGTCAATACGCCGTTTTCCAGCTTATAGGTCACGGTTTTGACCCGTGCATAATAGTCCCGCCAGCCCATATTTTGGGTTGGATCAATATCGGTATAATTTACCGTAAGAATCGCTACATCGTCCCACGCATCACACAGGGTCACAAAAGCCTCCTGGCAGGAAACCAAGCCTTCATATTCCGCATTGCTTAACAGCTTTTCGGTCATACCGGAGTGCCGGTCCATCCAGAACAAGCCCTCCTGGGATTCGTAATACTGGGTATGACCACTATAGAAGATCGTTCCTGCATTCTCGTGGATAACTACCGTTCCATCCTCAGCAATACCAAAGTCGGCATTAACCAAATCATCCTCACCGGCCACCACCTGGGGCTCACTGCCATCAAAGGGCACACGCATAACCTTGCCGCCCTGGAAGAAACCACCGGAGCCACCAATGCTGCCGTAGGAGAAGTAGAGGGCATCTTCACTGAAGCGCAGCTGCTCAATGGCGGCATTGGACACACCGCTGTAATTGTAAAGGTCGGGCTGGGTCGTTACCAGAAGCCGTGCATCCGTGCCGTCGATATTCACAGCATTGAGATTCACCTGCCCCTTTTGGGAAAGCTTGTAATCCTCCGGCTCTGTGCCGTAGTACACAACGCCATTATAATATCCCTCATAGCTACCCTCAGAGAACAGTGATGTAAATTGGTCATCTGCAATGCTATAGCTGTGGTAATAGCCATCCAGTTCAATGATCAGGTGCTCACCGACTTCATCCACATCCACCAAAGAGCCTGCTGTTAACAGCTTGGTATCCATGGTTTCCAGGTCTAAATGATAGATCTGATCACCATCCACATAATACAGGCCCCTGCCGGCCAGCACAAAGATATCGGCAGTAGTAGTACTGATCAGCTCCTGTGTCTGTCCATCCTTGTCCATACAAATCAATGTGGCAGGCATACGGTCTGCAAAGAACCCCATCAATGCACCCTCTTCGTAGGTGCTGCTATCATATTGCCAGTAGTAAATATTCTCACCATCATAAATCGCAGAACCCATGCGGCCCACGGACACGGTCTCAGCAGTCTGTTCCCCTTCGGTCTCATCCCGCTTGGAGCGCCGTCTGCTGCCGGAATCCTCAGCTTCTGTATTGCATCCACAGAGAAGCAACAGTACGACAGCCAGTAATAAACAAAGCTTTTTCATATTTTACCTCTTAAATTTCGATCTGATCAATAACGCTGCGAAGCTTGGCGGCGCTGGCCTGAAGCTTTGCGACCTCCTCGTCGGTCAGCTTGTTGAGGATCTTACCGCGGACACCGCTGCGATCCACCAGGTTCAGGGTAGACAGGCACACATCATCCACGCCGTACTCGCCATGCATCATGGTAGAAACGGTCAACGCAGTGCCTGCGCCGGAATAGATGCACTTACAGATGTGGCAAACACTCATGGCAACAGCAAAGAAGGTTGCGCCCTTATTTTCAATGATCAGGCCACCGGACTTCTTGACGAACTGCTCCACTTCCTCGTATTCCCGGTTCCAGTGGATACGGTCCTTATCGGGTGAGCTTTCCTTATAGGCATCAATATGGTTATTTGCAATATGCACCAAGGACCAGGGCACAAAGGAGCTGTCGCCATGCTCACCGTAGACATAACCATGGACATTCTTGGGACTGATATAGAACCGCTTTGCCAATTCAGATTGCAGACGGCTGGTATCCAAAATCGTACCGGAGCCGATGATCTGATTTTCAGGCAGGCCGGATACCTTTGTAAATACATAGGTCAGAATATCCACGGGATTCGCTACGATCACATAAACAGCCTCCGGTGCAACAGGCACCACCTGCTTTGCCACATCCTTCAGGATATTTACGTTGGTCTGTGCCAGGTCCAGGCGGGTCATGCCTGGCTTTCTTGCAATACCGCAGGTAATAACCACGATGTCAGAGCCTTCAACTGCACTGTAATCACCGCTGCGGACGATTGCAGGAGAATGGAAGGGCGCACCCTGGTAAATATCCAATGCTTCACCCAATGCTTTTTTCTTATTCACGTCCACAAGAACGATCTCAGAAGCCACGCCCTGGATCATCAGGTTGTTAGCGATGGTGGCACCTACATTACCGGCACCGATAACAGAAATTTTGCTCATAGTATTCTCTCCTTTTTCATTCTATCGATAATTTTAGAATGAAAAACTTCATCTGTCAATTGTTTTTTCCATGTTATAAAAAATATAGAACCTCCTCCAATTTTAACATTTTTAAAAAAATATTTTTGTGTACTTTTATAACCTTCGAGCCTAAAAAAACTGTTGACAAACAGACTATGTTTTTATATCATATGTGTAAGTAAATATTCCGTTTGAGTGCCTGTGGCTGTGGTAACAGCACCGCAGGAGAATAGAAAACCGGGTGCAAATCCCGGACGGTACCGCCACTGTATGCGCGGAGATATCCATATTTGACGAAAGTCGGTCATTAGCAGAAGCTGAGAAGGCTGTATGGATGTTCAGGATGCGTAAGTCAGGAGAACTGCTCAAATGAGGTAAAACCACAGGGATCTGCAAGTACGGATTCTGTGATTTTTGTTGCGGAAAAACGGCTGCAGCAGCCCTGAGGGGTTGCTGCAGTTTTTTGCTGTGCCATCGGCGTGCGCCCCCTTGCACGATTGCCCCGATGGTCACAGCCCGCAAGCCAACTGAATATTGCTTTTTTGGTACAGTCTGGTGATCCGGTGAGAATCCGGAACAACCGTCCATTACTGTGTTTTAGTCAGTGAGCCTGCTGTACCAACGGGGTTTTCACACTTTGACAGGAGCGTGCAACCTGATTGATCCGTACTTGCGGAGCAATCGGTTGCGCGCTTTTTTTGTGAGACCCAAAAAAAGTGTAAAGGAGGGATGCTAGTGACACCTGAAGAAAAAAGGGCCTGGGCGGAGGACCTTCTGCATCGGAAACACGCTGCGCTTGGGCGATTGCCCACAAAAAAAGACTTCGACAGTGCCTCTTGCGCCCAGATTAAGGCATATCTTGGGCCATGGCCCCGTGCGTTGGAGTCTGCCGGACTGAAACCGCCCAAAGAAAAGAAATAACGGATGAAAGGATTTGTTAATTATGAAAAAAGCTTTCAATATGCTTCTGATTTTGTTAATGGCACTGGTTCTGCTGCCTGCTGCCGTTTCCGCAGATGAAGCTGAGACTACACCGTCAGAGTATGTATATCTTTCCATCAGCTTTGACGGAGTATACATCAATGACACAACCGGTACCCCCATTATGTATGTACCCGTTTCCTTAGCGGATATTCAAGCCGTAGATCTGACGGAATACGGGCTTGACAATATGCTCTACGATGCAGACGGTGACGGAAACTATGAGACCACTGCCCTGCAGCTGATTATTTACGCCCACGAAAACCTCTACGGCGGCAGCTGGAGCGATGTGAATTTTTCCGCACTGCCCGGCAGCTCTTACTTTGCAGGCGGTATCTTCGGTTTTACCGAAAACCTGGTGTATTTCCACAACGGTTACTTCCCGGTGGACGAGTCTCAAACCAGTGACTACATGACCGTAGGCGCAACCTCCGATCGCATTGTCCTGCAGGACGGTGACTTTTTGGACATCGCCAGCTTCAGCTGCTACGGCTTCCTTTGGGACAGCCTGGGTGGCTTCCACTTCTTTGGTGACAGTGACGGCAACTTCGTCCACGAATACCAGCTTAACGCCGGAGACACACTGTCCGCCCGGCTGATTCACTCCTTCTGTGATTTGATGAGCGGCGCTGCCTGGACTATGGATGCACAGGACTATCCCATTTACTACGGCACAACCTACGGTAATGCAGAAGCCACATTCATCACCGATGCCGGCGGTATTGCCGAGATCACATTCGATGAGCCCGGCACCTACTATCTTTGGTGCGCAGGCGGCAACGGTGCAGAGGAAAACCACTCCTGGTGTGATTACTACTATGCAACCGGCAAGCCCTGTATTGTCTCCTCCCCTGCTTATGCAAAGGTAATTGTTGAAAGCAGCGAACCCGAAAAAATCGATTTCTCCTACGCCCGTATGGTTTTGGGCAACGCCCTGGAGTTCCAGTTTGCAATTCCCCAGGATGGCCTCAATAACCTTACCGGTGCATATGCCGTAATCGAAAAGCAGTGGGCCGACGGCTCTACGACCACCAAAACCATCCCTGCTGACCAGTGGGACAGCACCACTATTTCCGGAAAGCAGTATTGGGCCATTGTCTATGACGGTCTTGCAGCCAAGGAAATGGCTGATTGCTTCCATGTCACTGTATTTGGCGCCGATGGCACCGCAATCACAAATACCAAAACCGACTCCGTCCGGGACTATGTTGCCCGTGCTTATGACAGCCAGACCGCAACCGGTAAGACTATGATGGTAGATATGCTGAACTACGGTGCTGCTGCACAGCTCCATTTCGGCTACAACACCGGCGATCTTGCAAACAATGCACTTACCGATCAGCAGAATGCTGTTGGCACTGCCGAGACACCTGCCATGAATAACAATGTAGTCAAGGGCAACAAGTATCTGGGCACCCGCTTCATCCTGGAGAGCAGCATCCAGGTCCAGCTGGCCTTCCAGGGTCTGACGGAAGATATGTACGCCATCTACAGCTTTACCAACAACGAGGGCACAAAGCGTGAAGTGCGTGTTGAAGGTACTTCCTTCATCCGTGCAGGCGCTATGACCGGTATTGAACTCAGCGAACTGGTCTACGCAGATGCAAGAGCCATGGTTAATGTCACCGTTTATAATGCCGATGCCTCAACCTACGGCACCGCTTCCGACAGCATTGAAAGCTGCGCTGCCCGCAGCACCACCGGCGACGATGTATTCACTGCGCTGATGAAGTTTGCCGACTCCGCTAAAGCCCACCTTTACGGCTAATCATCAAACACCGAGGAAGGATCTGCGATAATATGAAAAGACTTTTAATTATACTACTGGCCCTTGTGACCCTGTTAGGGACACTGCCTGCTACCATCAATGCTGATGAAACAGAGTCTCAGGATGTGTCCATGATTCTCGATGCCACAATGGCACAGCTTGCCACAACCGTTGCCGCACCTTCCTTCGGTACAAATGCCGGTGAATGGACCGTTTTCAGCCTGGCCAGAGGCCAATACTTTGCGCTCGATGACCCTTATTTTACGAATTACTATGACCGCATTGTGGAAACAGTCAACACCGAAGCCGCAAAGGTCAATTTAAACGGTGCGCTGCACAAGAGTAAATCCACCGATAATTCCCGGCTGATCGTAGCACTTTCTGCCATTGGCCGGGATGCCACCTCCGTTGGTGATTGGGACCTGGTGGAGGCTTACAGCGCAAATGGTCTGAACTGGATTCGTAAGCAAGGTCTCAACGGTACCATCTGGGCCCTGATCGCACTGGATTCTAATCATTATGAAACCACCGATCCCACCATTCGTCAGCAGTGTGTGGATGCGATTCTCTCCGCCCGGCACGATGACGGTGGCTGGTCTCTCATTGCAAACAAAACCTACGCCTCCAATGTGGATATCACCGGCATGGCACTGACTGCGCTGTATCCCTTCCGGAATCAGCCGTCAGTGGCCACCGCCTGTGCAGAAGCAATCGCATGGCTCTCTGAGGTTCAGCTGGAAACCGGCGGCTTCCCCTACGGCACCGGTGAGACCTCTGAAAGCTGCGTATGGGCCATCGTTGCGCTGACTACCTGGGGCATAAACCCGGACACCGACCCCCGCTTTATTAAAAACGGAAAGTCCGCTGTGGATAATCTTTTAAGCTATTATATCGAGCAAGAGGCCATGTTTGCTCACCAAGGTACAGTATCCAACGACATGGCAACCGACCAGGCCTGCTATGCTTTGGTTGCCTATGACCGCTTCATAGACGGCGCATCTGCCCTGTATGACTACTCAGATGTAGCCTTTAAATCCAATAAAATTACCGCAACCCTGGGACTTCCCGAGGGGATCAGTGCCAGGGATGTCTTTAACGGCGTGATCAGCATTGACCGCTGGGACAACGAAGCCGGCTTTAAGCTTTTGGACCTTATCATGCAGATCCCTCAAGGAATCACCGTAACGGATGTGACCGCAGGAAGCCGGTTAAGCGGCGGTCAGATCAGCTGGAATGCAGACGAAGGCAAGCTGCGGGTCGTCTATTTTGATCCAAACGAAAACAGCACCCTGACCCTCAGCGGAGAAGAATTTCCCGCAGATCTTATTACTGTCAGCTTTAAGGCGGAAGCGGTAACCAGCAGCAAGCTGGATATTGCGCTTACCGGTATGTCCATCAAACTGACATCCGATTCCAACGATGATTCCTCTATGATCGTTGTAAATACCGATACTGCCGGTGATCCTGTGGATGTGATTCAGGGTATATCCTTCAGCGCAAAATGCCTGTACACCGGTGACGATGTGGATCTGATCCCCACTACCAAAAAGGCTGTTGCGGTGGCCATCACCGGCATTACCGGCGGCACAAAGCTTACATACAAGGACGGTACCAATACCATCGCGCTCAAATACAGTCCTGAAATTACCGCAAAAACCGGTGTTGCCACCTATGTGGCGTTGGTGGATGCAGAAATCCCTATGGAGAATTTTGCTGCCGCCCGTAATTTTACCCTTGCAGGTAATACTGCAGAGCTTACCTTTGGTGATGTAAACGGTGACGGTGTTGTCAATGCACAGGATGCACTGAATGTGGTGGATTCCTGGCTGCGTAAAGGTGACGCACCTGCCGATGATGACATTCTCACCATGAATGTCAACGGCGACAGCCGTATCAACACCTTTGATGCTTTGGGCATTGTGGAAGCCTTTGTAAATAAGGCCGACTATATAGTCGTTACCAAAGCGGCAACCATTACAGATTAACAGAAGTGTAGCGGGACGGGCAATCCGTCCCCTACATACATAAGGAGTGTTTCCATGAAGCAGCTTATAAAAAAAAGATGGCCGTGGATCATCGGCGTTTGCGTTTTCATTGCAGTAGTGCTTATACTACTGTTGCAACGGAATAATGCCCCTACCCCCGGCGTACCAACCCTGACATTGGAGACACCCCAAAAACTTTCTGCCTCCCAAGCTAAGGAATTTACATTGGATGTGACTGTTGACCGTTTGGGGGAAGCCCTTTATCCGGCCATGAGCATGAGTATTTCCTTTGATGCCTCCCGGATGGAATTTTTAGGTGTGGAAGAGGGAAACGTATTTGTCCTCAACAGTAAAAACACCACCGGGCAGCAGTTGCCCGATTGGAGCTGCAATATAGAAAACAGCAACGAAACAGGTCTCATCAATATCATGTATTTGGACATGACCGGCGGAACGCAGGCATTTGACCGGGACCTATTGGCAGACACATACAATGTAGTGCTGCGACTGAAATTCCGGCTTCGGGGCAGTGTGCGGGCCGGAGATGTACTGGATTTGATCGTAGAGGATGCAGTTTTTGCCGCCTCCGATGAAAACGAAAGTCTTGCCACGACCACCGGTACACTTAAAACCAAAAACGGCAGACTTGTGATAGGAGCATGATTATGAAAAGAGTATTCAGCCTAATACTGGCTTTTATAATAATGATTTCTCTGTGTGCCTGCGAGGGCAATTGGGAGACCGTAAGTCTGAAAGACCCGATCAGCATTCCGGCAGACGGCATAATTCAAAAAAACATACTGGAGCAAATCAAAAGCGAAAATGCCATCGGTATCTTTACAGGAACCTCCGGCAATCTCAAATACGAATGGACGATTTTCGGTAGCGATATTACCGACGTAAAGAACATAAACCTCCAGGTACAGCTAACAGAAGCTGCCGATGGGTCTGTGGCGATCCGTCTTTCACAGAACGAGTCCTTCGGTTTTTCGGCCTTGCTTTCTGTTTATCTGAACAATCTTTGGGGTGCGCAAAGTGCCACCGCCTACACAGGAGAAAAGGCCGTTGCATCCGTATCCGTCACAGGCAGCAAAACCACTATTTTGAATCTCAGCCTGGATGGCACGAACAATGACCTCGTGATACGTCCCGATGCTCCGGAAGAGGAAGCTGTTATAGTCACCGAACCTGAAACAGTGGAGCAGGACAGCTATCTTTCAAAGCCTGCACAACAGGATGGCAAGGTCTACAAGGATAAATACAACACAGACCCTGTACCCGCAGGCAAACCCCAGCCGGTAGAGCCGGAGGATGCCATTGTTGATCAAAATAAAACCTATACCTGCACCTTCTCCATCGAGTGCTCCACCATCCTCAATAATCTGGATCAGCTTGATCCAGAAAAGTTGGAAATGGTCCCCTCCGGTGGTGTGATACTGAAAAAAACCACAGTGACCTTCTATGAGGGAGAATCTGTATTTGATGTACTGCAGCGGGTCTGCAAGGAACAGGGCATCCATTTGGAATCCTCCTGGACGCCCATTTACAACAGTGCCTACATCGAGGGCATCCACAATCTGTATGAATTTGATTGTGGCGAGCTTTCCGGCTGGATGTACCGGGTAAACGGCTGGTATCCCAACTATGGCAGTTCCCGCTATCAGCTGCAGGACGGAGATGTGGTGGAGTGGCGGTTCACCTGTGATTTGGGCAATGACATTGGCGGCGGCTATGCCGTAGGTGGCTGAGATGGATCGTTTTTCCAAATATCACCCCCTGGTGAATTTTCTGTATTTTACCTTGGTAATCGGTTTTTCCATGGCCCTGAATCACCCTTTGGCGCAATGCATTTCACTGGTCTGTGCCGTAATCTATGCGGTACAGGCAGATGGTAAAAAGGCGGTTCTGTTCACGCTCCGCTGGTGTCTGCCCATTATGCTGCTGACAGCCTTCATAAACCCGGCCTTCAGTCATGAGGGCATCACTGTTCTTACCTACTTCCCTACCGGCAATCCCCTGACCCTGGAGAGTATTCTCTACGGGCTGTCTGCCGGTGTGATGATCATAACCGTCATGCTGTGGTTTCTGAATTTTAACCGGGTCATAACCTCTGATAAGTTTATCTATTTATTCGGCAGGATCATTCCGGCAATGTCCCTGGTACTGAGCATGACACTGCGGTTTATTCCCAAATTCAAGACCCAAATGGATGCGGTGGTGGATGCTCAAATAAGCATCGGCAGAGATATTACAGAAGGCAGTCTTTGGCATCGGACGAAGATTGCCATTACGATGCTGTCCATTATGGTCACCTGGTCGCTGGAAAACGCCATTGAAACTGCCGACAGCATGAAAAGCCGAGGCTACGGTCTTAAGGGCCGCACTGCTTTTTCCATCTACCGCTTCGATGACCGGGACAAGATGGCACTGATCTACTTATGCTTCTGCGGCTTTTATCTGCTGGCAGGAATGATCCTGTCTGCCTTTGGTTTTCGGTATTTTCCCAGTATTCGCTATATTGGATTAAATACAGTGACCCTTTCATTTCAGTTTGTATATTTGATTCTTTGTATCATGCCTGTGGTGCTGAATGCTTTAGAGGAGAGAACATGGAAAGCTATTCATTCAAAAATGTAGATTTTACATACCCGGAAGGCGAAAATAAAGCCCTCCGCAATATCTCTTTTACGGTTCAGCAGGGCGATTTTTTGATCCTCTGCGGACCTTCCGGCTGCGGAAAGTCTACTCTGCTGCGGCACTTAAAGTCCTGCATGGCACCTCACGGTCTGTTTTCCGGTGAAATCCGCTATCAGGGAACGCTGCTTTCTGAGCTAAACCAACGAGAGCAGGCGCAAAAGCTCGGCTTTGTACTCCAATCCCCGGAAAACCAGGTTGTCACCGACAAGGTATGGCATGAACTGGCCTTCGGCCTGGAGAGTCTGGGCTACGATACCCCCACTATTCGCCGCCGTGTGGCCGAAATTGCCGCATTTTTCGGTATTGAAAATTGGTTTTATAAAAATGTAACAGAGTTGTCCGGCGGACAGAAGCAGCTTTTAAGTCTGGCCTCCATCATGGCTATGCAACCGGAGGTGCTGATCCTGGATGAGCCCACCGCCCAATTAGACCCCATTGCCGCTGCTGATTTTTTGGCACTACTGGGTAAAATTAACCGGGAGCTGGGCACCACCATCATCTTAACGGAGCATCGTTTGGAGGAGACCTTCCCATTTGCCACCCGCGTCATTGTAATGAATGCAGGTACCATTGCCTGCGATGATAAGCCGGAAAATGTAGGTCTGCTGCTGAAAGATCAGGGTAGCGGTATGTTCCTTGCCATGCCCACCGCCATGCGGGTCTGGGCAGCAGTAAAAACAAACCTTCCTTGTCCCATGACCGTCCGTGACGGCAGCAGCTTTCTGAC
>CAYMPY010000024.1:0-20326 GCA_964392535.1 uncultured Oscillospiraceae bacterium
CAGAGCCTGCAGCGGAGTCACCCTCGACGATGTAAATTTCGCAGAGGCTGGGGTCTTTTTCGTTGCAGTCCTGGAGCTTATCGGGCATACCGCCGGACTCCAAACCGGTTTTACGGCGGGCATTTTCTCTTGCCTTACGGGCGGCCTCTCTTGCACGGTTTGCCATCAGGGCCTTTTCGAGAATAATCCGTGCAGTGGCAGGATGCTCCTCAAAGTAGGTGGTCAGCTGATCGCCAACGACCTGCTCCACTAAGGTACGGATGTAGGCGTTACCTAACTTTGCCTTGGTCTGACCCTCAAACTGGGCATCGGTCAGCTTTACGGAGATAATAGCCGTAATACCCTCCCGGCAGTCCTCGCCGGAGACCTTATCGTCACCCTTGATGATGCCGTTTTTCGTGCCGTAGTTATTGAGCACACGGGTCAGTGCGGTCTTGAAGCCGGTCTCATGCATACCACCCTCGGGGGTGTTGACGTCATTTGCAAAGGACAGCATAGACTCGTTGTAGCCGTCGTTATACTGCAGTGCGATTTCCGCAGAGGCATCGCCCTTAGAGCCATTCATATAGATCACATCACCATGAATGGTGGTCTTATTACGGTTACACCAGGTGACGAACTCCCGGATACCACCCTCATAGCACATGGTCTCGGAAACCGGCTCTTCGCCCCGGTCATCGGTAATGGTGATGGAAAGACCTGCATTCAGGAAGGCCTCCTCCCGCATACGGGTATGGAGGATCTCGTAGTCGTATTCCAAGGTATCGAACATCTCCGGATCCGGCTGGAAGGTAACAATCGTACCGGTCTTTTCGGTATTACCGATAATCTTCATCTCCTGGGTAATATGACCCCGGGAGAACTTCATCTCATGGATTTTGCCGTTTTTATGGACCTGGACCTGCAGAGATTCACTGAGGGCGTTCACAACAGACGCACCGACACCGTGAAGGCCGCCGGAGACCTTATAGCCGCCACCGCCGAACTTACCGCCGGCGTGGAGCACCGTAAACACCACCTCCAGTGCGGGCTTGCCGGTCTGGGGCTGAATGTCAACAGGGATACCACGGCCATCATCGGTGACGGTGATGGAATTACCCTTATTGATGGTCACTGTAATATGCTTACAGTAGCCTGCAAGCGCCTCGTCAATGGAGTTATCCACGATCTCATACACCAGGTGGTGCAGACCGGAAGCGGAAGTAGAGCCGATATACATACCGGGCCGCTTCCGTACAGCCTCCAGGCCCTCCAGGACCTGTATTTGCTCCGCACCGTATTCCTGTGTCACTTTTGTTTCATCAGACATACTTGTCCTCCTATACTATTGTATGGGCCGATGTGGTCATCGGCCCCTACGCGGGATTTTCAAATGATTCTACCTTTTTCTATTTCTACCGTCTTGCCCAATTTGGTAAATCTTCCGGGTTCGCAGCAGGTGATGAACACCTGTCCCTCGGTGATTTGATTGAGCACGAAATCCTGACGGCCCGGGTCCAGCTCCGACAGCACATCGTCTAATAGCAGCACCGGCATTTCACCGGACTTTATATGCATCAGCTTCCGCTGGGCAAGCTTTAAGCTGATGGCCGCTGTACGGACCTGACCTTGGGAACCAAAGGATTTTAAGGAAAGGTCACTTAAAAATACATCAAAATCGTCCTTATGAGGGCCTGTCAGGCACTGGGCGCTTTCAAGCTCCACCCGATAATGGCTCTGCAGGTGCTCCCGCAGCTGACCCTCCAAAACATCTACAGGCGCAAATGGATCGGTGACGGTGGAAACGGTTTTATACTTTAGTACAAAGCTTTCCGCACCGCCGGAAAAATGCTCATGGTAGACCTTTGCCTCCCGGCCCAGGCCTTCAAAAAACCGTGCCCGGTAGGAAATGATCACGGCGCCGTATTTACACAGCCGGTCATTATATTCCGGCAGAATTTCCAAAAGTGCGGGGTTTTCATGCCGATCCTTTAAAATTCTGTTTTTCTGCTCGATGATCCTGCTGTACTCCGTCAGGGCTCCGTCATAATTGGGCCGCAGCTGGCTCAGAGCATGGTCACAAAGCCTTCTTCTTGCCGAAGCACCGGTTTTCAGGACCATTAAGTCCTCCGGGCAGAACAGCACCGTTTGCAGTACCCCGGAAAGCTCTCCGGCGGACCGCTTTTTGACACCGTTTTTATAAACCTGTCTTGGTTTACCGTTCGAAAACAGCACCCAACGCAGCTGCTGCGCCCGCTCCTGGGAATACACATCGGCGTTTATTTCGCCAAATTCCGCACCCAAGCGGACAAGCTCTGCATTTTTCTGTGTACGGAAGCTTTTGCCGCAGCCGGCAAATTCAATAGCCTCCAACAGGTTTGTTTTTCCCTGGGCGTTGTCACCCACGATCAGGTTCACGCCCTGATCAAACCCAATATTCAATTCCTCGTAATTTCGAAAATTACGAAGCTGCAGCCCATCAAGCCTCATTGCTGCAAACTTCGAACACCGCGCCCATAAAGCTGAACCGGTCACCGGGATAGAGCTTCTTGCCCCGCATGGTGCAAATTTCGCCGTTTACCTTTACCTGCTCATCCTGGATCACAGTCTTGGCCATACCGCCGGACTCGATCACATTCGAGAGCTTCAGGGCTGCATCCAGCTTAATATATTCCGTGTGGATGAAAAGGGTATGGGCGTTATCCTTCTTCTTTACTGTTACCTTCATATGCTACCTCAGGTTTTGATCCGCACAGGCAGAACCATATAAGAGAAATCAAACTTTTCATCGGCAGGGGTCAGCACAATGGGACTCAGACCGTTGGTCAGCTCCAAAATTACCTCTTCACTGGGAATAGCCCGCAGAGCATCTGCAATATAACGCACATTGAAGCCAATCTCCAGTTCCTTGCCGTCACCGGCAATGGCGCAGCGGTCCTCCGCAGCACCGATGGTGGTATTGGTCTTCATTAAGAGTACCTGATCGGAGAACACGCACCGCACCGGGCTCTTGTACTTTTCAGAAACGATCAGGCCTACACGCTCCACAGAACGGGTCAGATCAGAAACATTTGCTGCCAGCTTGATAGGGCAGTCTGTGGGCACCACTCTTCTCCAATCCAGGAAATCACCGTCCAGCAGGCGGCAGATCAGGGTTGCAGGACCGATCTCAAACAGAATGTGCTTGGTGCCGTTTGTAAAGGAAACAGGCTCATCCGTATCCTGCAGGATCTTTTCCACTTCCTTCAGGCCTGCGGCAGGAACTACAAAGGCCGTATCCCGTCCGGTGGGCTCCGGGGTATGGTAGGTTCTTCTTGCAAGACGGAAGCCATCAACTGCAATGGCGGAAATGGTCTCGTCACCCACCTCAAACTTGACACCGGTGTGGATGGGGCGGCCCTGATTTTCACTGACCGCAAAAATGGTGCCGTTGATCAGCTCCTTCATGGCGCTCTGGGGAATAGCGGTTGCACGGCCAATGCCGATATCCGGCAGCTCCGGGTAATCATCGGCAGACTCCGCGGAAATGGTAAAGGATGCATAGCCGGAACGGATGGAGACCTTGTAGCTTTCATCCACCACCACAGTCACCGGGCCCTCAGGCAGTCTGCGGATAATATCACCAAACAGCTTTGCAGGCAGCACACATTCACCGGGGTCATTAACCTCTGCCTCGATCTGGTAAGAAATGGCTGTTTCCATATTATAACCGGTCAGGGTCAGGCCAAGACCTGCTTTACAGTAAATACCTTCAATGGCAGTCAGTGCACTTTTCTGTGCAACGGTACGTCCGGTAATGTTCAGGCCACCTACCAGCATATTTTTTTCACAGGTAAATCGCATATGGTGATCCTCACTTTCTGAAAATAATTATAAAATATAATAAAATAAAGCATATTAGGTAGTAATAACAGTAATAGAGAAAATAATTGTGGAAAAGTCTGTTTTTCCTTACTGCCACAACAGCTTTTTATTCACAGGCAAAATGTTGAAAACTGATACTTTTTCACAGGGGGCTGTTGATGGATTTTTTAAAGCTTTTTATTCACAGCTTTTTTATCCACATTCCACAGCCTCTGTGGAAAACTTACAGACAGGAGTTAATATTGGCTGTAATATCCCGGATGTGATCCTGCAGCTGCTGGTCACCGGTCTTTAACATGGACTCCACCTTCTTGATGGAATAGAGAATGGTGGTATGGTCCTTGCCAAACTCCTTGCCGATATCGGGAAGTGAAAGATTTGTCAGCTTGCGGATCAGGTAAATCGCAACCTGTCGTGCCTCGGTGATGCCCTTGGTCTTAAGGCTGCCGCGGAGGGTTGCTTCCTCCTGATTATAGAATTTACAGACCTGATTGATGATCAGGCTGGGGGTAGGCAGGGCGTTACCCTCATTTTTGAACATATCGTCAATGGCCCGGGAGATGTTGGGCAGGTCAATGGGCATATTATTCAGGTCCTTGTAAGCAAGGATCTTTTTAACCGTTCCCTCGATCTGCCGTACATTACTGGTCACATTGACCGCAATATAATTACAAACATCGTCAGGCAGCTCCAGACCTAAGGAGGTGGCCTTCGTTTTAATAATGGCCATTCTGGTCTCGTAGTCCGGCGCTTCAATACTGGCAATGAGACCCCACTCAAAACGGCTGCGGAGACGGTCCTCTAATGTAGGCATATCGCCGGGCTTCCGGTCGGAGGTCATGACGATCTGCTTGTGGTTTTCATAAAGGGTGTTGAAGGTATGGAAGAACTCCTCCTGGGTGGACTCCTTACCTGCAATAAACTGGATATCGTCAATTAAAAACAGGTCCGCTTCTCTGTACTTGCTGCGGAACTCAATATTTTTGCCGTCCTTAATGGCAGAAATCAGCTCATTTGTAAACTGATCGCCTTTAATGTAGACGATATTCACATTGGGGTTTGTTTTACGGATGCTGTTTGCAATGGCATACAGCAGGTGGGTCTTGCCAACACCGGGAGGGCCGTAAATAAACAGGGGGTTATAGACCTGACCGGGAGTCTTACTGACCGCAATGGCAGCGCCATGGGCAAAGCGGTTGGAGGGGCCAACCACGAAGCTGTCAAAGGTAAACTGGGGATTGAAATCCAGTGATGCCTTGGGATTATTCCTGGCCTTAAAGGCAGCCAGCTCCTTATCGTCAAATACGATCAGCTTTGCATTGGAATTAAAGATCTCACGGAGGGCCTCATGGATATAATCGGCACAGCGGGTGAGAATGTGGGCCTTACGGAACTCCGAGGTGGCATATAAAATCAGGTGCTCATCGGTAAGCTCCACAACCTGTGTATCATCAAACCAGGTGGATACCGTGATGGCGTCCAGACGGTTTTCCATATATGATAAAACCTTCGCCCAAACATAGTCTGAAGAGTACATAAAAGACCTGCTCCTTTCTGTTTTTTTCGGTGCTCTTGTCCTTCAAAAAATCAAAATTTCCTCACCCTAAATTTTATCACATTTTTAAATAAAAAACAAGGATTTTTTCCACAGGACGGATAGAAAATTGTGAATAAAAAATAAGAAGTTTTCATAATAAAATCAAAGAAATTTAGGTGGAAAGCCTCACGGTTATAAATATAAGAAAACGCTGTCATTTCGACCGGGCAAAGCGAGTGGAGAAATCTATCTGTTTTGATATTCTATAACGGATAGATCCCTCGACTTCGCTCGGGATGACAGCGTTTAAAAAATTCTTAATTTTTAATTCTTAAGTTTATACCACATTTAAGGGCTCTTCCAGGGTGATGCTTTCGGGGAACATGGGTAAAAATACATAGCCCTGGTCCTTTAGTTGGGGAATCACAATATCCAGTGATTCATAAGTACCGTAGTTAAAATCATGACAAAGAACGACCGCGATTTTTTGGTTTCCTATAGTGTGCAGAATATTACTGCCGATTGCATAGCCGTCCTTTTTCATGTTGTCAAAGCCGGCATCCCAGGCACTGGCGTTCCAGTCGGCCCACTTGAAGCCGTTTGCCTCCAGCCACTCGATGGCCTCTTCTTTAAAGGGGCAGAACACGCTGCCGCTGGGGAAGCGGAACAGCTGGGTATGGAAGCCCGTGGCCTCAAAAACCTTTTCGTCCTGCTTTAATACCTGAGTGGTGAAGATATCCAGCTCTCTGTAGAGGCTGCCGTTGTAGTAATGGGAATAGGTATGGTTTGCAACGGTGTGACCGCCCATGACCTCCCGGCGGAGATTTGCAGCCTGTCCGTCGGCGGTGTTGGTGCCGATGGTGAAGAAGGTGGCGTACACCTCATGCTCAGCCAGCTTTTCCACGATGGACTGTGTCAGATTATTGGGGCCGTCGTCAAAGGTCAGGTAGCAGATCTTTATATCCGTTTCACCGGCTACGATCATTTCCTCCAGCTGCCGGACCTTCTGACCGTATTGCACACGGGTCTGCAAAATGGTGTCATAGAGGTTTTTAAGGCTGTCCACATCTGCCTGCAGCTGCTGCCCGGTGGCGGTTTTTTCCTCTTTTTCAGTCTGCAGGAGGGTCAGCTTGCCCTGCAGCTCCTGCTGCTGCGCCTGAGCCTGGGAAAGGGCTTCATCATTTTTGGTGTTTTCTGTTTTTAATTGCTGGATCTTCTGCTGCGCTTCAAATTTACGCAGGTCATATTCATCCTGCGGGAAACGGTGGTTGTAGGCCACCATTACGCCGCAGTACAGTGCGCAAAGGGCGCAAAATCCAATCAGGATCTTACTGAGCGTCGTTAATGTAACCTTCAACTTTTTCCATTCCTTTCTGAAGTGCTTCCAATATGGTCTTATAATAAATAGTGGTCTCGTCCTGAGACAGTGCTTCGTATTCCTGCTGCAGGCTCAGATTCTGCTCTTCCAGATCCGCACAGGCATTCTCCAAAGCTTCAATCTCTGATTGCAGCTGGTTGTTGCTGCTTTGAAGCTCTGCAGCTTCTGCTTTTGAGGTATTTTTTTGAAGCTCCACCTGCTCCTGCTGCAGCTTTTGTAAAGCTGCCTCATTTTCAGCTTTCTTGTCGTTGCGGGCCATCAGGGACAGGATGCCACCGGCCAAAAATGCCAGGGACAGCACGCCGCAAATGACTATACAAATTATATTTTTCTTCATTTTTCATCACCTTGGGATATTATATCCCATATTTCTTATTCTTTCAAGACTTCTTTTTACCGTCAAATACAGCGATCAGGATGCTTGCAATAATAACCAGCGCAGAGCCAATACCGGTCATGAAGCTGATGGGCTCACTGAAGGCAAAGTACCCCATGACCACACCGGTAATGGGCTCGAAGGTGCTTAAAATGGAAGCCCGTTCGCCGCCGATGAGGAATGTACCGCGCTGAAACAGCACCACTGCACCCACATTGATGACCAGTGCCAGCAGCATACACAGCAGCCAGCCTGCCAAATTGGTGGGCAGGGTCAGTTTATTGGTGATCAGGCACACAGCCAGCATGATTATGGAGCAAACCAGTGAAATATAGAAGCTCAGCTTGAAGCCGGAGACCTCTTTATATTTAAACGCAGAAAGCATTACTACATAAACCGCATAGGTCACGCCGGAGACCAATGCCAAGATGCAGCCGGTCCAGTTCAGGGGCTCCTTGGGATTATAAAACAGCGCAATACCTGCAACGCACAGCAAAACCGCAATGCCGGTGCCAAGATTCAGCTTCTTTTTTAAAAAGAGAATACCAATAAGGACCACCACTGCAGGATACACAAAGTGAAACACCGTGGCTGTGCCGGAGGCAATATACTCATAGGAGGCGTACAGCAAAAGGGGTGTCACACAGCAGCCCATCAGCGCAATTATGCTGATGGAGGGCAGAGCTTTTGCAGGAATTTTAAAGGATTTACTCTGACACCATGCCAAAACGCCCAGCACCGGCAGCGCCAGGAAATTTCGCATCAGAACCACACTTTCACGTAAGATGCCCTGATTATAAATGTGCTTGGTGATCAGGGGCATACAGCCAAATAAAATGGCACTGAATATCACTATGATGTAGCCGATAAGCAGCTTTTTATTTTTCATATTTAATCCTCCAGCAGATCACTGCAGCGGAACAGCTCTTCCGACTGCTTCATTCTGTATAATGTGCTTTCGCCCCGGGCCATGGCAACGGCGTTACACAGGTAATCGGCCATACAAATGGGCGCCAAAGACGAATTTTTAATACCGCCGGCATCCACCTGACAGGGCAGCAGTACCACCCCAAAACTGTTCAGTGCATCTGTAGGCGGTGAGGTAACTAAAATCACCTGTGCCTTCCGCTGCTTTAAGATCTCCAGCAGCTGGACGGTGGCCCTGGTGTAGCGGTGAAACAGATAGACCAAAAATACATCCTTGTCCGTTACATTCAAAAGGGCTTCCACATTACCGGAAAAGCCCTCGTTATATAAAAATACATCCTCCCGCACCGTTGAAAGACGGCTGTAGGCATACATAGCCAGTGCCTGAGATTCCCGCATACCGAAGGTATACACACGCCGGGCAGCCGAGAGCCGCTTTACCGCATCGGTGATCCTGTCGTAGGGCAGCTCCTGAAAGGTCTGCTGAATACAGCGGATACCCTCCCGGATGGTCTGCGCCAGCATCCCATCTCCCACCGGCTGCTCGGAGGTCCGTTGAAACTTATCCGGTAGGCTGGGGCTGTATTTTAGTTCATCCCGCACCGCCTGCTGAAATTGCTTGTAGCCGGGAAAGCTCAGCTTTCGGCAAAACCGCAGCACCGAGGTGGTGCTGGTGTCGACCTCCCGGGCCAGCTGATCCAGGGTGCAAAAAGCGATATGATTCATCCGCCCCAGTACAAAAACAGCCACCTGCCGCTCCGACCTGGTCATTTTCTCCAACTCCGTACGGATCTTTTCTGCAATTGTCATAATTAACCTTCTTTCGTAGAAAAACACAAGCAGAAATTGATAATTGATAATTTTTTGGGAACGTTCCGTTTTCCGTGTCATTCTGAGCGGAGGGCGCAGCCCGGAGTAGAAGAATCCGTTCTCCTAAAATTCTTAATTCTTAATTTTTAATTACAACCACCGTATAGGATACGATATTCTCCATATTTTGTCAATGTAATTTTTAATACAATTTACTTTTTCTTTGTACTATATACTTCTTTATATTGACAAAAATATAGAATTTAGGTATACTTTCTAAAAAGTAAAAACTACAAAAATTGAAAGGAAGTTTACTTTATGGGTAAAAGCACAAGTTTTCTGTACCTCAATGAGGAGGAAATGATAAAGGCCGGTGTGCTGGATGCAGCACGCTGCATTGATGTGGAGGAGGAGCTGTTCGGCCTGTTGAGCAAGGGTGACTATGTGATGGGCGGCGACAAGCACAATGCCCACGGCATTGCACTGAAGTTCCCCAAGGAAAGCCCCTTCCCCAATATGCCTATCGATGCCCCAGACCGCCGGTTCATGGCTATGCCTGCCTACGTTGGCGGACGGTTCAACGTGGCCGGTCAGAAGTGGTATGGCTCCAATATCATTAACCCCCAGCGTGGCCTGCCCCGCTCCATTCTGATGGTCATGCTCAACGATGCCGACACCTGCGAGCCTTTGGCTCTCATGAGCGGCAACCTGGTCAGCTCTGTCCGTACCGGCTGTGTACCCGGTGTTGCTACCCGCCACCTGGCCCGTAAGGGCGCAGAGGTCTGCTCCTGCATCGGCGCAGGTCCTGTGAGCAAGGCCTGCTTTGAAGCAATCGTGCTGGAAGCCAAGGACCTGAAGGAAGTTATCGTCTGTGACCTGTTCATCGAAAAGGCCCAGGCCTTTGCCGATGAAATGGCCAAGAAGTATAACTTAAAGGCTACCGCCACCACCTGCTTAGAGGATGCGGTCCGTGCTTCCGATATTATCAGCGTGGCGGCTTCTTCCGTAAAGCCCATTAATATTGATAATTCCTGGCTCAAGCCCGGCAGCCTGATCATGTTCACCGGCCGCTGCAACATTGACGAGGACTACTATCTGTCCTCCAAGATCATTTGGGACCATGCCCCTATGCATGAGGTCTACTATGACGAGCATCTGCAGCTGCCTGAAAATGAGCGGTTCATTAACGGCATCGGCGTGCAGATCTACCGCATGATGTACGAGGGTAAGCTGCCTCCCATCACCGAATCCACCAGCCTGGGTGACGTGATCAACGGCACCCGCAAGGGCCGTGAAAGTGACGGGGAGCGTATTCTGTTCGTCACCGGCGGTTTGCCTGTTTGGGATGTGGGCTGGTCCTATGAGATCTATCAGAACGCACTGAAAATGGGCCTTGGTCAGCAGCTTAAGCTGTGGGACGATCCCTACCTGGCATAATAAAAAGGGCGTGTTTTATACGCCCTTTTTATTGACATTACCACTTATAATTATTATACTTGCCTTAGTATTATAAACGAAAGGACGTTTTTACTATGGAATTTAAAGTCGGATATAATCGTCAAACGGTGAATCCCAGCGAGCCCATTCCTCTGCAGGGCTACAGCAACGAGCCTCAGCGGCTGCATAAGGCCATTACCGAGGATATCTGTGTCACCGCTGTTGCTTACAGTGATGGCGAGACCACAGTTTTGACCATTGGCTGCGACCTGTGCACCATTTTGGAGCCCATTGCAACCACAGGCAGGCAGCGAGTCTGTGCCGCAACAGGCCTGCCCGAGGATCGGGTATTTATTGCAGGCACCCATTCTCACTCTGCACCGGCTATTGCACGGCAGGACTTTGACTGCATCGTGCGCTATACCGAGCAGTTCTTTATTGGTCTGGAGACTGCCGCAAAGGCGGCAATTGCAGACTTAAAGCCTGCAAAGATGTTTGCAGGCTCTATCGAGACCGAAAAGCTCAACTTTGTCAAGCACTATAAGATGCGGGACAATAAGACCGGTGAGATCACCTGCATCGGTGACCAGTACGGCACAGAGGCAGGCAAGACCTATATCGATCACATGACCAAGGCAGACCCCACCTTACATATCGTGAAATTCACCCGGGAGGGTGGCAAGGACGTGGTCATTGCAAACTTCCGTGCCCACCCCCACTTCACCGGCGGCTACACCAAGTATGACCTGTCCAGTGATTATATCGGCGCATTCCGGCTTGCCTTTGAAGCCATGTATGATTGCCACTGTGTCTACTTCCAGGGTGCTTGCGGTAACTTAAATTCCTCCACCCGGATGTCCGGCGAGCGGCGGTACACCACCTGCCGCAGCTACGGCATGGGCCTGGCTGCATCGGCCTATGAATGTATGATCAAGCACTTAAAGGAGGTCAACCCCGGCCCCATCAAGACCAAGCAGGTCAAATTCTATGCCGACATCAATCACACCATGAACCATTTAGCAGATGTGGGTCAGCGGATCTGGGGCATGTGGCGTGAGACCTACGATAAGAAAAAATGCGAGGAAGAGGCCGCACCCTATGGCATCCACAGCATCTACCATGCCTGGGCTATCTATGCCAACTCCACCCGTACCCGTGAAGAGCACGGCCTCATGGTCTTAAACGCTGTTTCCTTAGGTGACGAGTTGGCCTTCGTTACCTTCCCCGGTGAGCTGTTTGACTCCCTGTCTGTGCGGATGGAGGACGGCTCTCCCTTCAAGACCACCCTGCTTTTGGGTTACTGCTACCATCACATCAACTACCTGCCCTCCATGGCCGCCTTTAAGTACGGCAGCTATGAGGTGGATACCACCCGCTTCAAGCCCGGCACCGGCGAAGAAGTGGCAGATACCTATGTGCAGATGTTAAATGAACTGAAAAAATAATATTTTGAAAACGGGCGAACACAGTTCGCCCGTTATATTATATAGATTGGGCTGCTTTGCGTAGCTGCAGGGGTGTCTTGCCGGTGGTGCTGCGCAGAAGCTTGCGCATATAGGAGGACGAGGAAAAGCCCAGACGGGTACTGATCTCCTCCACAGGCAGGTCTGTACAGGTCAGAAGCCGCACTGCCTGCTGACATTTTGCCTCCTGCCGGATACGGTTGGGGGTTTTTTGCAGCACCGTTTTCAGCAGGTGGTATACGGTTGACTGGCTCACACCGCAGCTTTTGGCTATAGCCTCTGTGGATGCATTGGGCTGCTCATAGATGGCCGCTTCAATTTTGTGGGCCAAAATACTACTCCGATCGTAAGCGTGGTGGCGCATGGTGGGCATCAGGAGCCATAACAGCTTATAAAGAGTTGCCACAGAATTGGCGTTTACGGTTTTATTTTCAGACAGCTGCCCATGCAGCTGCTTTACCTCCGGTGTCATGGTCAGCTTTTGCATACAGTAGGAAATGGGCTCATGCTGGGGAATGGCGGAAAACGCAAAGGAATCGAATTCTGCACCGTCATACCAATAGGAGTGATAGCTGCAGCCCTTGGGAATGTAAAACAGATCCCCGGCCTCCAACTCTATGGTACCTTTTGCGCTGACGAGCCGTGCCGTTCCCCGGTGGATGTAACCAATGTAGTGGTAGCGTGCACCGGCAGAATTGTCGGTGTGCTTACCCGGTGCGGCGTGATAGTACTTAAAGGAAAAGCTTTTATATAACTCAAAATCCTCCATGGTTTCCTCCAATTTGCAGAATTTTACCTCTTTTTTAGAAGAATAACAGATTGTGCTGCAAAAATCAATACTATATAATAAAAGAAAATGATATTAGGAGGGAACAACATGGTCACAAACAGAATTTTATTTACCGAGCCGTGTGTGGCGAAGCTGACCCAGGAGGAGCTTCCGGAGCTGCCTGCCGGTCAGTGCCTGGTAAAAATTCAGGTGTCCACCATCAGCTCCGGCACAGAGCGTGCAAACCTCATCGGTGATGTGAATATCAATTCCACCAAGCCTGCGGCAGAGAAGGCAAAATTCCCCCGCACAGGTGGCTACAGCTCCGCAGGTACAGTGGTTGCAGTTGGCGCAGGTGTAACGGATTTCCAGCCCGGTGACCGTGTGGCTGTTTTTTGGAGCAAGCATGGCACTTATATGAATGTACCCCAAAATAATCTGCTGAAGCTGCCTGACGATGTACCCTTTGAAGAAGCCGCCCTTTGGAATATTGCCACCTTCCCCCTGGCTGCCATTCGTAAGTGCCATTTGGAAATGGGCGAAAGCGCTGTTGTCATGGGCCAGGGCGTGCTGGGACAGATGGCGGTAATGCTTCTGCGTGCAGCCGGCGCAGTACCCATTATTGCCGTTGATCCTGTGGAGAGCAAGCGGCAGCAGGCCTTGCAGATCGGTGCGGATTACGCTTTAAACCCCTTTGACCAGGATTTTGCCCAGCAGGTGAAAGATATTACCGGTGGCGGTGCTCAGGTGGCTATTGAGGTCACCGGTGTTGGCGCAGGCCTTAACGGCGTGCTGGATTGTATGCGTCCCCATGGTCGTGTGGCACTGTTGGGCTGCACCCGTAATTCTGATTTTACGGTGGATTACTACAGAAAGGTCCACGGACCCGGCATTACCCTCATTGGCGCCCACACCCAGGCAAGACCGGCTATGGACAGCGCACCGGGCTGGTGGACAGAGGCTGATGACCGCAAGTGTCTTATGAACCTGTACCGCTTTGGACGGCTGAAGCTGTCGGCCCTGGTGGAGGAGACCCACAAGCCCCAGGAAGCCCCGGAGGTCTACACCCGGCTTGCTACGGAAAAATGCTTCCCCTTAGTCCAATTTGATTGGAGGAATATGAAATGAAGCCTATTAAAATTGCGCTGATCGGTGTCAATGAGCACAGCCACTGTGTACAGGTCCATACCCGATTACATCAGCTGAAGGAATACTTTGAAGTGGTGGGTATTGCCTACCCCGAAAACGAAAAGAATCGCCTGCCCGAAAGAATCGAAAAGCTTCACGAAAGCTGGGAAAAGAAAGGTCTGCAGCCTGTTCCTGAAATGACCATGGAGCAGGTGCTGGGTGACCCCACCATCGAAGCGGTGGCGGTGGAAACCGATGAAATTTACTGCACCAGGTATGCCCTTTTGGCGGCCAAGGCCGGAAAACACATCCACATGGAAAAGCCCGGCGGCAGAGAGCTTGCAGCTTTTGAAGAGCTGATAAAAACCGTCAAGGAAAAGAAGCTCATTTTCTGCCCCGGTTATATGTACCGCTATAACCCCTATGTGCAGGAGCTGTTTGCAGCTATCGAAAAAGGGGAGTTGGGCGAAATTATTTCTGTAGAAGCACAGATGAGCCGTTGGGATCAGCCCAATTTACGGCAGTGGCTGGGTAATTTCAAGGGCGGCATGATGTTCTTCCTCGGCTGTCATTTGGTAGACCTGGTCTATCGCATTATGGGTAAGCCCCAAAAGGTCCATGCCATGAATAAATGCACCGATCTTGGCGGTATTCATACCGAGGATCACGGCATGGCGGTGCTGGAATACCCCCACGGTGTCAGCTTTGTCCGCACCATGGCCACTGAGCGTGGCGGCTATCTGCGTCGGCAGCTGGTGGTCACCGGCACAAAGGGCACTTGGGAGTTAAAGCCCTTTGAGTGGGGCAAGGAAGCGGCTATGACCACCAAGCGCAACATCAGTATGCAGGAAAAATGGGGTGACCCCGGTGTGGATTCCGTCACAGAGCCCTTTGACCGCTATAATGCCATGCTGACCCACTTTGCAAGGTGTGTCCGGGGTCAGCAGGAAAACGAATTTACCCCCGACTACGAGCTGGAGGTCTATAAATTATTGCTGCGCTGCTGCGGTGCGGAGGTGTAAAAATGGAAAAGAAAGTTCTTGTAATGGGTGGCACCGGTGCGATGGGTCGGTATTTGGTACCGAAGCTTGCCCAGCGGGGCTATCAGGTGGATGTTTTAACCCTGGATCAGTGGGAGGATCAAAAAAATATTCACTATGTTCAATGTGATGCCTCTGATGAAGCGGTAATTTCACAGGTACTGGAAAAGGGCTACGATGGAATTGTGGATTTTCTGAAATACAGTACCGCTCTGTTTAAGGATAGACATAAGCTGCTGCTTGAGAACACGGACCATTACATATTCCTTTCCTCTTATCGTGTATTTGGAGAAGGGCCACTGCCCATAACAGAAAAATCTCCGCAGCTGTTGGATATGATTCAGGATGCGGATTTTTTAGCCTCTGATAATTATGCACTGAGAAAGAGCCGTGGAGAGGATATTTTGGAGCAGTCCATCTATGAAAACTGGACCGTGGTGCGGCCTGCCATTACCTATTCCCAGAAGCGGGCCCAATTGGTGACCCTGGAGCTTCACCATATACTGGCGGCAATGCGGGAAAAACGTCCGGTTTTACTGCCGGAAGCGGCAAAAAATATACAGGGCACTATGACCTGGGCAGGCGATGTGGCAGAAATGCAGGCGCGGCTGCTGTTTAACCCTTCGGCAAAGCTGCAGGCATTCAATGTAACTACTGCAGAGCATAACACCTGGGAGCAGGTGGCGGAGATGTATAAGCAGATCTATGGTCTAAGCTATGAATGGGTGGATACGGAAACCTATCTGGAAGCAAAGGCCAAATACGACGAAGGCGGCCGTGTGACCAATGGCAGCCGGTGGCAGCTAAGCTACGACCGGCTCTATAACAGAGTGATGGATAACAGTAAGATCCTTGCACAGACCGGACTGACGCAGCAGGAGCTGAAGCCCCTTTACGAGGGCCTGCTGTTGGAACGGGACGGTAATTTAGAACAATTATAATAAGGGGAATCATTATGTTTGCAACAAAAATCGGCGAAGACGGCAAGCTCATTTGGGCTGAGGCCGAAAATCCTGTAATTAAAGACGATGAGGTGCTTTTGGAGGTTCATGCGGCAGCACTGAATCGTGCAGACCTTTTGCAGAGAGCCGGTCAGTATCCGCCTCCTCCCGGCTGGCCTGACCGCTTCGGTCTGGAGGCTGCCGGTGTGATCAAGGCTGTAGGTAAGGATGTGACCGAGTGGCAGGTTGGCCAGGAGGTCTGTGCCCTGCTGGGCAGTGGCGGCTACGCCGAGTATGTGTCTGTGCCCGATAAAATGCTGATGCCCATTCCCAAGGGCCTTTCCATGCAGGAGGCCGCCGCACTGCCGGAGGTCTACGGCGCAGCATACCTGTTTATGTTCTGGGAAGGCGGCCTGAAGGCCGGTGACACCCTGCTGATGCAGGCCGGTGCCAGCGGTCTTGCCAGCGTGGTCATTCCCATGGCAAAGGCCTTTGGCGCAAGAGTGCTGACCACGGTTATGAATGATGAGCAGGCAAAGGCCATCAGCCACCTGCCTGCAGACCGTGTCATCGTCACCGACCGTGAGGATCTGCCCACTGTTCTGAAAGAAGAGCTGGAAGCAGGCCGCGGTGTGGATATCTGCATCGACTGCTTAGGTGGCGACACCGCCGGTAAGTGCCTGCCCTACCTGAACTTTGACGGCCGCTGGATCATGATCGCCACCCTGGCCGGTGACCCCACTACCGTGGATTTGAGAAGCATGTACGCCCGCCGTACCCGCCTTATTGGCACCAACCTGCGCAGCCGTACCCCCATGCAGAAAAAGCAGCTGCTGGGTGAAATGGTCAAAACTATTTGGCCCAAGGTAGAATCCGGCGAAATTCGCCCCACAATTTTTAAGGTCTACCCCATTCAGCAGGCAGAAGAAGCCCAGTCCCTCATGGCCTCCGGCAAATCCGCCGGTAAGATCGTGCTGACTGTAAAATAAAAAACGGAGCTGACTTTTTCGGTCAGCTCCGTTTTTAGATGTAGGGGCGGCAACCTTGCCGCCCGTGGGCTACGAAAGGTATTACCGTAATCTCTTTTCCAGTGTATAACTGGAAAGTGTAGACTCATATACCCGGTTCATGGGGTATTCGGCAGTTAAAATAAAGGATTTCGGCAGGTCGTCACAGGGCACTACCATACCCTCCTCCTGGGCGTTTTTCAGAAACGCCCGGGTACTTTTGGAGGTGGTGGTGTTGTCCATATCGAAAATGCCAACCAGCGCCGATTCCCGCACTGCCATATCGTTACCGATGTTAATATACATGATTTCTCCTTGTAGGGAATGCATTTATGCATTCCACCCGGAACGGATAAATCCGTTCCCTACGGTTTTATTTTATCACAACTGCAGTTCTGGCAGGCAGATAAAGCTGAATGCCCCACTTGCCGTTTTCCTGTTTTTGGGCGGTGTAGGTCTGATGCCACACCCGTCCCTGACCGCCGTAGCAGTGGTCATCGGTGGACATGATAACGGTATAGTCCCCCTTATCCGGCACGGTGACCCAGAAGCCCTCATAGGAATTATTAGGATGGAAGTTAAAGGCCAAAATAACGCCGCCCTTTTTGTAGACCACTGTTTTTGCGGTGTTATCCAGCGACATCTGCTTATCTGTACCGTTAAAGACCTTGTACTTTTTGGACATGCTGAGCATATCCTTGTCAAAGTCCCGCAGGTAGCCATAGCGCAGCTGTTCATTATCCGCAAGAGACCACTGGCGGCGGCAGTAATGGTAGCTCCAGCCGTTGCCCTCTCTGGGAAAATCGATCCACTCGGGGTGACCAAATTCATTGCCCATAAAGGTCAGGTAGCCTTCGCCGCCTAAGGTCAGGGTAATAAGCCGCAGCATTTTGTGCAGGGCCATACCACGGTCGATGACCATATTCCGGGAGGATTTCTCCATACCGTAGTACATTTCCTTGTCGCAAAGGCGGAACATGATGGTCTTATCACCCACCAATGCCTGGTCGTGGCTCTCGCAGTAGCCGATAACCTTTTCGTGGCTGCGGCGGATGGCCAGCTCATAGTAAATGTTGTTGAGATCCCAATGCTCGTCAGGCACTTCCTTTAAAAGCTTGATCCACATATCCGGCTCGCCCATGGCAAGACGGTAATCAAAGCCCAAACCGCCGTCAGCCACCGGCAGACCGATTCCGGGCATGGCAGAGGTGTCCTCCGCAATGGTGAAGGCGTTTGGATTCACCTCCCGAACAAGATCGTTTGCAAGCTGCAGATAGGTCACGGCCTCCACATCGGTGTTCATGGAAAAATACTTGTCGTTGCCGGTAAAGGCCACGCCAAGACCGTGATCGTGGTAGAGCATGGAGGTAACACCGTCAAAACGGAAGCCGTCGAAATGATACTCCGTCTGCCAAAATTTCAGGTTGGACAGGAGATAGTGGATGACCTCGTTTTTATCGTAGTTAAAGCATTTGGTGCCCCATGCGCTGTGGTCACCCTTGCCGCCTTCGTGGAAGAACTGGTACTCGGTGCCGTCAAATTGGTTCAGACCCTCCCGGGTATTTTTGGAGGCGTGGGAGTGCACCACGTCCAAAAGCACAGCAATACCCATCTTATGGGCATCGTTAATGAGCCGTTTCAGGTCCTCCGGTGTGCCGAAGCGGGAGGAGGCTGCATAGAAGTTGGTGACCTGATAGCCAAAGGAGGCATAGTAGGGATGCTCCATAATGGCCATGATCTGTAAGGTGTTGTAGCCCAAATCCCGGATGCGGGGCAGGACGCTTAAACGGAACTCCTCATAAGTGCCCACCTTGCCCTCTTCCTGAGCCATGCCGATGTGACACTCATAGATATACAGATTCTTCTTGGGCTTGAAGGCCTTGTCCGTCCACTTAAAGGGCTCCATTTCGTGAATTTGACCGACCCACAAAATGGAATCCTGCTCCTGTACCACACGGGTGGCGTAGGTGGGGATCCGCTCTAATTCTTGTCCATTATGAACCACCACGGTCAGCACCTTTGCGCCGTGGTACAGGTTCTTGAGTTTTAATTCAAATACGCCGTTTTTCAGCTTTTTCGCCTCATGGGCGTGGCGGTCCCAGTTACAGAAATCGCCGGTCAGATATAATTTTTCCGCACCCGGCGCCCACTCCCGGTATACCCAGCCGGTGGCGGTTTTGTGGAAGCCGAAATAATTGTGACCGTTTGCAAAATCGGACAGGGTCTGTCCCTTCTTCAGAAGCTCCTTCTTCTTCCGGGCATAGTTTTCCGCCCGCTTG
Source organism: uncultured Oscillospiraceae bacterium (assembly GCA_964392535.1). Lineage (GTDB taxonomy): Bacteria > Bacillota > Clostridia > Oscillospirales > Oscillospiraceae > Faecousia. The sequence continues at coordinate 18,936 of CAYMPY010000024.1, forward strand.
TCCAAATCGGCCTTGAAGGGCTCTAAATTCTTATCGTAAGAGATCAGTTTGTGTTCCATAAGAGCATACCTCCCTTTATAATTACAGTTTACAAAAGGATTTTCTATCCGTCAAGAGAAATATAGACATTTTTGCGGGCGACAAACTAAATTGATAATTGACAGTGGATAATTGATAATTATTCATTTCTTAAACACCGGCATATATTTACCGGCAGTTTGACATCCGTCATAAAGAAGCCTGACACCCGGCACAAAGCCTACCCTTGACAGCACCCTCATTTTCTGATATTATGGCGCCATGACACCATGACATCATGGCGCCATGATATCATGATGTCATGGTTCCATGGTGCAGGGAATAGAATGCGGAGGTAGAGATATGAACACTTCAGGGACACCTACATACGAAAAAATCAAGTTTTCGCTGCGGCTACCGCCGGAAATCTACAACCTTATGATGGAGAAAATCCATAATGAGCAAAAGGATTGTCGTGGCTTCAGCATCAATCAGTACATCACAGATCTGATCACCCATGATTTAAGAAAACCGAAAGAATTATAACTACACATAAAATACGCCCGAAATCGTCTTTTACGAAGTTCGATTTCGGGCGTTTTAGTATAGGTTATGTTTTCTTTATAAACTTTTCTCTGCATTTTGGGCAGGAGATGGAAATTTTGCCTTTGCCCCGGGGGACACGGACCTGCTGGCGGCAGCGGGGGCAATCGTAGTAGCGGTGCTGCCGGTCCTTCAGCCGCTGGAAAAACATAAGAAATTTTCTGTTTTCCTGATACCGCTTGTAGGTATTTCTGGAAAAACAGCGGAAGATCACCAAAATAAGACAGATATAAGAAAGCAGTGTAAACAGCAGGCTTAAAACAACAAACCAGCTGAATATGGCCGACAGGATGCTGCAAACCACACCTGCGCCAAGAAGGGCAAGATTTAATTTATCTGTGCCGTATCGGCCCTGCATGAATTGCCGAAAAAAGTTACGCATATCATCACCTGTAAATATTATAGTGTAAAATCCGTAGTTTTCAACAGTTCTCCACTAAAATTCACAGTTTTTTAAAAAGGACTTGATAACGGGTAGCCATTGATGTATAATTAATGTGTAAAAATTTGGGCAAGGCCCATAGAATTTGGAGGAATGAACCAATGTTCAACGCAATGATCGAAACCCTGAAGGCAAATCCCCGTAAAATCGTATTCACCGAGGGCCACGATGCCCGTATTCTGGAGGCAACCGCCCGCCTGAATGAGGGCGGCTTCCTGACCCCCATCCTGATTGGCAATGTGGAAGAAGTCAAGGCAAACGCTGCTAAGGGCGGCTTCAACATCGAGGGTGTGGAGATCATCGATCCCCTGACCTACGCAGGCATGGA
>CAYMPY010000025.1:0-18761 GCA_964392535.1 uncultured Oscillospiraceae bacterium
TCTGGACTCCTCAGCGGACTTCTGACCGATCTCAGGCTTGGAGCCTGCGCCCATACCGCCGGTGAGCTTCTCGCCGATCTGCACCTTGTTCTTACAGGTGGACTTATTCAGGTCCTGCTTATCCGTATTGATGACCACAAAGTCAACGCCACTGACACCGCCATCGATCATACGGTTAATAACATTGTTGCCGGCACCACCGACACCAATCACTTTGATCTTAACAACTCTTTCCTGAAAATTATCAGCCATAATTATCTTTCCTCCTATGTATCGTTCGCAGAGCATGCTCCGCTTAGTTTACAACTATACTCATTTATTCTATCGTGAAAAATCAATTTGGTCAATAGAAAATATCATTTTTCTCCAAAGAATTTACAATTTTTTAGTCTGCAAAGGCCGTAAATACCGGCTGCTGTGTATTTATAGTGAAACTAACATCGATCACACCGGTCCGATTTTCCTCAAGCTGTTCCATAGCAGACACCGCATAACCCAACTTTTTCTCCAGATTCAGGTGGTCACCCAGATCGATGCGGAAGCGCTCGCCATACCATACCTGAATATTGGTTGGGTCCTCAATACTGACGCTGGCCGCCTCGCCCAGCACACCAAACCGCTCCAGCAGCTGCAGGATCTGCAGCACCGCAGAGAGGCTCTGCTCGCCGGTAAGGATCGCCGGCAGCGTGTTACCCTCCGGGTCCAGCTGAGGCTCCGGTTCAATAGCCACAGCCTGCTGACCGGGCTCAGGAACCTGAATACGAACACCGGTGCAAACCGTATGGTCCTTGGCATCGACCCAGTTGGTCTGCTCCAGCACCTTACCCTCGTGGTTTATAAGCCACCAGTTGCCGTCCAAAGCTTCGATAGAGTACAGAACCTGGGATTCTGTTATTTCAATATTAACCGTATTTGGCAGCTTTATTCCTACACGAACACTGCGAACATAGGGCAGCTGCTGCAAAATTCTTGTGCGAATTTTGGCACGGTTCATAAACAGCACGCTGTCCCCTTCCCGAATCCCGGCGGCCTCGATAACCTGCGCAGTGGTATAGCGGTCATTGCCCGCCACCAGCACAGCCTCCTCCGGGCTGCCCATCTTAAAGAAGATGGACATTATAAACACCAATGCCACCACAACTGCAGCTACGATCAGCAGCTGCAGAAAAAATTTCTTTCTGTTAAAGGGCTTCGGCTCCGTATAGGTCAACTGCTGCCGCTGTCTGCGGCGGTGCCGGCTTCGTTTTCTCTGCTCGTTATCCATAGTAAATAACTCCTTACTTCTTAATAAGGCTTTCCATAATGGCACACAGCCGCTCTGCGCAATCCGGCACGGACATATCAAGCAAAGCCTTACGCATGGTGCTGTAGCGCTCCTTGTCCTCCAAAATGCCGGTGATCTCCTCCATCAGCCGCTTCGCTGTGCAATCCTTTTCCAAAATCAGCACGGCACCGCCCTTATCTGCAAGAGCCCGGGCGTTTTTCTCCTGATGATTGTCGGTCACATTGGGTGACGGGATCAGAATACAGGGCGTACCGGACACAGCGATCTCATTACAGCTGGATGCGCCGGCACGGCTGATAAACACATCTGCCGCCGCCATCACCGTAGGCATATTATAAATATACTCCTGCATGGCAATGCGGGGGTTCTTCTCCAGATCCACGCCCTGGGCTTTCACATAATCGGGCATCCACTCCATACCGTAGCTGCCGATGGCGTGGATATGACGGAAGGGACAACCCGCATCCTGCTCCAGTCGGAACAGCTTTCCTACCGCCTCATTCATGGCCTTTGCGCCCTGAGAGCCGAAGGCGGATACCACCAGGGGCACATCCTCCTCAATACCCAGCTCCCGGCGGGCATCGGCTTTTTTGGTGTAGACAAATTCCCGGCGCACCGGCATGCCCACGACCTCCACCTTTTCAGGATTTTTATAATGCTGCACACTTTGGGGGAAGCACACCAGCACCCGGTCAGCCTTATCGGCCACCATTCTGGTGGTAAGGCCGGGCATGGCATTGGCCTCATGGACACAGGTGGGAATACCCATACTGGCACCGGCAGTCAGCATGGGAAAGCTGGCGTAGCCACCTGTACCCACGATCACATCCGGCTTAAAGTCCTTAATGATCTTTCTGCACTTTCTGTAGGACTGCCAGGTGGTCCACACCACCATGACATTTTCCAGCATGCTTTTGATGCTTTTGCCCCGACGGACACCGTGGGCCTCCAAAGCGATCAGCTCATAGCCTGCCTTGGGCACAAGCTGCTCCTCCATACCGTCGATGCCGCCAACAAACAGAATATTACTGTCGGGATACTTTTCTTTCCATATATTGGCAACGGCCAGTGCCGGGTTAATATGGCCACCGGTACCGCCGCAGGTAAATATCACATTCATAAAAGTTCCTCCTGTGGAGCTGCCCGGTCCATATTCCGGGAAATACTCAAAACAACGCCCATTTCAGCTAAGTTTACCATCAGTGCCGTGCCGCCGTAGGAGAAAAAAGGCAGCGCAATACCGGTTGATGGCAGCATATTGGTCACAACACCTAAATTCAGCAGTGTCTGCACGGCGATCAACGAGATCATACCCGCCCCCAGGACCTTGGAAAACCGATCCGGGGCATGGAGGGCAATGTAATAGCCCCGCAGGATCAGCAGTGAAAACAGCACCATGATCCCCAGTGCGCCAAGAAGCCCCACTTCCTCGCAGATCACTGCAAAGATATAGTCATTATACTGAAAAGGTAGATACAAATACTTTTGTCTGCTCTTACCCAGGCCCAATCCAAACAAGCCCCCAGAGCCAATGGCATAGAGGGATTGCAGGATCTGATAGCCTGTATCTGCCGGGTCTAATTCCGGATGCTGCCATGCAGTGATCCGGTCTCCGGCGTAGCCCATAAAGGACACATAGACAATTAAAAAGCCCACAGCGCAGGCCGCACCGGCCAAAAGCCATTTGGGATGGGTGCCTGCAACAAACATCATCACCACCGCCACCATACCCATCAGCATAATGGCTGACAAATGCTTTTCAAGAGCCAGTGGGATCAGGATGCCCAAAAGTGCCGCTCCAAAACCCAAAACCCCGTAGCGGAATTTCCGTGCATCCGGGCCAAAACCTCTGGTCAGCCTTGCAAAGAGCAGGATCATGGTGAATTTCGCAACCTCTGATGGCTGAAACTGCAGTGGGCCAATGCCGATCCACCGCTTTGCGCCATTGACGCTGCGGCCAAAGACCAACACCATCAGCAGCAGGACAATGCTCACCCAATAGGCAGGCCAGGAAAGCCTGTACCACACCCCGGGCGGAATACGGCTTATAAGCACCATGACCCCAAGACCCACCAGGGCGCACAGCCCCTGCTTCACAAGGTAGCGGGTGGTGCTGGTATAGCCGGTATCATAGGCACTTTGGGCAGAGCTTGCAGAATACAGCATCGCAAGTCCCACACCCAAAAGCACCAGCAGTATTATAAGAAACGGAATGTCGATTGTCGCCCGCAGGCGGTCCTCTTTGGCATTGAAATCGCGCTTCAATGCCGAAAATCACTCCTTAAACAATTCCGAACCAGGCAATTACACAGGCAATTGCACTGACGGCAGCAAATACCAGCACGACCTTGACTTCCTTCCAGCCGCACATCTCGAAATGGTGGTGGATGGGGGCCATCTTAAAGATCCGCTTGCCGTGGGTCAACTTAAAGTAGCCAACCTGCAAAATAACGGACAGGGTCTCCACGATATAAACCAGGCCAACCAGCAGCAGAATCAGGGGCATTTCCAGTGCAAAGGCCAGGGCGCAGACCACGCCACCCAAAAACAGGGAGCCGGTATCACCCATAAACACCTTGGCAGGATGCCAGTTATACACCAGGTAAGCAATGAGGCCACCTGCCAGTGCAGCAGGCACAAGTGCCACATCATAACGGCCCTTCAGCACAGCTGCAGCGGCAAAGAACACCATGACCGGAATGGTCACGCTGCCGCACAGGCCGTCCACGCCATCGGTCAGATTCACTGCATTGACACAGCCCACCATGACGAACATGGCAAAGAAAATGTAAACAATGGTATTGATATGGATCACCGCATCGGTAAAGGGAATTGCAAGATCGGTGGACATACCCTGGTGTTTCCACATCAGGTACAGGTAAATAGCACACACTGCCAACTGCAGCATGAACTTCTGCAGAGAGGTCAGGCCCATATTCTGCTTGTGCTTGATTTTGAAAAAGTCATCCAAAAAGCCCACAAGACCGAAGCACAGGGATAAGGCCAGCACATACAGCACCGTAAAATCGGTGATTGTGCCGACGATCAGGTTGCCAACAACGCAAATGATCAGGGCAAAAATGAACATCAGACCGCCCATCATAGGGGTGCCCGCCTTATTGTTATGCCAGGTAGGGCCGATCTCACGAATGGACTGGCCGGCCTTCAGCGCCCGCAGCACCGGCAGCAGCAAATAGCCCAGGCCTGCCGACAGCACAAGACCCACCGCCGCAGTAATTAAAACTCTTGTCATCAAGAATCACTCCTCTTTCTGTGCTTGCAAAAACCGATCCACAACCAGCTCCATACGCATACCGCGGGAGCCCTTGAACAGGATCACATCTCCGGGCTTTACCATCTGCCGCAGAACATCTGCCAGCCGATCCCGATCCGTAAAGGCTCTTGCCTTGGTATCGGGCATACCGCCGGTACGGGCGCCGTTTAAGACCCGCACGCTGTTGGGGCCGTAAGCCAGCAGCACATCTGCCTGTTCTGCCACGATCCGGCCCAGCTTATAATGCTCCGCCTGGGTGCAGGTGCCCAGCTCCAGCATATCACCCAAAACCGCCACATGACGACCGGGCCTCTGATGCAGCACTGCCAGTGCTGCTGCCATGGACTCCGGGCCTGCATTGTAGCAATCTTTAATAATGGTATAACCGTTTGCTTCAAAGATCTCCTGGCGGCCTGCCATATTGCGGAAGTCACCCAGGCCCGCACTGATCCGCTCAGGTGTAACACCCAGCTCCATACCAACTGCAACCGCAGCCAGTGCATCGGCTACAAAGTGGGTGCCCTCAAGGGCAAGATCCACAGAAATATCCATACCGCCACAGGCAGCTGTAAAGGAAACACCCTCGGTTGTTTGGGTCACATCCTTGGCAAAGACCCGGCAATCACCGTTAGAAACACCGAAGAACATGGTCTCAACGCCGCTGATGGGATAGTTAAACAGGCCGCTGTCCCCATCACCGTTGAGGATCAGCTTTCCATCGGCAGACATGCCTTCAATAATCTCAAGCTTTGCCTGGCGGATACCTTCCACCGTGCCTAAATTTTCAATATGCATCGTACCGACATTGGTGATCACACCCACATCCGGCTTTGCAATATCGGTCAGGTATGCGATCTCCCGGAAATGGTTCATACCCATCTCCAGCACCGCAACCTCCGTACCGGCCTCCAGCGCCAGAATAGCCATAGGCATACCGATGTCATTATTCTGGTTTTCCGGGGTCTTGCCCACCTTATAAGTAGTCTGAAGGACGGAAACCACCATTTCCTTGGTGGTAGATTTTCCTACAGAACCGGTGACGGCTACCACCTTCATCCCCAACCGCTGCCGCTCTGCCGCGGCAATCCTGCCCAGCGCAAGGCGGACATCCTCTACAATGATAGCGGGGTAATCCCCCTCCAAACGGGTACACAGCACTGCTGCTGCACCCTTTTCCATGGCAGCAGGAATAAACTCATGGCCATCTCTTACACCCTGCAGTGCTAAAAACAGCTGCCCGGGCCGGATGGTTCTAGTATCGTTGGAAGCACCGAAAAATTCCACATCCCGGTACTTTTCTTCTACTTGGCCGCCGCACCACTGTGCAGCCTGGCCCAATGTGATGAAGCTCACATCTGTTCCTCCGTTTCGGTCAGGTAAGCCGCGACGATTTCGCGTTCATCCAGGTGGTGCTTGACCCCCTGGATCTCCTGATAGGTTTCATGGCCCTTTCCAGCCAGTATAATTATATCACATTTTTCTGCAATGTCCATAGCATATCTGATCGCAGAAGGCCGATTCTCTATAACTTTATAATTCTTTTTTGCAGAATCCACCCCTTTAAGGATGTCCGCAATGATGGTATTTGGGTCTTCGGTCCGGGGATTATCTGATGTAATAACCGCGATATCCGCAAGCTCCGTGCCGATTTTGCCCATAATGGGCCGTTTCATGGGATCTCTGTCACCGCCGCAGCCAAAGACGGCAATGACCCGACCCCGGCAATACCCCTTCACTGCCTGCAGCACATTTTCAAGACCATCGGGGGTATGGGCATAGTCGATCAAAACGGTATAGTCCTTACCGGGGGTGGGGACCACCTCCACACGGCCCTTGACACCCTGGGCCGTACGCAGCGCAGCAGCTGCCTCCTCAAGGGAAATGCCCAGCTCCAGTGCGCAGCCCAAAACGGTCAACACATTATATACCGTAAACTGACCGGGGATGCCCACCTGCACAGCCACACGGCAATCTGCCGTCACTGCATCAAAGGAAACGCCATCGGACATGAGCCGGATATTTTCTGCCCACAGGTCTGCTTGACCGCTTACAGAAGTAGTACGGACAGGACACTGTGCAGCTGCAATGATCCGCTTTGCCCAGGGGTCATCTGCGTTTAACACGCCCTTGCGGCACTGGCAGAACAGCATTGCCTTGGCATCACAATAGTTTTCCATGGTCTCATGGAAATCCAGGTGATCCTCGGTCAGGTTTGTAAAGGCTGCCACATCAAACAGCAGGCTGCCAACCCGCTGCAGGTAAATAGCGTGGGAGGATGCCTCCATGACCACATGGGTGCAGCCTGCATCCCGCATCTGTGCCAGCAGACCTTGCAGATCCAGGCTCTCGGGTGTTGTACGCTCCGTAGGGATCTTCAGATCCCCGATCATATTATCCATGGTGCCCATCAGGCCCACCTTGGCCCCACGGGTCACCTCCAGCACATGCTTTAAAAGGAGCGTAGAGGAGGTCTTGCCGTTGGTGCCGGTTACTGCAATGACCTTCATGGCCTTACCCGGGTGACCGTAGAGATTTGCACCGATCCGTGCCAGGGCCTCCCGGTCAGAGGGTACTTGTACATATGGCACGTCCTCTGTCTGCTCCCTGGCGCTGACTACCGCCACTGCACCCTTGCTCAGAGCCATGGGAATATAGAGATTGCCATCGGTTGCATAGCCGGTGACAGCCACAAACAGCCAGCCGGGCTGAACCTTCCGGGAATCGTAGGTCACGCCCTGAATTTCTGTATTAAGGTCTAAATTGGTCTTTAAAACGGTCAGATCCTTTAAAAGCTCACTTAGTTTCATTGTTCTCTCCTACTCTCTCTACGCCCAAATAGGGCAGTATGTCATTAAGTACCTGGCCCACTGTGGGGGCAGCCATCATGCCGCCGGATATATAAAGTCCCGTCTTTCGGGACGGTGTATCCAATGCTACAAGTACAATATACTGCGGATCGTCCATTGGCGCAACCCCCACGAAGGAAACGATTTTATCCAGTGTGGGTTTTCCGCTTTCATCCAGCACATCGATTTTCTCACTGGTGCCGGTTTTTCCACCGATGGCATAGCCGGGTACAGCCGCATTTTTCGCTGTCCCCTCCTCCACCACCGATTGCAGCAGCGTGCACATGGTCTTAGAGGTTTCCTCGCTGATCACACGGCGGACCTCCACCGGCTCCTGCTTTAAAACAGTGTTTCCGTTACTGTCAATGACCTCTGAAACAATATACGGCTCCATCAGCACACCGCCGTTGACAACTGCGGCAATGGCCCGCACAAGCTGTAAGGGAGTGAGCTTGAAGGTCTGTCCAAAAGAGCCGGAGGTAAGGCTTGCTGTGCCCCATTTATCTGTGTTGGTCACCAGCTCTTTTGTAAAAAAAACGCCCTTACTTTCTCCGTAGAGATCGATGCCGGTCTTTTCCAAAATGCCGAATTTTTCCACATATTCGTAAAACTTCTCTCCACCCAGCTTCAGGGCAATATGGGCAAAGGCAAGGTTGCAGGAGTTTTGCAGTGCCTGGGGTGTTTGCTGAGAGCCGTGGCCCGCAGACCGCCAGCAGTGCAGCAGCTGACTTCTGCCGGGTATATGCTCGGCACCGGAGCAGTGAAATCCGGTAGTTAAATCCACTGCACCGCTATCCAGTGCTGCCGCCAGGGTCAGCACCTTAAAGGTCGAACCGGGCTCATAGCCATCGGATATCACCCGGTTACGCCACTGCTTCAGCCGTGCCGCTGCCAGCTGCTCTTTGTAGTCTTCCGCTTCGGGGTCCGGAAGCGCCGAGGAGTCGGCAATTTCCAGATAATTGTTGGGATCATAGCCACCCAAGGTAGCCATCGCCACGATTTCCCCGGTTTTTACATTCATCACAAGGCCAAATGCCCCATTTTGTACATCATATTGGGTAATCGCTGCCTCCAGGCGGTTTTCCAGTGCCTGCTGCACCGTCATGTCGATGGTCAGCACCACACTGCAGCCCGGCGTGGCATCGATGTAATTTTCATAGGAATAGGGCATATCCATTTCGTTATTACCCTTGGTGGTGACCACCGCACCGGATATCCCCTTTAAATAGCTGTCATAGGCCGCTTCAATCCCCTCACAGCCGTCACCGGAGGCGTTTACAAAGCCTATAACCTGACTGGCCAGTGTGCCCATGGGATAGACCCGCTTGGAGGCAGGCTCCAAATGAACACCGCGGATATCATTTGTATTGATGTAATTCCGCAGCTTCGAGGCTGTTTCCTCGTCGATCCCCGCGGCGATCTGCTTATAGCGCATGGAAATATCCGCGCCCTGGGTCTTGATCCACTGGGGATCTTTATCTAAAAGCTCTCCAAGGAACAGGCTCAGCGCTTCCATATCCGTCCCCGCCTGCTTGAGCTCATGGGGGTCTAAATACACATGCTCTACCGTGGTGCTGCAGGCCAGCACATTCATATTGGTATCGTAAATATAGCCCCGGTCTGCCGCCACACCGGTGGTACGGCTTTGATTTTGCAATGCCTTTTGGGCATAGTATTCATACTGCACCACCATCAGCTCAAATAGCCTTGCAAGCACCGGAACAAAGCCCAGTATGCCCAATAGCAGTGCCACGATCAGAACACGCCGATGCTGTCCTGTATCCAACCGAACACGGCCTACCCTTTTCCCCACGAAACTCAGACCTTTCACAGCCTCATTTTAAATGGGCAGCAAGGGAGTCCCTTACCGCCCATCACAGCTGCTAATTAAGTCTATTAGGTCGGGCCGCAATTATGCAAACAGCTCCGTCAAATAGTCCCATACCTGCTCCAAAACGCCCGGCTCCTCCGGGATCGGTTCAGGCGTTTCGGCCTTTATCGACACATGCTGAACCTGGCTCGAAGGCACATAGCCCATAAGCACAGCCTCAAACCGAACCTCTTCCCTGTTATAGCTTTTTGCATAGGTTTCCTGCAGGTCTTTGTGCTCCTGCTTTAAGGCGAGGTTATAGTTGTACACATACTCATATTCCGCCTTTGCCTGCTTAAACTGATTAAATGCAATCAGCAGGCAGATGGTCAGGATCACCGCCGTGATCATACCCAAAATTGCAACCGGGTCAATGTAAAGCACCGGTCTGCGGCTTCTCCGGGGGCGGTTTGCCGGAGTCGCCTCAGGACGGAGCACAGGTACAAGTTCTTGGGCGGTACTGCCCGCAGTATAGAACTGAATATAACGGCTCTCTGTCTTTGCCATGACTATGTGCTCCTTCTTTCTTTATAATTTTTCACAGACTCGCAGCTTTGCGCTGCGGGCTCTTGGATTCTCTTCCAGCTCTGCATCTGTTGAAACAATGGGCTTTCTGCTGATGACCTTTACCAGCGGCTTTTTTCCACAAACACACACCGGGAAGGATGGCGGACAGATACAGCCCTTGGCTGCCTCGTTCATGGCGGTCTTTACGATCCGATCCTCCAAGGAATGGAAGGTGATCACCGCTAAGCGGCCGCCGGGATTTAAACAGGCTACCGCATCCTTCATGACCTTTTCCACAGCGCCAAGCTCATCATTGACCGCTATGCGGATGGCCTGGAAGGATCGCTTTGCCGGGTGCTGCTTTTCCCGAAGGGCTGCAGCAGGCATAGCCGAGCGGATAATATCCACCAGCTCCAGGGTGGTTTCAATTGCCTTTTCTTCTCTGCGACGGCAGATGGCAGCCGCAATGCGGGGTGCATAGCGCTCCTCACCGTAGTCATAGAGGATGCGCCTGAGTTCCTCCTCAGACCAGGAATTTACCACATCCCGGGCCGTCAGGCTGTCACCGCTGTTCATGCGCATATCCAAGGGCGCATCCGCCATATAGGAGAAACCGCGCTGCCCGTCATCCAACTGAGGGGAGGAAACGCCCAAGTCTAACAGGATGCCATCTACACCGGGCAGCGTAAGTTCCTGTAATACACTTTTTATTTCACTGAAATTGGAATGAACCAGGGTTACCCGATCTTTCCACTGCTCCAGCCGCTTCGTGGAAGCATTCAGGGCAACCGGGTCCCGGTCAATGCCGATCAGGCGACCTGTAGTCAGGTGCTGCACGATGTGGGAGGAATGTCCCGCACCGCCTAAAGTACCGTCCACATAAATGCCGTCCGGCTTTATATCCAGTGCTTCAATGCATTCATGGAGGAGTACCGACACATGATGAAATTCACTCATAGACCGATTGCCTCCAACGATGCCAGCAGCTTTTCAGGAGTCAGATTCTCCTGCTCATACTGTGCAAAGGTTTCCGCATCCCAGATATCTGCCTGGCATGCACGGCCAACCACCACGACCTCCCGCTTGATGCCTGCATAGTCCAGCAAAAACTGAGGCAGGCCGAAACGGAATTGCTTGTCGGGGTTACACTGGCTGGCGTTCATGAAGATCAGGGCTGTTGCATCGGACCGCTGATGAATGGAGAGGCTGTTGTAGTTCTGCTCCATTTTCTTCCAATCCTCAGCAGTATAGACCGTCAGGCACCGTTTACCACAGCTGAAGCCGAGAGTCACATAAAAGTCCTCCCCCAGCTCCGGGCGCAGCTTCGCCGGAACGAACAAACGGTTCTTATCATCCAATTTTGCAGGGTATTTACCGATCAAAACTGCGCATCTCCTTCCACTTTGCTCCACTTCACTACCATTTTGCTCCATGTAACAACAGTATATAGGATGTTTATTCAAAAATCAAGCCTTTTCCTGCAATTTCCCCTTATTTTTTCAAAAAATTATTATAATTAAACACTTGTTCACTTATGCTTACTAACCGCATAAAAGGTGAGGCTTCCATCGGTAAGCTCCGCCCGAACTTGCTCCGGCAGATGGACACATTCCAGCAAAAAGCGAGCCAGCGGCCCTTCCACCCGGTCCTCCACCTGTCGCCGCAGACTCCGTGCGCCGTCTGTCAGCTTCATGGAAGCCGTAAGCACCTCCGGCAGCTCTGTTGGCAGCTCCAGCTTCAGCCCGCCTGCCGCTGCCCGCTGCAAAAGCCGGCACAGATATTTCCTTGCAATACCTGCCATATCCTGTGACTTTAAACGCTTAAAGCAAACGGTTTTGTCGATACGCCCCAAAAACTCCGGGGTAAACTGCCCACGCAGTACATCGGTGTTTTGCTGGGGGTTTGGATTAAAGCCCAGCCCCTCCCCTTTTGCCTGACCGCCCACATTGGAGGTCATGACCACTATGGTGTTTTTGAAGCTGACATGACGGCCACCGGAATCGGTCAGCTCGCCCTCCTCCATAATTTGCAGCAGGATACCTGCCACATCCGGGTGGGCCTTTTCCAGCTCGTCAAACAGTACCAGGCAGTAGGGTCTGCGGCGCACCGCTTCTGTCAGCTTGCCGCCCTCGTCGTAGCCTACATAACCGGGCGGCGCACCGATAAGCCTTGCAACAGAATGCTGTTCCATATACTCGGTCATATCCAGCCGCACCATAGCATTGGAAGTTCCAAACAGCTCCCGGGCCAAGGCTCTGCAAAGCTCCGTCTTGCCCACGCCGGTTGGACCTGTAAAGAGCATACTGGCCACCGGGCGGTTTTCGTCCCGCACCGCAGATAGTCCCCGCTGTACAACATCGGTCACCGCCGCCACCGCCTCTTCCTGGCCCAATACGGACTCAGAAAGCCGCTCCTGCAGCTCCAGGAGCTTTTTCCGTCTGTCGGCGGTAAGTCTGCCCACCGGAATGCCGGTGCGTGCGCTGACCGCCCTGGCCACATCCGCCGCACCCACAGACCGTGGGCGGTGCTGCAGTTGATCCCGCAGCTGTGCCGCCTTTTCGTAGCGGCTGGTGCGGATGGCATCATGGAGCTCCTGCTCCAAATCTGCGCTGTTTTCAGAAAGGGCCTCCATCCGGGCACAGGCCGCCCCCTCATCCAAAAGATCAATGGCCTTATCCGGCAAAAACAACTCCGGCAGATACCGCCGGGATAGCTGTACCGCTGCCTGCACCGCCTGATCGGAGATCCGCAGACGGTGGTGCTTTTCAAGACCGGGCCGCAGCGCATTTAAAATACGGACGGTGGTTTGCTCGTCAGGCTCCTCCACCATCACAGGACGGAATCGCCGTTCCAGTGCCGGATCCTTTTCAATATATTTCCTGTATTCATCCAGGGTGGTTGCACCTACCAGCTGCAGCTCCCCACGGCCCAAAGCAGGCTTTAAAATATTGGCCGCATCGATAGCCCCCTCTGCCGCACCTGCTCCCACGATGGTGTGCATTTCATCCACAAATAAAATCACGTCTCCGGCACGGCGGATCTCCGCCAGCATATCCCGAAGCCGTTCCTCAAATTCACCTCTATACTTAGTGCCTGCCACCAAATTGGCCATATTCAAGCTGAAAAGCCGCTTATTTTTCAGCTGCGGCGGCACAGTTCCTGTCGCCATACGCTGGGCAAGCCCCTCCGCAATGGCTGTTTTGCCTACACCCGGCTCTCCAATGAGTGCCGGATTATTTTTGTTCTTTCGGCTTAAGATCCCAATGACCATATCGATCTCCCGGTCTCTGCCGATCACCGGCTCCATGGCCGCGGCCTTTTGTACAAGGTCCTCGCTTAACTGTTCTAAAAGCTTCGTTTCCACCGCCTCCTTATGATCCTTAAATGTCAGCTGCTCCACAGTTCGTGAAAACAGCATTTCCGGTGACAGTCTGCACTGTCGCAGCAGCCTGTGCGCCCCGGTTTTTCCGGGCCGTAGCAACGCCAGCAGCACATGGATGGGTGCCACCTTTCGGCTGCCCAGCCGTTTAGCCTCCGCCGCTGCATTGCGGAGAATCCTGCCGGTGGCAGCCGTAAAGCCCTGTCGCAACGGAGAATCTGTCCGTCCGCTGCCCCACATGGTCACCGCCACACAGCGAACCGCCTCAGGCTGCAGTCCCCAGCTGCGGAGAATCGCACCTGCCGGTCCGGGGTCACCGACCAGGGCCAGCAACAGGTGAACAGAGCCCACATAACCGTGTCCCAGAAGCCGCGCTTCCGCCGCCGCACGGCTGAGCATTTCCCGACATTCCTGTGTCGGACCCATGCCGCCCACCTCCTTCGCCGTGATTGTAGCCTGCGCCTCCCAAAAATATACTAAACTTTTTTTAAAAAAGCGGTTGCATTTTGGAAAATCCATGTTAGAATAAATGTAACATCGTTCAGATGGAAAATTCACATTGTAAATTGGAGGGAAAATCATGGCTTACACTATTACTGATGCTTGCGTTAGCTGCGGCACCTGTGTCGACAACTGCCCCGTTGAGGCTATCTCTGAGGGCGAAGGCAAGTACGAAATCGATGCTGATCTGTGTGTCAACTGTGGCACCTGCGCCGAGAACTGCCCTGTCGAAGCAATCGTTGAAGAGTGATTCTTCCATACTGCATCGGCCTGCGCATACCGCGCAGGCCGATTTTTCACGATGAGGTTTTATATGGAATACTTGCAAAACGGTATTACATTGGAATTGGCACCGGGCAGCTTTCCATTAAGCACGGACTCCGTTGCGCTGAGTGCCTTTGTGAAACTGCCGAAAAACGCCCGGGTGCTGGACCTGTGCGCCGGCTGTGGCACATTGGGGCTGATGCTCTGTGCAAAGGATGACACTTGCTATGTGACCGGCATTGAGCTGCGGCAGGAAGACCACAAAATGGCACAGCATAATATCTGCGCAAACGGTCTTGAAGGCCGCATGGAGAGCATACCGGGCAATGCCTGCACGCTCTGCCCCGAACCGGGCCGCTATCATATATGCATATCCAATCCCCCCTATTTCTCCGGTGGTCCCATGAGCACCACCGCCCGGCGGGATGACCTGTGTCCCCCGGAGGAACTGTTTAAAGCCGCAGCCAGGGCGTTGCGCTACGGCGGAGACTTTTATCTGGTGCACCGCCCGGAGCTTTTGGGGCATCTTTGTGCCTTAGGCCCGCAAAACGGTATGGAAGTCAAAGAGCTGTGTCTGCTGCGGCACCGCACAGGTGGGCCTCTGAGCCTGATTTTGCTGAAATTCCGCAAAGGCGGCAAGCCGGGTCTTACCATTACAGAAGAGGCCCTATACGATTCAGAGGGCAACCCTACCGACTACTATAAATCCATTTATCATTTAGGAGCGTAAGCTATGGCCGGAATGTTATATTTAGTCCCCACCCCCATCGGCAATTTGGGTGACATCTCTCCCCGATGTGTAAAGACATTGGAGAAAGCGGATTTTATTGCTGCTGAGGATACCCGGGTGACCCTGAAGCTTTTAAACCATTTGGGCATAAAAAAAAGCCTTGTCAGCTACTACGAGCATAACAAGACTCAAAAGGGTGACTGGATCGTGGAGCGGATCCTAAACGGTGAGACCTGCGCACTGGTCTCCGATGCAGGCTCCCCCGCCATCTCCGACCCCGGCGAAGAACTGGTTCAGCAGGCAGCCGCCGCAGGCATAACGGTCTGCGCCATTCCCGGCCCCTGTGCGGTCATCACCGCCCTGAGCATTTCCGGTCAGGCTACCGGCCGGTTCTGTTTTGAAGGCTTCCTGTCCACCGCCAAGAAAAGTCGTCGGGAGCATTTGGAGGCCCTTAAAACCGAACAGCGCACCATGATCTTCTACGAAGCACCCCACAAGCTGACAAACACCCTCTCTGACATGGCCGAGGTATTCGGCGCAGACCGCCCCATCAGCCTGTGCAGAGAGCTGACAAAGCTCCACGAGGAGGTCATCCGCACCACCCTGGGCGGTGCACTGGAGTATTACGAGACCCAACCGCCCAAGGGCGAATTCGTCCTGGTCATCGCCGGTGCAGAGCCTGTAAAAGAAGAAGCTGCCACCACCGAAGATGCGGCCCAAATGGTAGCGCGACTTATGAAAGACGGCATGACCCGCAAGGATGCCATTAAGCAGACCGCCAAGGAGCTGAATCTCCCCAAAAACGCCGTTTACGAAGCGGCCCTGAATATAGAATAAGAAAAACGGATCCTTCGCTGCGCTTAGAATGACAAGGAAAACCTGAACCTTTCCACTGTCATTCTGAGGAGCTTGCGACGAAGAATCCGTTTATCTTTTTATAAGTTTACATCAATACGGCTTCGGGGTCCCGCACTTGTGGCAATACCGGGCCGTATTTACATTATCCGTCCCGCAGCCTGTGCATCTCCAAAAATCCCCCTCCATTTGGTAATTGCGCTGTCCCCAGTCATTTTCACTGATCGAACTCGTGCCACTCGGATTTGGGTTAATAATAATCGAGTTGGTCTTACGGGTATCTTGGGGTCTCGCAGAGAGAATATTTTTGATGATCATCACATTTTCCGTCAATTCGCCCTGTGCATACAGCAGCATGGCTTTATCCCGAAAATGGAAATATGCAATCAGCAGACTTATTAACCAAACAATAATAAAAATTAAAAAAACTGTTGTTTCTACTGTATATAACCAAATGAGCACCACAGGTAACAGTGTTAACACAGCCCACAAAAGTGTTCTCCAAACCACATACCGTACAGCTCTGTTTTTAATTTCTCCACCGACATTTGCAAACAACTCACTCACACTCTCTTTCTATTTATTAAGTCATTTTTTATCTGCGAAACATTTTCAACTATTTCGCCAAATGCATACATCTTGATATAGGATTTTTTAAGCCAGGTTCGTACACCAAAAAATACTGCAATTACTTTCAGAAACTGTATTGCGCAAGACACGATATTATACAAATTATAATTATATGATTTCGACCTCACAATCAGGATACGCACAATATTTTCAAGCGGGTATAAAATAATATTCTGTAAATCATATGGAATGAAACTGGCTAAAATAATATTCTGAAACAGATAGTTTATTGGACAAAACCTATTATAATAATACAGATATGTATAATATACTCCCCCATACAAATAAATGTTAACATTCAAAATTCTAAAAACCAGTGTTTCCAGAAAAGGCAAAGTAATAATTGCCGCAAGAATCCAGGATTTAACACGAATATTCCACACAGCTCTTTGCTTAATCTGTGCTCCAACATTGGCGTACATACTTCTACCCCCTTTTATTCTTAGTATTTTAAAAACATTTTACCGCATTTTGCGGTAATTGTCAATACAACAATTTGCGGTGTGGTATGCTATGCGCGAGGTGAGCATATGTATCGGCGCATTCGTGATTTAAGAGAGGATCGGGATTTAAAACAACGGCAGCTTGCAGAATTTCTGAACTGTTCTCAGCAGGTCTATAGTAATTATGAGTTGGGGCAACGGGACATTCCAACCGATGTGCTCATTCGCCTTTCCAAATTTTACAATGTATCGGTAGATTATCTCTTAGGCTTAACCTCAAACCCCAAAAAGACCAGATAATAAAGAAAAAAAACGGATTCTTCGGCTACGCCTCAGAATGACAGTGGAAATTTTCAGGTTTCCGTATCATTCTGAGCGACGCGTAGGGGCGATTCACGAATCGCCCGCAAGAATCCGTTTCTTATTTTTTTCTATAGTCCTTTGGAGTGGTAGACGTGAATTTTTGGAAGGCACGGCCAAAGTTGCGGATGGAGCCGAAGCCTAAGGTGGCAGCAATTTGGGATACGGACAGGTCCGTTTCTTTCAGCAGCTCCTTGGCATCCTCCACACGAAGGGCGTTGATATAGTCCGGTAAACTGGTGCGCATGGTGGCCGAAAACAGGTGGGATATATAGCTTTCCGTATAGCCTGCTGCCCGGGCAATATCCTTTCTGCTGATGGGCTCTTTATAATGGTCATGGATAAAAAGAAGTATGCGCTGCAAGGCATCGTTTTCTGAATCGGTTAAGTTCAGCAGTGACAGCAGCTTACCGAAGATCACCGCAAAATAGCCCTGCAACACCTCCCGGCTCACCGTTTCCTGATCCCGGCAGGCCATGTCTAAAAGCTCCGGGATACCAGTATGCTCGAAGCTACCTTTTTTAAGAAAGGGCTGCACCGGCAGTTTTTCCGTCAGCTGCTTATAGTAGGGCTTCAGCCACACCTTCGGCTGCAGGATCATAATGTAGCCATGGATATGTTTACTTTCCTCATAGCCGTGGATCTGATTGGGAAAGGCAATAAACAAATCTCCTGCAGAGAGTCTGTATTTTTCCGTTCCGCACTGAACAAGGCTCTCCCCCTCCAAAAAATAATACACCTCCACCGCCTCATGGAGGTGGGGCGGAAAGTCCAGCCGACGGCTGTCCTTTACAAATCGATAGCCGTGATTGTCCTGATAAAGCAGCTTCATAAGCACCTCCGCACAATATGTCCTGTTTTATAGATGTTTCGTCTTGAATTTTAGCACAAAAAGACATAAAATGCAATCAGAATAATTTTTTGGAGGCACAGCATATGAGAAAGCACGCAAGATTTCTTTATCAGCCCGTTATCCCCCTGGGTAAGAACGGCACATTCGTCACCGGCTGCAAGGCACACCTTAATTTAGCTGCCAACGCTGCGGCAGAAGGCACAGTCTTACTTAAAAATGACGGCACCCTGCCGCTCAGCGGTCCTTGTAAGGTTGCGCTGTTCGGCAGAGGCGCAGGCAGCGGCTTCCTGTTCGGCGGCGGCGGCTCCGGCAGCCTGGCCACCACCGGCCGTGTCAGCCTTTCCGAGGGGCTTAAGAATGCAGGCTTTGAGATCTATCAGCCCCTGGTGGATTTCTATACCGAGTTTGTAGACAAGGAAACCGCTGAAAAGCGGGCCGCAGGCGGTACGGTGCTGACTCACTGGATGCGTGGCTATGACCGTCCCGAGCCTGTGATCACCGAGGAGCTTTACAGCGGCGCAAAGGCTTTCAGTAACATTGCTCTGTACTGTCTGCCCCGTCACTCCTCCGAGGGCACTGACTTTGGTGACCGGGATACCGGCAAGGGTGGCTTCCAGCTGTATGACGAGGAACTTGCCCTTCTGGGCCGTCTGTGCAAGGACTTCGAGAAGGTCATCGTGATCCTCAATGTCTGTGGCCCCATCGAGACCGGCTACTTTAAGAGAAACGAGAAGATCAACGCCGTGCTCTATCCCATGTTTGGCGGCCACCTGGCAGGCCAGGTGCTGGCCGAAATGCTCATCGGCAAGCGTTATCCCTCCGGCCACCTGCAGGATACTCTTGCAGAGTCCATTTGGGACTACCCCACCACTGAAACCTACATTGAAAGCAACGACTTTGTCAATTACACCGAGGATATTTTCGTAGGCTACCGCTACTTTGAGACCTTTGCCCCCGAAAAGGT
>CAYMPY010000026.1:0-18577 GCA_964392535.1 uncultured Oscillospiraceae bacterium
AGGAAGCCGCCGCTGTGGTACGTGAGGTGTTCACCCTCTTTTCCCAAGGCTACGGTAAAACCGCAATCGCCCGTATGCTCAATGACAGAGGCATTCCCAATCCAACCGAATACAAGCGTCTGAAAGGACTGCGCTACAAACAGCCCACCGCAAAGAACAGCACACTTTGGAAATACTTTGCGATTTCCGATATGCTGGTCAATGAGATCTACATTGGCAATATGGTGCAGGGCAAGTACGGCAGTATTTCCTACAAGACCAAGCAGAACAAGCCACGCCCCAAAAGCCAATGGTACATTGTCGAGGGTACTCACGAGCCTATCATCGACCGTGAGCTGTGGGACAGAGTACAAAAGATGGTTCAAGAAAGAGCAAAGCCTTTTGACGTTGGAACCATCGGTCTGTTTGCAAGGAAAGCCCGTTGTGCTAATTGTGGATATGTGATGCGCTCCTCCAAAAATCGAGGCAAACACTATCTACAATGCTCCAACCGTCACGTAGCAAAGGATGCCTGCATCGGCTCCTTTATCTCGGTTGATAAATTAGAGCAGATGGTCATTGACGAGCTGAATCGACTTTCCGAGGAGTATCTGAACAAGGATGATTTGGAAAGAAAAATCGAGTTCTGTAATGATCTGCAATCACAAAAGGATGCCATCCTTACCAACATTGCCACATATGAAAAGCGTGTTGCAGAATTATCCAAAGGTATTCGGGAATTGTACATGGATAAGGTTAAGGGATTGATCAGTGCATCAGACTATGCCGTAATGTCCAAAGACTTTGTTGATGACCGAGACCGTTTGGAACGCCTGATTGCTGACAGCCGCAGACGAATTGAAGAGTTGGATGTAAAGATGGAAGTCGGTGACAATCGCAAAGAAATTATCGAGCGTTATACCAATCTTGAGCACCTGAATCGTGAGATGGTTGAGATCCTCATTGACTATATTTCCGTAGGAAAAAGGATCAAAGGAACCACGGATGTACCCATTGAAATTCACTGGAATTTTTGAAGGTTGTCTTTACAAAGGCGTACCCTCAAAAACCTTGCGCCAACGAAAAACCCAGTGTTTTCAAGGGTTTTTCGCACCGTGTTCTTCTTATGGGTTCGCAGCAGAACAAAAAGCACGCGTAACATATGATAATATACTGCGCTTAAGTGACGATCCGGATGTAAATAATGTAATCAAGTTTCTCCGGCAACGGGAAGTCGTACACTTCCAACGCTTTGGAGAAGCTATGCAATTGCTTCGCGAAAAGCTGAACCAGAAGAACGTATATTATATGAATCCAGCAATAGATATGTAATTTTTTGCGGCGTGCTATGATTGCACGCCGCTTTTATTCGTATAAAAACAAAGCCGTCAATCGTCGGAATTTTGATTTTGGCAACTGACGGTTTTTTCGTTTGGAGGTGATTCATCTGGTACGGTGATTGTTACTGTATTATTTTCATTGAAAGAAACTACAGTACCGTCATAGGCGTAGCCGCTGGGAACCTTGACCACATTGATGAACGGTGTGTTTTCTGTACCGGCAGTAATGGTAAAATCCTCTGCCAAATATACATTCACAGTTGCATCAGCCATCTTATTGGCGATGGTTTTGGCAGTACCACCAACAGTGAAATTTGCTGCTGCATAGATACCGCCTCCACCTACAGCATTACGGATCTCTGCACCAAACAGGTATAAACCATCCTCTGCATAGTAAATATTGCCACCTTGCACAGCTTCCCCCTCACCGATACGGCTGTAAGCCCAAGTATTGCTGCCATTGGAATACAGGTTACCGCCCTTTTCAGAAGCAACACCGTCGGTCAGCTTGCCATAGATCCGCATTGTGCCGGTATTGTAAATATTACCGCCATTTACTGCCTTACCGTTTTTGATCGTGCTGTTTTCGTAAATATTCAGTGAGCCGGCATTGGTAATGAAACCGCCGTTTGCAGTTGTTAAACCGCCAATGATTGTACCGTCATAAATATAGCAGGTAGAAGAAGCCGCAATGCGGAGCACGACTGTGTCCTTGGTGCTTGTCAGGCCGGATGCATCGATGGTCCCTTATTGTTGAAGATCACACCACCCAACTTGGTAGTGCTTCCGGTGACGACCAGATTACCGGCGCCCACGCTGTCGCCGATGGAGAAAGTATCACCGCTTCCAACATCAAACACATTGTCATCGGCAGTAGGCTTTTTTGTCAGGGTGTAGTCATGAGGTAGATATGAAGCATAATGTTGTAAGTGAAGAGCTCCCCTACTATATCAGCCTTGCCCAGGGACATACCGTTACCCATACAGAGTCCCTCCGATTCTCCCACGAACAAAGGCGTATACTCTACGGTTTTATTCACGTACTTAAGGGCAAAATTCAATTTGAATTTACAGAGGACTGCTCCACCATACATATCGATAAGGGACAAATCGTCTATGTGACCAAACACTGTCGGTATGTTTGTATATATCCTCCTGAGGAAACTGTTGTTACGGTTTTGAACTTTGACATTTTCACGGGCAGCGCATCAAATTTCCCCCAAGCCGTCACCATGCTGTCTGCAGATACTCAGAGAATATTTAAGAGCTTTTTACCAATCAGCGAGTGCCCATGAACCCCCTGCAATGCGCTGCCAGAATCTATGAGCCTTTAGATATCCTGCTCAGAAATCCTGCAGCCATTGCAAAAAATTTCGCCGGCTACAGCCGGCCATTGAGCATATTGAAAAACATCCTGTTATGGATGTGGATTTGGATTTTTACGCAGATCTCTGCGGCATGAGCACCTCCGGCTTCCAACGATCCTTTCGGGAATATGTGGGTGTATCTCCCATTGAATGCCGCAACGACCTGCGCCTACGTTATGCCAAAATGCTACTGACCGGCGGAGAATACACAGCACGCCAAAGCGACTTTAATTATCTTTCCTTCTTCTACCGTCTTTTCCGTCGCAAATTCGGTTCCAGCCCCGGAAAATTATAAGAAATCCGGTAAGCTCCGGCAATGGAATCTTACGTTAACTTCTATATAAATAAGATCAGGGAAGGCATTGCCCCCTGATCTTATTTAATTATTACGCTCTATAAGCATAGCAGCAATATCTTCCATAAATTTGCTGTCGTTAAAGAGCCTTAACGAAATAAGTGCCTTTTGTGTATGATCTTTTACCATGCGATCACATTCTTTAATACCATACAAGCATACAAATGTATTTTTGTTTGCATCTGTTCCCACAGCCTTACCAAGCTTTTCCTGTTCACCGATCACATCGAGCATATCATCACGAATTTGAAAAGCCAATCCCAAATGATACGCAAAATCAGAAGCCGCCTGGAGCTGCTCATCTGTACCGCCGCCCGCAAGTACACCAATTACACAGGCTGCACGAATGAGCGCAACTGTTTTTCCGGTATGAATATTCAATACATCCTGCGCAGTGCAAATACGCTGTTCACCCTGAATATCCAGCACCTGACCACCGACCATACCCAGTTCACCAGCACATGTACTCAGGACCTGAACTGCGTTGATCCGCATATCTGCACTATAAGGAGCAGCAGCAATTTGGGAAAATGCAGCGGTAAGTAACGCATCACCGGCCAAAACAGCCATCGCTTCGCCATATACCTTATGATTTGTCAGCTTGCCACGACGATAATCGTCATTGTCCATGCAAGGCAGATCATCATGAATTAGGCTGTACGTATGGATCATCTCCACAGCTGCAGCCAAAGGCAAAGCCTGCTTATAATCGCCTCCGCACATTCTGCAAAAATCAAGCACAAAAACAGGACGCAATCTTTTTCCGCCCGCTAATAAGCTATAGCGCATGGAATCAAACAAATCCTTTTGCGGAAGGGTTACATCGTTAAAGCAGGTCTCGTCCAAATATTGCTCAATTTTATCTAAATACTCCCGATAGCGAATCTTGTAATCATCAGACATCACAAAAGGCCACCTCCGTAGGGCTACCATCGGGTGCAGAAGAAATTTTCTTAACCTCAAGCTCGGCCTCGTCCAAAAGCTTTCCGCAGCTTGCAACAAGCGCAGTGCCCTCCTGGAACAGCTTCAGAGATTCCTCGAGTGGTGCATCACCGCGCTCCAAAGAACGAACGATCTGTTCAAGGCGCTGCATATTTTCTTCAAAAGACTTATTTTTGGTATTCATTAAACCCCCTCCTTAATATCCATTACCGTAGCATTCAGAGAACCGTCCCCCATACCGATATGAATCATATCTCCCCTTTCAAGCTGATGGACAGAACGAACAAGCGAACCCCGAGAATCCTGAACTACAGAATAGCCTCTTGTGAGAACCTTTAAAGGACTGAGTGCATCCAGCTTTGCTGCATATGTCACATGCTGTCGTCTGTAAGAACTCAGCAGCCGTTCCAGGGCCTGTATAAGCTTGTTTCTGTTCATTTCCAGTGCTTTTCTGCGCTGCACAATATAGCCTTCAGGACTTTGTAACGCAGTGCTGCTTGCCAAAAGCTCCAGGTGTCGTCTTGCATTTTTTAACTGCCGCTGTAATGCAGAAGCCATATTATCACATGTAGCATCCAGATTTTGCCGCAGCACATCCTGATCAGGAACCACAAGCTCAGCAGCATTCGAGGGTGTAGCTGCCCGAAGATCTGCCACAAAATCACTGATCGTAACATCTGGCTCGTGGCCCACAGCAGAGATAACAGGAATGCGGGAATCATATATGGCACGGGCCACAATTTCCTCATTAAACGCCCACAGATCCTCCAGGGAGCCACCGCCTCTGCCGATAATAAGCACATCGCAAAGCTTATATCGATTAGCATATTTAATGGCTATCGCGATCTCCCCCGGAGCTTCTGCACCTTGAACCCGAACAGGTAAAAGGAGGACCTTTGTAAGTGGATATCTCTTTTTTAATATACGAAGCATATCATGAACAGCGGCACCGGCCGCGCTGGTAACAATTCCGATCACACCCGGATAAACGGGAAGCGGCTTTTTATGAGCAGGGTCAAATAACCCCTCCGCCGTAAGTTTGTTCTTAAGTTGTTCAAAAGCTGCGTGCAGGTCACCGACTCCATCCAAAGATAGTGCAGAACAATAAAGCTGATATGCACCGTCTCGGGGAAAAACTGAAATTTTACCTAAAGCAATGATCTTCATGCCATGCTCCGGCTTGAAACGAAGCTTGGAAGCATTAAAACGGAACATTACACATTTTAAAGTTCCACCCTCATCCTTAAGCGTAAAATAATGGTGACCGGAAGGATACGCCTTATAGTTGCTGATCTCACCCTTAACAGCTACATTACATAAAAGTGCATCCTGATCCATTTTTTCGCGGATATACTCATTTACTTGTGTAATCGTAAGGACCTGCTGACTCATATTACTCCTCCGTCATTCGGTGTGCAAGAACGGCAACACCTATGGCATTGTCTGTAGAAAACATTGGATCTGCAAATATTGGTTTCAGTGGAGCTAATACTTTCCGTAGAATGGAATTGGAAGCAACTCCTCCTGAAAAAACCACTTCCAAACCGGGATGTAGCTTCAGAGCATTTTCAGTTGCTTTATAAACTGCATATGCAATACTCCTCAGTGCGAAGGTCCCGGTGTCTGCAGCATTTTTTCCCGAGGCAAAGTACTGCTGAACCTTATTTTCCAAACCCGATAGAGAAAACTCTGTTCCGGGACACTTAACACGAAATAGCTCCATATTATTCGATCCAAAAGAAAGTGCATCAAGATACTTCCCTGAAGGAAACGGTAACTCCAAAAGCTTTCCTGTGCGATCAATTAACTGACCTGCAGAAATATCAGTAGTACCGCCGATCCTTATGCATCGAACATTGCGTCCATCAGGCTCGACCAGCAAAAGCTCCGTCGTTCCGCCAGAAAGATGCCATGCCAAGTGTGGCATTTCCATCAGATCAAGTCTCCCCGCACTCCACAGGGAAGCCGCAACATGCCCCTGCTGATGGGAGCACTCCATCAAAGGCTTATGAAGTGCATCTGCCAGCATTTTGGCGTGGGTATATCCGACCATAAAGCACGGCATATAGCTGCCCTCAACGGCCCTTGGACGTGTACTGACGCCAATTGCAGATATTTCATTCATTTCAACAAGGGAAAACAGCCTGCCGGAAAGCTCCGGCAGGCTTTTAATATGCGCAAATACTGCATCAGATTGACGAAGACCCAGTTCTCCCATTTTGACCGGGAGCAACTGCGAGCAGTTCACGCCGGATTCACCGTCAAAATATGCAATAGATGTTGTGTAATTACTGGTATCAAAACCGATAACCTTCATTATGCTTCCTCGGTGTTTAAATCACGGACAAATGCACCTAATATACCGTTTACAAAAGAACCGGTGTCGTTGCCATCGTATGTTTTTGCGATTCGTACAGCTTCCGAAATAGCAACACCAATAGGAACATCTTCAACATACAGGATCTCAAAAATAGCAAGCTGCATAATGGTTCGTGCCAGCTTGGAGATACGTGATACATCCCAGCCAATGGAATACTGTTGAATCTTAGAATTTAAATCATCGATGCGATTAGTAACACCTGCAACAACATTATCAATATAAGCCATCTGCGCCTTGCTCGGACGATCAGTGTAAACCTCATGCTCTGTACCAAGCATTGCATAGTATTCTTTATCAAGTCTGATCGCAATAACCTGGGACGGATCTTCACCGGTAAATTGCTGACCGTAAATCAAATGTATGGCCAGTTCTCTGGCATTCGATCTTGTCATATGTTCACCTTACTTACGAACAATGCCACAAACATTTACATTGACAGCTGTGACCTGAATACCGGCCATAGAATTAACCGCGCCGGAGACAACCTCCTGTACAGCAGCGGCAACGGTAACAATGCTCTGTCCATAAACAATATTGACATTGCACTCAATGGAAAGGGCGTTATCTTCTCCAATGGTCAGCTTTATGCTCTTGTTCCAGTTCTTTTTATTTACATTGCTCAAACCAGCGACACCCTCAACCTCCTCGAGTGCACGGGCAACAATGGTGCACAGAACGTCTTCAGAGATCATAATGACACCATTCTTCTGAGTCTGTGTAATATATTGCTTATTATCAGCCATGGGAAAATCCTCCTTATATTTGTCTGCTTTCAGCATAACATATTATTTTTTATTATTCTACCACAAATTTGAAAAATTACAACAGTTTTCTGTATATAAACTTAAACCCCAAGGCAAAAATCCTTGGGGTTTATGCTATTGGACCTCAACTACCCTGAGCTGATCCATGGAATATGCGGTTTGTGACAGTACGATATCGGCAATTACAGCCACATCCGCTTCCGACAAGCCACCTTCATTGGCTGCTACAGCAACCGAAATTCCATCCTCACTTATATAAGCTACACAATCTGTATAGCCCTTTGCGATCACAAGACTTTCAATTTGTGCCTCGCTTAATGCTGTTTTTACAATAGTTTCAAGCTGATCGCTTGTCTGTTGGGAAGTCTGATCACTATCGTAGCTCATCGCTTCCTGAAGCAGACTAACAGCACTGTCTCTTGCTTCCTGTCTGGATAAACGAACCGCAGCAAAATACTCACTTGTAGTGGACATTTCATTAATTTGAACATCGTCTCCCATTACAAGCAGATCACTGGACAGTATTTTCTCTTCATCCAGCGTATCCACAAGGTCCACTGCTTGCTGATCCTCTGTATATAGCCAATTTACATATATACCCGCGCAGACTGTAACCAAAATTGCAGCTGCTACCATATTCTTTTTCCAAATTTTCATAATTTGCCTCCATTCATTTCATTTTTAATACACATATACGATCTGAACCAAGTCCTGTTATTTTGGAAACAGCTTCAGTAACAGCAAGGCGCACTGCCGCCCGGTCTGCGCCCTGACATAATACAATTGCGCCTAAGTATTTCACGGGGTCTACCCGCATTACAAGGCCGACTTCTTCTCTTGTGCTGTTCGATACAATTACTGTGTCGATTTTTGTATCTGTGCTTTGATCACTGGCGGATTGATTGGTATTTGTCTGATATACAGTCTGCTCTCCTTGGGCAACGGTCAGGATCACCTCTACCCTACCGGCCCCCTCTACCTTGCAAAGTATATCTGCAAGCTTTGAGTCTAACTTTTCAGTATATATCTCATTATTAGATTTGCTTTGTTTTGTTCCGGTGTCAGATTCTGAAATACCCGGAAGCAGCATAAGTGCTATACCAATCAATAACACGATAGCAGCATACTTATACTTCTTTATGAAATTTATTATTTTTTCACTGAAATGCTTTATCGCCATGTTTGATTCTCCTTTGAGATGCCAAGGTCATCGGAAATCAATTCAGCAAGTCTGGATTTTGCATAAGGAGATATCCTTCCTTCTAATATTACCGAACAAGGGGTAGGTAGCTCGTCACCACTTAATGTCACCTCCACAGTAAGCGCTGCATCTAATGAAGCGGCTTTGTCCAAAATATATGCTTCCGTTTGCTGCTTTATGCTGCTGCGCAAGGATGAATCAGTCAATTGGACTCCTGCTTCAACACTTCGCTGCGCATCTGATGAAAAGAAGTCAATTTGATCTGTTATGGTGGTGAAATTAAAATGGACAATGGGCGAGAGAATTGTAAGTGTAAGAAAAACACCACAAATTGTTTTAAGGATTGCATTTACTGCAGACGATTTGCCTGCAAAGCTTTTTACCAATGCGCAAAGAATAGCAGCAGCAATGATACGCAATATATATTCCTTTAGTGAGGTACTCATATTACTCCCTTCATAAAGCAAACTGTACTGATCATAAGCATCATCCCCAATATACCGATCATCCCCAGTGCAATACCCATTGCTTTAGAAAAAGCAGATATTAATCCTGAGAGCTGCTTAATTCCAAATAAATCACAAATAGCTGCTGTAATTTTAAACAGCAAATACTGGACACCAATCTTAATGAAAGGGCCGATCAATACAGATAAAATTGCAAGGAGGCCGTAAACACCTGCGCTGTTTTTTACTATGCCTGCACTAACAAGAATTGTCTCAGAGGAATCAGAAATGATTTTGCCAACAATAGGGACCATGCCTGAAATTGTCAGCTTGGCTGCTCTTAACGCCGATGCATCAACAGAACCTGTTACGATTTTTGTTATGCTCATGTATCCCGAAAAAATATATAACACGATCTTCATACTCCAGGTAGTCAGCCATTTCACAAAACTTTGTATACTCTTTATAGAGTCCTCCCCTATTGCCCCCCATGCAATAGATAAGCATATGTAAATATATATCAGAGGCACAACGAGCTTTGTGAGTAGCGAAGTTAACACAGTGCAAAAAAGTGCCGATCCCGTATACATGGCCGCAGAGGATGACGTGCCCCCCTGGGCAGCTAACGCCGTTGCCATAACCGGTAGCAGCAGTTTGCCATAGTCGCTTAACTCCGAAACGGTTCGCGTTGCCAAATGAATCAGCGAATTGGATGCGCTTAACAAAAGCGCTCCAATTCCTACAACTGCCGCAAGAATAACCGTTTTTTGAGAGTCTTTGGAGAAATCCTTGAGCAGAGCCACCAGTAAAACAACACCAATCAGTGAAAAGCAAACACCCGCCGCCTCTTTTATTCCAGGGTTTATATTTCCAATGGCCGTTTTAATTACATACCACAAGCCCTCTGAAAAGCTTTCTGTATCAGGTGGCATATAGGTTTCTCCCGCCTGCGGAACTGCAGGCGGCGTAATTTCAGCACTATATGCCGGTATCACCAAAAATTGCATTAAAAAAAATAGTATCAGAAGTATTCTCATATGGCTCCAAGTACTTGATCCAACAGCTCTAATAGTTGATTAAATACAGGAAGTGAAATCCATAAAATCACAGCAGAGGCGAGTATCTGTAAAGATTTTCCAAGCGAGGCATTTCCCGAATCCGAACAAATCAGGCCGGTAATCTCCGCAATCATTCCAATGCCTACTGCTTTTAGAATTACATTTATCAGCTCATGTTCAAAACCGATCATTGTTTTAAGCTTATTTATAAATTCAATAATAGGTCTCAGGAAAGTTAATGCGGCAAGCAATATGGCACAGCATCCTGCAATCGAAATAAGCGCAGAAACATCTTTGCTCTGTTTGGATACAGCAAGATATAAAATTGCAGTAACCAAAGTAGCAGCAGCAGTCTTTAAAAAAACATCCATTATAGTTCGAACAGTGATTTCACCAGGTCAAATAATTCAGCAATTTTTTTTGCAACCATCATCAGCACAACTATAAGGCCTGTGATGGTGGTCAATGTAGCCTGCTCTTCCCTACCGGACCTAGATAAAACCTGATTTAAAATAGATACAATAATACCGACGGCGGCTATCTTAAAAATTAAATCAATTTCCATAGTTAAATAAACAGTATTGCTATAGCTGCTCCGGCGCAAATAGCAAGCGTGCGATAGCTTCTTAAACGGTTATCCTTGTTATCCATAAGCTTATTTAAATTCATTTGGCACTCAGCCCGAACATCTTCAATCCCTTTAAGTTGCCCCTGCAGGTCAAATCGACCAAGCGTACGGCCAAACATTTCCAGTATTCTTACAGATAAACACGGTAAGTCCTTATACCTGGAAATCGCAGCACACATACAACGCTCTACATCCGGAGAGATTTGCGCTTCCAACTCTGCTGTTAATGAGATCAGCAAAGAACTGAGACTTCCACTGCATTGTGCAGCAGCTTGTCTGCACAGCTCCGGCAGCGGCGTGAGTCGATATTGTAGCTCACACTCCATAAAGTCAAGAACGGAAATTAACTGTTTCAAAAACCGTTCTTCGCGAATATACCCGGCTGCAAGTTTAAAACCTACACTGCCACAACCTATTACGATCATCAACGCTCCAAGAATTCTAATCATGACTTGATCCTTTCAACATACCAGGACTTATCCGGCCGTAAAACTACAACCTTGTTAAACAATTTGGTGTCAACAATACTTTTATATATTGGTCTTGAATAAAGATCAGTTATGCTACCTGCATGGGCTGTGGCCAATATGTTAACACCACACCAGCCTGCACGAAGCAACGCCCTGCAATCCTCTTCAGCGGTAATCTCGTCTACAGCAATGGTTGAAGGCCCCATATTCCTCAAAATAGCCTCTATCCCGTGGGGTTTCGAACAATTATACATAATATCGGTATTACGCCCTGTTTCAAAGCAACTCGCACTTCTTACCTGCGGAAACAATTCACATTTCTCATCAACAACACCAATACTCCCTGAAAAGCTATTCGATCTGCTTCTGATCAGATCACGCATAAGTGTAGTCTTTCCACTGCCGGGCTTACCCAATATCAGCAATGAACCTTCAATGCGCTCAAGCGATTTCGAAATATCAACAAAATCTCGCGCTATTCTGATACAAATTGAAGATGCAACAGAAATACCGGTCATTTGTCCCTGATCAATAGATGCTTGTCCACAAATACCGATACGATGACCACCCGGAGCTGTGAGATATCCATCTGCAATGGAACCGGCTGTCCATGGAGAATATTTAGATGCAGTATTAATACAAAACAGGATATCATCATTGGTGATTATCCGATCTAAATATTCTACACCGTCCGATCTTATAAGCACAGGCTTATGCTGCACCCTGAGTCGCAACTCCTGTAATGTATCTGCTCCTAATACATCAACATCTCGCCGCATCCAAATTGGCAGCAGATTTATAAATTCCTGCCATGCACACTTCATTTGCATCAACTCCTGTGTAATACTATGCGACGCAACCTAAAAATACCACATGAACAATAAAAACCTGCAGCCAATCAGCTGCAGGTTTTTAGAACCTCAAATTTAAGATTTATTTACTTTTGCCGCATGTAATACTCTGACAATAACGGGAGAGCAAATAAGATTTGCAACAAACTCAGCAATAAAATTAAACCCGATCATACCTGTAAACAGGAAAAGAACAGCATTGCCACCGCCAAGCTGAGCCAAGCCGTCCCAGAAAAACAGCCGACAGCCCAGAACAAAGATACCGGTATTTATAACGGGGCAAACAATGGCTGAGAAAATAACAGCAAGCCAAACATTCTTGTTTGCAAAAACCTTATAAGTAAGACCGGACAGCCAACCAGCCAATATGCCTTTCACGAGAACAGTAATCACCGTTCCAAAGAAGCTAAGCCCATAAAACCAGGCTGTGTCAGGTTGTGCTAAAACAACAATACTGAATACCCCACCCAAAATTGCGCCTGCGGATGGGCCAAATACCGCGGCGCCAACTACGATTGGTATTAGAACCAAAGAAATTGACACCGGGCCGAATTTGATGAAGCTGCCCAATAGCTGCAGCACCACCACGATGGCAGATAATATCGCAATACCCACCATCTTTTTTACATTTGCTTTTTTCATTTATTTTTCCTCCTTGCTGTCCCTCCGGCTTTCCGGATGGGATGCATAATATTTTCCGAAAATTGGCTGGTTCAAAAAAAGCATAATGCTTGAATAGATGATTAAAAGTCTTCGGGAACAGATGGATTATCATCGACTGTATTATCGAATTCCAATTGTGTACCGTTACCGGATCTCATAGCTTCCCACTGCTCTTTTGTGATCATGATAGAGCGAGGCTTACTGCCCTGATACGGACCTACAATTCCCATCTCTTCCATCTCGTCAACAATTCTCGCAGCACGGGCATAGCCCAGCTTTAAACGGCGCTGCAGCATGGAAACGGAGGCCTGCTTTGTTTCCAAAATAACTTCGACAGCTGCCGGAAGCATTTCATCGCCAACAACTTCGTCTGCATTTGGATCAGAATCAGAAGCGGTAGCCTGTGCAGATTTGCCGGTCTGTGCTGCTTTACGATCAATTTCTTCCATGATTTGCTGATCATAATCATTGACGTAATTGGCTTTGACATAAGACGCAACCGCTTCAACTTCCGGATCACTGACAAAGCATCCTTGAACACGCTTGGGCTTACCGTTACCGATCGGTGCAAAAAGCATATCACCACGACCAACAAGCTTTTCAGCACCCTGCGTATCCAAAATAATGCGGGATTCCATAGCTGAAGCAACAGCAAAAGCAATTCTCGAAGGAATATTGGCTTTCATAAGACCGGTAATCACATCAGCGGACGGCCGCTGTGTTGCAATGATCAAATGAATACCTGCCGCACGGCCCATCTGTGCAATGCGACAAATAGATTCTTCTACCTCTTTAGCTGCGACAAGCATGAGGTCAGCCAACTCATCGATGATCACTACGATCTGAGGAAGCTTTTGCGCATCCTCTTCCTGGCTTTCCATGATGCTGTTATAAGACACCAGATCTCTTACACCGGCATCGGACATGGCTTTGTAACGACGCATCATCTCTGTGACAGCCCACTGGAGAGAGCCTGCAGCCTTTTTAGGATCAGTAACCACAGGAATCAGCAAATGTGGAATGCCATTGTAAATGCCAAGCTCCACCATTTTAGGGTCAACCATAATAAGCTTTACATCATCAGGACTCGCCTTGTAAAGAATAGAAATAATGATTGAGTTCATGCAAACAGACTTACCGGAACCGGTAGTACCGGCAATCAGCATATGGGGCAGCTTGGAAATATTACCTACGATGCAATTACCTCCAATATCTTTACCAACAGCAAAGGAAGATTTGGATTTAGCGTTATTAAATTCGGAAGAGTCAATTACTTCTCGTAAAGAAACTGTTGTAACGGCCTTGTTGGGCACTTCAATGCCCACAACAGAGATTTTACCGGGCACTGCGGCAATACGAACACCAGACGCGCCTAAGCTAAGAGCAATGTCATCTGCCGCATTAGTCAGCTTGTTCAGTCGCACACCCTTTTCCAGTTCTACTTCGTATCGGGTAACGCTGGGACCTCTGGTAACATTGATAATATGCGCTTCAATCTTAAAGCTGGCTAATGTCTCATTAAGACGGCGAGAGTTTTCGCGCATCTCCGTTGTCCCATCCACAGAGCCCTTACCGGGAATACTCAACAGATCTATAGGAGGATAACAATAGGCAGGCTTTACAACCGCTTCTGCCTCTTCGATTTCAAGCGCAACCTCTTTTGCAGACTCTGCAGCATCCTTTGCTGTAACCTTCTCCTTAACAGGTTCCGGTTTAGCAGGAGCAATGGGCTCATCCATCAAGGGGATGAGCTTTGACTCCTCTTCCTGAGCCTGAAAATCATACTCCTCCGGAATGGCTTCAAACACATCCTGAAGAGGGTCTTGTTTATATTCAGAGGGAGATGTCAGAATTTCATCCTCATTCGGTTCAGATACCGTACCGGCAGATGCAGCTACGGGTGCTTCTACATCAGAGTCGATTTGACTCATAATGGCTTCAGATCTGCCGGCAGGCTGTTTCTTGTTATCTTCCTGCTGCGCCTCATTCTCCTTACGGCGCTTTTCAATATGCTCGATCCGTTTATTTGCAATATGATTTACAACCACAGAAGCAGGCTCAGGCCGTTCTTCCACAGGTTCATTTTCCCATTCCGCCCTGGGACGTTCGCGCACAGCCCGTATAATACCGGGAATGGTAATTTGAAAACCGCCCAAAAGGGTCAGAATCATTGCGACAAAAACAATGACATAGGGCAAAGCAGATCCACAGATTACCTGAAGAAGTACCGCAATCAGACCACAGATCAAGCCACCGGAGGTATGTTGGATGCCACGGTTATAAAGATCGGAAACAATACCAAAACCTTTCGCCAGCTCCTTGTAGGAAGGAACCTTCACAAGTGCAGACAGGCAACCAAACAGAACAACAAAAGAGATCAAACAAATCGTCCGCATTTTAACAGGCCTTTTGCCACTGAATGCGTGAATGGTAAATAAGTAAAGCAGCACAGGAAGGGAAACTAAAAAACCGGCATTGCCAATAAGTCCGTGAACCAACTTATCCAGCCATACAATAAACAGGCCTTCGGATTCGATAACAATAATGAAAAACAGAATAAAGAGCGCCAGGAAAATAACCGAACTGATCAGCCGGGCAGGAATTTGAGGCTTTTCCGTCGTTGAAGAAGCACTGTTTTTCCGATTTCCACTGCTACTATTAGAGGAACCGGTCTTTTTAGTGGCACCTCCGGATTTTGAGGCAGCCTTATGCGCTTGAGATTTAAGTTTATTATCAGCCATGACAAACTCCTAAAATACAAAAAGATAAACTATAAACGAAAAAAGCGATGCTCCAAACGAATAAAATGAAAATACAGAAAGCCCGGAATTAAACATCAAGAAACGCATGAGCATGATTCCTATGTAACAGCCGCCAAAAGAAGCAGCTGCGGCTATAATATATCCAAGTATGAGCCATAAGGTTATACCGGGTAAACCAATTGAAAATAATCCAATAATATCAATTACGATCAAAAAGGCCATCGCAGGAACAGTTAACAGCAGTAACCAATTAAAGGCTTGCTGCCTGTCGGCGCCTCGAATAATGGCAGCAGCGCAGCCCGTTCCTAATCTGGACATCCCGGGGAAAACAGAAAGCAAACCGCTTAGTCCAATCAAAAAGCTGTCAAAAGGCCCCATCTGTTTTGCAGACTTATTACTTTGACGAATATAGTCAGGGATCATCAGAACCACTGCATTGATCAAAAAGAACACAGAAACAGCCAACGGCCGAAGCTCATATTTCGTGCCGGCATTATAAAAAAACAAGCCAATAAGCATGGGGATCATAGCCGAAAACAAAAGCCGTCTGTCAAATTGATTAACTGCAGAGGACGGCTGCGCCTGTCTGCCTTTTCCATACAGAAAAGAAAGCTGAGATCTGCAAAGAATAATCACACAAGCTAAAATGCCGGCATGAGTCATCAGATCCAGCATGGGATCTCGTTCGGACATACCAAACAGGAGCATCAACAGAGATTGATGTCCTCTTGCTGAGGCCGGTACGATCTCAGACAAACCGGAGATAAAGCCATATATCAAATATTGCAGAGCCTGTATCAACACCAGCCCCTCCTTTCATAAAAATCCACATTTATAATATCACATCAGATTCTATATTTCCAGTATAAATCAAGAATTTTTTAAATTACTTTTTGTTTTCTTTTTATCGATCATTCTGTGAAGTGCAGACAGTGCATCATTAAGTCCTCCAAGACGATCAATGAGTCCTGACGACACGGCCTCCTTGCCGTACAAAATCGTTCCAACATCTGTTGCGATCTCCCCTGTTGCCATCATATACTTTTCAAATTGATCTTTGGATATATGAGAATTAGCGGTTACAAAATCTGCGATCTGCTCCTGTATGCGCTGAAAATACCGAAAAGTTTGGGGTGCGCCTACAACAAGACCTGTCATTCTGACAGGATGGACTGTCATGCTTGCGGTTGGGGTAATAAAAGATTTTTTTGTACATACCGCAAGCGGAATTCCAATAGAATGACCACCACCCAAAACAAGGGACACAGTCGGTTTTCGCATACCGGCAATCATCTCTGCAATGGCCAGACCGGCTTCAATATCACCGCCAACAGTATTTAAAAGAAGTAATAAACCATCAATTTCATCACTTTCTTCAATTCCTGCCAATAGTGGCAGAATATGCTCATATTTTGTGGTCTTTGCGGTCTCCGGCAAAACCTGGTGTCCCTCAACCTGACCAATAATCGTCAGCGTATAAATATTGCCTTTACTGCTCTTTGTTAAATCCGAGCCAAGCTCCAGCATATTCTCCCGCTCCTGTTTTTGCTGCTCTGCAGAATTATTTGTATCCATAATGAAACGCCTCCTTTGAATTACTCTTATAATACCCGGGACAAGATTAAAGATTCATACTTGAAAGATTTAATATAATATCGTATAATATGTGCGGTGATAATTATGGCTTCTAAAACAAATGCGGTACGCATTGTCACGCAAGCAGGCATTTCCTGCAGCGAGGCTTTTTATGAGTATGATGAGCAGGATTTAAGCGGTATGCACGCCGCTGAAGCAATCGGCATGGCTTCGGAGCAGGTATATAAGACATTGGTTACAAAGGGTGCAAAAACCGGCATCCACGTCTTTTGCATACCGGTATGCTGTGAGCTGGACCTCAAAAAAGCCGCCAAAGCGGCGTCTGACAAGTCTGTGGAGCTTGTTCCGGTGAAAGACCTCCTTGGATTAACCGGCTATATTCGCGGTGGCTGTAGTCCTGTTGGAATGAAAAAGAAATACCCGACTTATATAGACGAACTTAGTCAGTTATATGATCAAATTGCAGTTTCTGCGGGAGAACGCGGTCACCAGATCATACTCTCCCCTGTTGATCTGGCTACGCTCGTCCATGCAGAATTTGTGGATTTAACATGAGAAAGGAAATATATATGCAATTCGAATACAAAACCAAAGGCACTTGCTCCCAAAGAATTTTATTTGATATTGAGGACGGTGTTTTACGAAATGTGCAGTTCCTCGGCGGCTGTAACGGCAATTTAAAGGGAATTGGCTCCCTTGTCGAGGGAATGCAGGTGCAGCAGGTTATCGACAGACTCGAGGGAACTACTTGCGGCATGAAGTCAACATCCTGTCCTGATCAGTTGGCAAAAGCATTAAAAGAAGCTTTGGCAAAATAAGAAAAAGCAACGGATTTACCGTTGCTTTTTCTTATTTTGTAAGTATTTTGGCGCATTTTACGCCATTAAAAATTCCATTTTCCACTACAACCTGTCCGGACACCAGAACATAGTTCAAACCTTCCGTTCGCTGTCTGCAGCAAACAAAATCAGACGGATTATTTATAATCTCAGGATCAAAAATGCAAAAATCAGCATCGAACCCTTCCTTGATTTGACCCTTTCCGCGGAGCCCATATACATATGCAGGAAGGCTGGTCATTCTTCTAATCATTTCGCAAAGCGTTAATACGCCTTGTTCCCTGCAATATTTAGCAATTGCATGCGGAAAAGAGCCGATCATTCTCGGGTGAACTCTTTTCTTAACATCAGCCATTCCGGAATCGGTACAGATCATTGTTCTGTCCCAGGACAGTACATGCTTTAAATCATCTTCAGAAACCGTAAAGAAACAAGCCGTAGCTTTATCTTCACTGGAAACCACAAGATCCATGGCCGTATCAAAATGGTCTTTTCCATGCATTAGCGCAATCTTATCGATGGTAAGTCCATCATATTCAGGAGATCCGGGACAGGTATTTATTAAAATCCAATCAAGGACCGTTCCGTTATTTTGGATTGAGTATGCTTTATTCTCATTATACATAACAGGATCAGCTATGCGAGCCAAAAGCTCTCGGGTACCATCTGCACGCCAGGAAAAAGGCACCAATGCCTGCGACAACAAT
Source organism: uncultured Oscillospiraceae bacterium (assembly GCA_964392535.1). GTDB lineage: Bacteria > Bacillota > Clostridia > Oscillospirales > Oscillospiraceae > Faecousia. The sequence goes on from CAYMPY010000026.1 coordinate 18,348, forward strand.
GTAGAAGAAGCACAATACGGATAAATATCACAGTAAATATCCACACCGTCCTCCACAGCCTGACGGAGCATTTCAAGGGTCTTATGTACCTTTCCCCAATTGTGCTTTCTGACGGCCTTATGGTGCGACAGGATTCCTCGCGCACCTGATTGACGAATAACCGTGATGAATTCCTCTACAGCTTCCACAAGATGATCACTTTCATTGCGAATATGGGCTGAAACGGGCCG
>CAYMPY010000027.1:0-18501 GCA_964392535.1 uncultured Oscillospiraceae bacterium
ACGGCATGGTGCACATCTCCAAGCTGGAGAACCGCCGTGTGGAAAAGGTCGAGGACGTGCTGAACCTGGGCGACATGACCTGGGTCAAGTTCATGGGCTTCGACGAGAAGGGCCGCGCAAACTTCAGCCGCAAAGACGCCCTGAAGGAAATGGCCGAACAGGAATAATCCAATAAAATTACGCCCTCTGTTCTTTTGGAACAGAGGGCGTTTTTCGTAGGGCCCGGCGTCCTCGACGGGCCTTTAAACGCAGAACGAAGAACGCAGAGTGCAGAACGATCCTATAACCTTACCGTTTTCTCTGTCATTCTGAGCCTGCAAGAAATCTGCCGCCCCATGCCTTCGCTCCGCTCAGAATGACACGGTAAGCTAAACGTTTCTTCTGTCATTCCGAGCCTGCGAGGAATCCGTAGCCCCGCGTAGCGGCGACCTTTGGTCGCCTACCAAGCAATAAAAAATTGGACTGCCGCTGGCAGCCCATGGATCACTGTATTTCCTGTTCCAAAGCATCAAAGATCACACCGGAGAAAAAATCCTTTAAGGAAATCTCTAAACCGTCACACAGCTTTTTGATCAGCGTAATGGATACCTCCCGCCGCCGGGAGTCCAGCATGCTGTAAACCGAAGAAGCGGTTACTCCGGAAATATTGGCCAGTTCGTTTGTTTTGATCCCTCTTTGTGTGCAAAGCTCCACAAATCGCTGCGCAACAGCATCCTTTACAGTCATAACATCACCCACAGTAGTGTAAAATATTTTTCGCGCCTGCGTATACGCACTTGCGTAAATCCATAGAATATGTTATGATGGGGTATATTCAAATATACAAAAGGAGCGATGTATTATGACAATCATGAAACGAAGCCTTTCGTTGCTGCTTTGCTTGGTGATGGTGCTTTCTATGGTTCCTGTCACGCAGGCACAGACAACGACTACGCCTAAAGCTACAGTAGACTCCGGCGCTGTGACCGTTGAGGGCACCAACAGTGTAGGTAACCTGCTGAGCCAGGAGCTCCAGGCCTATCAGGAAGCAGACGAAGCCGCAGGTGGCTTCAATGTGGTGGGCCTGACGGTTGAAGACAGCGTTGCTACTGCGGAGTTCCGGACCCTTGAACCGGCGATCCTGGTGGTGGCCCTGTACACCGAGGATGGCCTGCAGCTGCTGACAAGCGGTAAAGCGGAAGTCCAGCCGGATGAAACAGAGGTCAGCATTGTCCTGGAGGATGTTCCGGAATACTTTATAGCAAAGGCCTATTTAGTAGATACATACGATTTTTCACCGTTGTGTACAGCTTATGAAACCGTGATGTACACAGAGGAAATGCAGGAGTTGCTGGCATCAACTGCTGACGATTACGACCAGGACAAGGTTCTGACGTTAGCAGACACCAGGCAGACCAACTTTCTGGTCTGCGAGGAGTCGGTTATCATGCTTGAGCAGCAGGAGGGTATCAACACCGTAACCGGCGTTGATGACGAAAATGCGGTATATGTGATTGAAAATGCAGATGCAAGTGTTACTTCCTTAACACAGGGCGATATTTTTGTTCTGCCCTACGGCGAAAATAACCTTTTGATCGTAAAGGTGGCCACCATCACGTTAGATGGCACCACTGCTACCATCACAGGTGATGACACGGATTTGGATGAAGTGTTTGCTTACGCAAAGTTGGAAGACAACGGCGAGACAAAGGACGTCGCTGTAGATGAAAACGGTGCGGACGAAGGTGTTACATATGAAGGCCTGGTGGAGGATGCGCCGGCCACCCGTGCAATTGATGGAGGTTTAACAGAGAGCGGATCATTAAAGTTTTCACTTATAGATGAAGACCTTACAGAAGGGGACGGATTGTCTGATCCGGTCAAATTCCGTTGTAATCTAAGTGTAAAGTTTGCCGTGAATATGTCGTTTTATTTAACGACAGAAAAACAACTCCTTACATTTACAACCGATGTAGAGTTTGGCGCAAATGGTTCCATTACCAGCAGTACGACATTTGTGGACAAGAAGCTAACTCAAAAGAAGCTACCTTCGCTTACTTGGGAGGCCTTGTGTATAGAGGTTGGCTTTGAACCAAAATTTGTGGTTGAATTTGAAGGCACTATTGAATTTGATCTTACTTGCAGCTTTACAATAGGTGGTTCTTACGACTCGAATATTGGAACAACAAACCTTAGCACAACACCCATTGTGCATTCAAGCATAGAGATGGAAGGAACCCTTTTTCTGGGCTTGGATTTAGGGCCGACTGCAAAAGCACTTAACGGTGCTGTTGTCGAGGTTTCGATGGGAGCCGTAGCCGGTGCAGAGCTAAAGGGAAAAACGGATAGTGGACTTGACTTGGGACAAGCCGATGTTTTACACGAATGTGACCGATGCATCAAGATGGAATTGTACGGCAAAGCGGAATTTTCTATTTCAACACAGTTTTTAAAAAACAAAAAGCTTACGTTTACAAGAAGTTTTTCGCCTAAGCGGCTCAAAGTATTGGATATGTATTGGTCTATTAATGACGACATGCCAATGATTGGATCGTGTCCATACAAGTCCTATCGGGTTACAATCCGCACGTGTAATTCTGAATATGAATGTGTTCCCGATATTGAAGTGTTCATGAAAAAAGAAGGTGCAACTGAAGCTGTATCCATAGGTTTATCAAACCGCGAGGGTATTATCGAGAAGTTTCTTACAAAAGGGTCGTACATTTTCTCTGCTACGATTGACGGCAATGAATTATCGGAAGCAGCAAAAGTTGAAGCACCCTGCAGAGTCATGCTACTCGTAAACCCCTTTGGAGATTTTATGGATATGGTCTCAGCAGATTCTGTTACAAAGGTATCTCTGGTTGATAAAGGAACCTGTGGAGATAATCTGTCTTGGGAGTTGAATGCATGGGGTGTCCTTACAATTTACGGCACAGGCGAAATGACCAATTGGGGTAGTCATCAGTATGTCCCGTGGAGTGGATATACTGTTAAGCATGTTGTTATCGATGATGGTGTTACCAGTATTGGCGATTATGCCTTTGCGTCATGTTCACAGCTTACTTCTATTCATATGACCGATAGCATTACAAAAATCGGCTACGCTGCATTTAATTGGTGCACAAATTTAAAATCCATTACAATTCCTAAAAATGTAACCAGCATCGGCAGACACGCATTTTATCAGTGCACCGGTTTGACGAAAATCCAATTCAATGCCATTAATCTGAGTGATTTTGGCAAGTATCCGGACGTGTTTTACAGGTGCGGTACTGCCGAATCCGGAATAAATCTGATTATCGGACCGCAGGTAACACGAATCCCGGCCAATATGTTCGATACATATGTGGACTATATTATGCCTGAGGACAACGCACCCAATATCGTAACTGTTGAATTTGAAGAAGGCAGTGTCTGTAAATATATTGGCCAAAATGCATTTGGCAGTCAATCACCCAGCGTAATCGATACAATAACCGACGTATATATCACCAATTTGGCAGCTTGGTGCGAAATAGAATTCTATTCCTACTCATCCAACCCCTTATATCACGGAGAGTCCCTGTACCTGGATAATGTATTGGTTACCGATTTGGTAATTCCGAACGGAGTTACCGGTATTGGAGCATATGCTTTCTATAACTATGATAATCTGGCCTCCGTCGTAATTCCGGATCATGTTACAAGTCTTGGAAGATCAGCCTTTGGAAGCTGCGACAGCTTGGAATCCGTAACGCTTGGCAAGGGAATATCTGAGATTCAGTATAGTACATTTTCGGGTTGTAAAAAGTTAACTTCGTTTGTATTTCCTGAAAGTGTGAATAGCATTGGGAATTATGCATTTGAAAGCTGTGCCGGCTTAACGGAACTTGTGTTCGAGGGTCAAGCCCCTGTGATCTCTGAGAATGCATTTTATAATGTAACCGCAACCGCATATTACCCTGTTTTAGACACTACATGGGCCGGAAAAATGCAGAATTATGGTGGTACGATTACCTGGGTTGGTCGCGGTGATGCAAAAGGTACCTGTGGCGAAAATTTGTCCTGGGTATTATACGATAATGGTATTTTGACCATTTCCGGTACAGGCGCAATGGATGATTGGTCGTATGGGCAGCAACCCTGGTATATGGCACGTCAAAACATAAAGTCTGTAGTCATTGATGACGAGGTAACCAGTATAGGAAGCTATGCGTTTGCATACTGCAGTAAAATCACTTCCGTTGAGATTGGAGACGGTGTTACCAGTATCGGTGGAGATGCATTCTACAACTGCACCGGCTTAAAAACACTAAAAATTGGTAAAGGCTTAACAAGTATTCAATGGTCTTCCTTCCAAGGCTGTACCGGATTAATGGATGTGTATATCGGTGATTTGGCTGCCTGGTGTGCAATAGATTTTACCACGGAATACACACCTTTGCACTATGCCAAAAACCTGTATATTGAAAATAGTCTTGTAACAGATCTGGTCATACCGGGGGACATCACATATATAGGAAGTCGCGCATTTTCCGGTTTCAAGGGCCTGACTTCAGTGACATTCTCTGAGGGTACAACAAATATAGGCTGGTCTGCTTTTTCCAACTGCACAAGCTTGACCTCTGTTTCGATTTCAGCAAGTGTGAACAGTATTCAAACCGGTGCGTTTGACGGATGCAGCAGCTTGACCGGGTTCATCGTTGATCCTGATAGTGAGAGCTATTCCAGCGATTCTTATGGCTGCTTGTTTGATAAGAATAAAACACAAATCATTCAAGCTCCCTGCAAGCTGTCCGGTAGTTATGAGATTCCGGGCACGGTAACCTACATTGGTAACAATGCGGTATTTAAGGACTGTACCGTTCTGACTGCTGTTACAATCCCCAATGGCGTAACCTATATTGCATATCGTGCATTTTATAACTGCACCGCTTTGGAAACGATCGTAATACCTGATAGCGTACAAAATATCGGTGAAGATGCCTTTTATAAGACTCCGTGGTTCAACAACCAACCCGACGGCGTGGTGTACATTGGAAAAATGGCCTATGCGTATAAGGGAACCTGCCCGGCAACTGTAACAATCAAAGAAGGCACGACAAGCATCGGCTCAGGGGCGTTTAGCAGTTGTTCTGCATTGGAATCCATCACGATCCCTGATAGTGTTACGCATATTGGAGAAAATGCCTTTAGCTGGTGCAGAAAATTGTCTTCTATTACAATTCCTTCCAGTGTTACATTAATAAGCTATAGTGCTTTTTATTATTGCACCGGACTGAAGATCATCGTTTTCGAAGGTAACGCTCCTGATACAAACGGATCGTATCTTAATGGGGTAACAGCCACAGCTTACTATCCCTCCGGTAACAGCACCTGGAATGATTACACACTTCAGGATTACGGCGGAACAATTGCCTGGATCTCCTATGATCCGGCGGTAGGTGTCGCTGCTACGAAGAAGCCAGCTACCCGGGCGGTGTTTGGCGGTGAGTACGATACAGAATTCCTCGATGAAAATACAGTAGAGATAGCAACCTTTAGCGGATTAGTGCCTGGAGAGGAATATCTGATGCTGGCTATGGTAAGTCTGAGTGCAAAGGATCGTTTGGCTGCAGATAATCTGCTGTATATCGCACAGGCTGCAGCAGGGGAGGACGGTACACTTACCTTCAAATATGTGCCCCGGGAAAGTGTGAACGAATCCTACGTGGTTGTCTGCGGTGCTTCCAACATGAACCTGCAGGATGCAAAGATCACCTTCCCAACAATGACAGAATCCGATAAATCGGAGATTATTGATCCTGTAGTGCGTTACGACGGAAGAGCGTTGAAGGAAGGTTTGGATTACACCATTTCCGGCGACATCTATTACGCAGAACAGGGTACATATACCTGTTATATCCGTGGTATCTACCGCTATACCGGCCTGGTGGAATGCACCTACACGGTAGAGAAAGCGGAAGCACCGGAGGAGCCGGAGATTGAGAAGTTCGATATCGACGTAGCTCGCATGATCCTGGGTAACAGCTTAGAATTCCAGTTTGGTGTGGCAATGAGCAAGTTTGAGGATATCACCGGCGTGTATGCAGTGGTTGAGAAGGGCGATGCTACCAAGACCATTCCTGCAAGTCAGTGGGGCACAGTGGGTCCGTATTATGCCATTGTCTATGACGGATTGGCTGCCAAGGAAATGGCAGATGATATTTCCGTGACCATTTATGATGCGGATGGTCAGGCAATTTCCAATACAAAGACCGACTCCGTCCGCAGCTATGTCATGCGGAACGTGGACAATCAAACTGCAAAATGTCAGACCATGATGGTGGATATGCTGAACTACGGCGCAGCAGCGCAGGTGAATTTCAATTATAACACCGCTGACCTTGCCAACAATCAGCTGACCGACACCCAAAAGGCTTGGGGTACGCAGACAGCTGCTGCCACCTCTAACAACCGCATCGAGGGCACCAATTACTTTGGTACCCGTCTGGTACTGGAAGGCAGCATCCAAATGCAGGTGGCCTTTAAGGGCATGAACCGCACCATGTATGCGGTCTACTCCTACACCGATCACTTCGGCAATGAGCAGTCTGTGACCGTAAAGGGCGAGGACTTCATTGAGGTCAGCGGCCTGTTCGGCGTGGAGCTGAGCCAGCTGGTCTATGCCGATGCCCGGCAGCTTGTGACCATCAGGATCTACAACGCCAAGGGCGTGCTTCTGAGCACGGTACAGGATAGCATAGAGGGCTATGTAAACCGTAACGGGGAAACAGATTCCCTTTATGATGCGCTCATAAAGTTTACCGACTCCGCAAAGGCTTACTTACACTAAAACATCCCTTGTAGGGACCGCCGTTCCCGGCGGTCTCTTGCCCCGGCGGGAGATAAGCCCCGACCTACAATGGGGCGCAGACAATCTGACGTAGAGAACATATTTTCCCTTTTAATTGGAATGCATGAATGCATTCCCTACAAAAAACACGATATGAGGTATTATTATGGGAACATTACTGACACTATTGATTTTAGTTGGCGTTTTTCTGCTTGCCAGATTTGTTATATGGCCGCTGATCGAAAATTTTGTGGATGGCGCAATGGAGCTTGTGCACACGATCCTGCCCTATTTGATCGGTGGCGGTATTTTGCTTGGCACAGTGCTGCTCAGCTGGTCCTGCACCGATTCCTTTAGCGGTTTTATTGTACTTCTGATTGAGAATCTCCTTGTGATCGGCTTGTTTGCATTTGTAATTTGGCTGTTTGAATCCGAAAAGGGCAAAAAGGTTCGGGACACCGTCTTATACGGCGGTTTGCTGGTCTATTTGGTGTACTCTCTGATTAAAAACATCATCATCTCCGAAAGCTTCAGTGATTTTATCATCAATGAGATCGTATCGATTCTGCTGCCGGTTATTTTGTATTGGCTGATTCGGAACATCTTTGGGGGGCGGGAGGTTATACGCTCCATAGGTTTACCAGGTACTGACTTGGAGCGCGCAACTTTTGTGGATATTATGACCGGAAACACATGTGACCAGTGTAGATACTATCAAAAAGGCTTGGCAAATATGTGTCAGTACCATATGGAGTCGATTCAAAGCAGTGACCGTCCATGCGTGTGCAGCCATCATATCAAGGGGGAATGATCATGAAAAGACTATTGACTCTGCTGCTGGCTTTTGTGATGGTTTTGTCTATGATGGCTTGCGGTGAAGAGGATGTCGACAACGATCGCAGAGAACAGAAGCAGCAAACGGAAGCCGAAACGGCAGAAAGCTTTGAGACCGTACCTACTGAGGAAACCTACGCACCCACCGAGGAAACGCTGCCTGCCCACGAAGAAATTTGGAATACCCAGTACTCCAGTCTTTGGACCATAACCTACGATGAGGCGAGATGGAACTACGGAAATCGTAGATTGGAAAACTACTGCGCATTTTGGCTGGAGGAATATGAGGAGTTTCGGGAGAATTCCTCTGAAGGGGAAATCTATGTGGTGGTCAAGGCCTCGGTGGAAAGCTTCGATTCATTCCTGTACTATTTGAATGCATTTGGAATTGATGCCCGGTCTTATGCAGAGATCAGCACAAAGGATGCTGTGGAGATCAGCGGAATTTCTTTTCTGAAGCATAAGGCGGAATATGACGGCCAGCCCTGCTATTTGTACATCGGACGCAATAAGGACCTGGGCATGACGGTGTATATCCGAAGCTCTGTGAAAGAAAATACACATATTGAACGGCTGCTGCAGGAAAATCTGAAATTCACCATGCTTGGCGAAAAAGTCGCGGAGAGCGCCTGGTATTGGGACGGTACGCCCTTTGCTGCGGAAAATAGCACTGCCGATGTTGGTGGATGCACTGTTTCCAGCACCTGGCTGCCCTTTGCAGAGCCTGTGATTACCGGTGACCGTGGCAATCATCGGGTCGCAGTTTATGATGATCAGGCCTATATCCTCCACACCAATTTACTGAATGTCTACAGCTTTGACGGAGAAGGCTTTACCTACTCCAAAACAAAGGATGTAGACGGAAAGTACAAATACATCTGTGCCGATGAAACCGGTGTCCTGTGGCTGTCCTCTTTGGAGACAGGAAAAGTTATATGTATACAGGATGATGCTGTGATCTACGAATCAAGTGAGTTCAGGCAGACTGCAGTGGCACCCTCCGGGACCTGGGCCTTCACCTGGGAGAAGAGTCCTTCCTGTTTGCGTGTATCAGGATTAAACGGAGGCCGCCGTACAGCTGAGCAAATCACACTTCCGGCAGTTTCGGAGATTGCATACCTGACGGTGGATGAGGATCAAATTTATTTCAGCGGTATCGATAAAAACGGTGCGTACGGTATGTACGTCTGCGACAAAAACGGAAAGCTGCAAATGACATTGAATTGCGAAAACCCTGAGGCCTTCCGGCAGATGGTGTTCTTTACAAAAACCGCAACCGGCTACATGGGCCTTAGCGGTGAAACCCAGCAGGTTATGCTTTGGGATGCTTCCGGAAATTGGATCGGTGCAGCTGAAGCTGCGGAGCTGTTTGGAGCAGCTTCTGTCCGGCTCTGCAGCGGTGTGCGGCTAACAGACGGCAGCGTTTTAGTAACTGCAACCGTAGAGCATGGTGAGGGTTCCGCTGTGGAGCTGACAGCATTTAAAATTTTCGTCAACTGAGTCAAAACCTATATGAATCAAAAATATTGCACGGCTTTGGTAATTCCAAAACCGTGCAATATTTTGTTGCATTTGTGGGCTTGTTGTCATATAATTGTTGATAGCTTCAATAAACAAAAAGGTAAGTATGCGTATGAAAAAACAAACTCGTTTCCGAAAGGGCACATATCTCTGGCTGGCGGCTGTGGTGCTGCTGGTAGCGGTATGCCTGATCGTCATCGGCGTTTCCGGTGACGGAGAGGAATTTCCGGTGTACATATCAGAAATCTTAGCCTCCAATACCGGCTCGCCCAATGCAGACGGACGGTGTGTGGACTTCATTGAGCTCCACAACGGCGGCAGCTATGCGGTGGACCTGACCGGCTATCAGTTGGGTGATATTGCAGGTTCTCTCCGCTATGGCTTCCCGTCAGGCACCGTGATCCAGCCGGGCCAGTATCTGGTTGTCTGGTGCGATAAAACCGTGGACGGCTATGCCCCCTTTGGCATTTCCCGCTCCGGCGGCGAGTCCTTCTACCTGATTGCCTCCAATAACGCCATTGTGGATCAGGTGGTCACCGTGGCTACCGACCCGGATCAGGCCATGATCCGTACGAAAAACAGTGATTGGTCCCTGACCATGTCCCCCACACCCGGTATGGCAAACGATATGGAGGATGCCGCACAGGATATTTACAACGAAAATGTTTCCCCGGTACGGATCAGCGAATTTTCTTCCGCAGGCAACGGCTTTGCCCCGGATCAGAAAATCGCCTGTGATTGGGTGGAGCTTTACAACACCGCCACCACCGCTGTAGATATCTCCGGCTTTATTCTGTCGGACAACCCCGGCAACGATAAGTACATCTTCCCGGCAGGTACGGTGATCCAGCCCGGCGGCTATCTCACGGTATACTGCGCAGAAAACGTCCCCGGCCTTGCACCCTTCGGACTTTCCCAAAGCGCAAAGGAATCGGTAGTTCTGAAAAATGCAGGCGGCATGATCATTGAGATCGTGCAGAGCCCGCCTTTGGAGCAAGGGTCTCAGGCACTGCAGGCTGATGGCAGCTTCAAGACTGTAGAAAATCCCACCCCGGGCTTTCCCAACACCGAAAAGGGCTATGACGACTTTTTAAATGCCATCGGCGCAAAGAATATCACCATCAGCGAGGTCATGAGCAGCCAGGACACCCTGATCGCCGACGAAAACGGACAGTTTAACGATTGGATCGAGCTATATAACAGCGGTAATACCACCGTAGAGCTTACCGGCTGGTGGCTGTCTGACGACAGTACCGTTCCCAACAAGTGGGCCTTCCCGGCCACCACCATTGCCCCCGGTCAGTACCTGCTGATCCACTGCGGCACTGCCCCGGAGTTCAGCCTGTCTGCCGACGGTGAGGAGGTTCTGCTGAGCACCTTTACCGGCAACACAGTTTCCCATGTTGTTTTTGGCAAGGCGGAGGTGAACCGCTCCTTTGACGGAACCGGCGTGCTGCTGGACAAGCCCACCCCGGGTTTCCCCAACACCGATGCAGGCTACCAGGCCTTCGGGGATGCCCATGTAAGTGCCGGACCCCTGGCCATTTGGGAGGTTATGACCTCCAACGACAAGTATATGCCCCAGGCCCTGGGTATGTGCTATGACTGGGTGGAAATCAGGAATATTTCTGCTGAGTCCGTCAATTTAAGCAGTTACTATTTAACCGATGACCCGGACAGCCCCCAGCTGTTCCAGCTTCCCAACGTGACCTTAGCCCCCGGTGAAACCCACATTATTTTCCTGTCCGGCAACACTGCATTGGGTCAAAGTCATGCGCCCTTTGCCCTCAACGCCGCCAAGGATCGGCTGCTGCTTTACGGCAGCAACCTGGTTGACTATGTGTATCTCAGTGGCATTCCCGCCGGTATGAGCTATGGTCGGACAGAAGGGATCGGCGGATTCTCTTACATGGAGCCCAGCCCCAGAAACCCTAATAAGGCCGGATACCGTGAAATCAGCGCAATGCCCGTATCAGACCGGGCCGCTGGTGTGTATTCCGGCACCGGTCCCTTCACCTTAGAGCTGAAGGCAAACGGCACGATTTATTATACCTTGGGCGGTGACGAGCCATCTGCCCGCTCTTATATCTATAACGGCCCTATTACCGTTACGGAAACCACCGTAATCCGGGCCATTGCCTGTGAAGAAGGAAAGCTTCCCAGCAGCATTTACAATGTGACCTTCGTTATTGGCCGGGAGCATGACCTGCCGGTGGTGAGCCTTGTCACAGACCCGGATTATTTATGGGGTGCAAACGGTGTATACCGTAACGGTGACGAGTCCGTAAAGGAAATCCATTTCCCCGCCAATGTGGCCTATGCAGGCAGTGACGGCAGCTTTTCCATTGACAACGAAATGAGCCTGCACGGCGCCACCACCGTCATTGCCTTTGATAAAAAATCCTTTACCCTGCGATTTAAGGATAATTTGGACGGTGCGCTGTACTATGATGTGTTTGAAGACGGTGAGGTGACGGTTTTCCGCTCCCTGCTTTTGAGAACCGCCCACGAATCCACCTATTCCACCCAGCTTCATGACAGCCTGATGAGTGAGATTGCCATGCAGGGCAACAGCACCCTGGTGGTACAGAAGTATAAGTATGTATCCCTGTATTTAAACGGTAAATACTGGGGCTTGTATGCCATCCGGGAACAGCACACAGCCACCCATTATGCCAGCTATAACAATGTGCCGGCAGATACTGTGTCCATGGTGCGCTTCCCCATTGACGAGCATAACAGCCTCAACGAATTTTACATTTTCTGTAAAAACAACTCCCTGGCATCCAAAGAAAATTACGAGTATGCAAAAACTGTGCTGCATATGGAAAGCTTTGCGGACTGGATCATCTTGCAGGCCTATATTAAAAATATTGACATCTATGAAAATGTCCGCTATTACCAAAGCTCTTTGGACGGTCTGTGGCACTTAGCCCTATCTGACCTGGATCTGGGCTTCATGTCCACCGGCTCCGGCTTTGGGGAACTGCAAACCACCTTTATTCACGGTACCATGGTCAGTGCCTTAATGACAAACGAGGAATTTCAACAGCTGATGGCAGAGCGGCTGGCCTTCTGGCTCAGCGGCCCGCTGTCTGATGAAAATATGCTCAGTACCATTGATAAGATGGCAGCGCAGATCAGCAGTGAGATGCCCTATGAACAGCAGCAGTGGAATATACCGGACTACGGCTGGGAAATGGTTCTGAAGAACCTGCGGCAGCACTGCACGGGCCGTGCGGAGTATATGAAAAACGATTTCTGTTTGGCAGTAAACTGGACCAGGGCAGAGCTCAATGCCTATTTTGAGGAATAAACAGTGAAGAATTTCAGACATGAATATAAGTACCTGATCTCCCGGGCCTCCGCAGAGCTTTTAAAGCAGCGGCTCAAGGGCTTTATACACCATGACCGCCACGCAGGCCCCACCGGGCAGTACACCATCCGCAGCCTGTATTTTGACGATTTGGCTGCCAATGCGTTTTACGATAAGGTATCCGGCGTAGATAACCGCACCAAGTACCGTATCCGCTGCTACAACTACGAAAACAGCATTTTCAAGCTTGAAAAGAAAGAGAAAAAAGGCCACCTGACCCGCAAAACCGCTATGAGCCTGAGCCTTTCTCAGGTCCGGTCCTTGCAAAAGAATCCAAGAAAAAGCGTTGTCATCCCGAGCGAAGCCGAGGGATCTACCGCCTCATATTGGGATGGCAAGCAAAATATTTCTCCGCTCCCTATGGTTGGCCGGAATGACAGCTTGCTTGAGGAGCTGCGGCTCTATTGCGCCGCCAGGGGCGGCAGACCCATGGTGCTGGTGGACTACGACCGCACGCCCTTTGTGTGCGCAGACGGCAACACCCGCATCACCATCGATGAGAATTTGCGGACAAAGCCCTATCAGGGTGACCTGTTTGCCTCACCGGATGCCATGATCCCGGTGCTGGAGCCGGAGCAGGTGATCTTAGAAGTGAAATTCGACGATTTCCTTCCCGGTTATCTGGATGCCTGTTTAGCGGATATCCCAAAAGCCCCCATGGCGATTTCCAAATTTGCTCTTTGCATGAATTTGATGTAGGGAATGCATTTATGCATTCCGCCAAACCACGGAACGGATAAATCCGTTCCCTACAAAGAAAAACTTCAGAAGGGAACGTTCTTATGATCAAATTTGCAGATATTTTAAAAGGTAGTTTCGTGGCTGAGTTTTCAGCCATCTCCGTCAGTGAAATGCTGATTGCCATTGTGCTGGCCTTTGTGCTGAGCCTGTTTATCGTGTTTATTTACAAGATCACCTACGCAGGTGTGTGTTACAGCCGCAGCTTTGCTGGCTGCCTCATTATGATCGCCATGGTCACCGCCGTAGTCATTCAGGTCATTACCTCCAATGTGGTGCTGTCCCTTGGTATGGTGGGTGCGCTGTCCATCGTCCGTTTCCGCACGGCAGTAAAAGAGCCCTCCGACACCGCATTTCTGTTTTGGGCCATTGCCACCGGCATCATCTGCGGTGCAGGCTACATCACCATTTCCATTTTGGCAACACTGATTTTGGGTGTGCTGTTTGTGGGCGTGTATGTATTTGGTAAGAAAAGCAAGGCCGATACCTACATGGTGGTACTCCGCTGCAGTGCCGACAGCGAGGCCGAGGGTGAGCTCTCCGCCATGCCCGGCTTTAAGCTGAAAAACAAGACCATCAACGCAGCCTCCACCGAGGTCGTTGCCGAGCTCCATCTGGGCAATAAAGGGCTTCGTGACCTGGACCAGCTGCGCAGCTATCCCGGCGTTACAGAAATTACCATTATGCAAAGTGTTACAGGAAGTATACTGTAAAGGAGTACATTATGAAAAAAGCGTGGATTATTTTAGCGGCTGCCCTGGCATTTGTCCTGGCAGGCTGTTCCCAAGCCCCCGCAAAAGACCCTGCGCCATCCGTCACAGAAGAAACCCTTTCGCCCACATTGGATATTGGCGGTACTCAGGTCGACCGGTATGCAGATACACTGGATCTGACGGTCCTTGAGTACGATTGGGATTGCCTGTTGTCTGCAGCCCCGGAGCTGACCAATGTGAGGACCGTGGAATTGGGTCTTACCGTTTTTTCCTTTGAGCAGATCAAACAGTTGAACCGGTCATTCCCCACTGCCCAGGTAAACTACGAGCTGACTCTGTTCGGCCAGCCCATCCCCATGGACACCACTTCTTTGAACATGACCGCCATGCCTGTGGAGAAAAGCGCGGAGCTTGCCCGTGTGGCCGCACTGCTGCCCATGCTGAAGACCATTGATTTTGTCAATGACAACGGCACTTGCATCTACGATTTGGATACCATCTCTTACCTGGATATGGTCCGGGAGGCCGTACCCCATGTAAAGCTGGAGGTTAATTTTAAGCTTTTCGGCAAGAAGGTCTCTTCCGAGGACGCGCAGATCAAGTACGCCTGGACGCCCATCGGCAATGACGGTGTATCCCAGATCCGTGCGGTGCTGCCCTATCTGACCAGCTGTAATTACTTTCTGCTGGATACCTGCAATATTGATAACGAGGTGCTGGCACAGCTCCGTTCTGATTTTCCACAGACCAAGATCGTGTGGCGTGTTTGGCTGTGTCGGCCCTCCACCGGCTACATCAATTCTTATTCCTACCTGACAGACACGGAGCTGATCCGTACCCTGAAGGTCCGGGACAGTAACTGCCAGGTCCTGTACTACTGCAACGAAACCAAATATGTGGACTTTGGCCATAATCCCTTCGTTTCCGATTTCTCCTTCCTGGCCGGTATGCCCCAGCTGGAGGCAGCAATCATTGCACTGACAAGCTGTGCAGACCTGTCCCCCCTGGCAAATTGCCCCAAGCTGGAATACCTGGAGGTCTTTACAACCAATGTCACCGACCTGTCGCCCTTGGCCAACTGCACAGAGCTGAAGCACCTGAACATCAGTAACCTCAACATAACCGACCTGACCCCGCTGTACGGCCTGAAAAAGCTGGAGCGGCTGCGGATCGTGATGTGCGATGGCATCACCAAAGAGCAGCTGGCCGAGGTGGCCGAACAGCTGCCCGATTGTCAGATGCTGACCAAGGGCTGGGATCCCACCGGTAACGGTTGGCGCAAAGACGAAAACGGCTGTTTCATCCCCCGCTACCTGCTGCTGCGCAAGCAGATGCGTTATGATTATTTTTAAATAAGGAGCTGAAAACCATGGGTGTTAAGGTTATTTTATTTCAGGGAGATTCTATTACCGATTGCGGTCGGGATAAGGAAAAAACACTCCACAACGGACGGGGCTATGCCCATTTGGCAGAAGCGGAGCTGGGCTATGAATATCCGGAGTCTTATCGCTGCTATAACCGGGGTATTTCCGGGAATCGGGTGGTGGATCTCTACGCCCGGATCAAAAAGGATATGATCAATTTAAAGCCGGATTATATGAGTATCCTCATCGGCATTAACGATGTGTGGCACGAGTATACAAGCCAAAACGGCGTGGATGCGGAGAAGTTCGAAAAGATCTATGGAATGCTGATCGAAGAATTAAAGGCGGCTCTGCCGGAGCTGAAGCTGATGCTTTTAGAGCCCTTTGTGCTGCCCGGCACTGCTACAGAAAATACCGAGGAGCATCCTGACCGTTGGGAATTTTTCCGCAGCGAATGCGATAAGCGCTCAGAAGCTGTAAAACGGTTGGCTGAAAAATATAATTTAGTGTTCGTACCCCTTCAGGATCGCCTTACCGGGGCCCAGGAGAATCGGCCCGACGATTACTGGCTGAAAGACGGTGTCCATCCCACTCCTGCCGGTCATGCGCTGATCAAGGAGCAGTGGATGAATGGTTTTGAGCAGCTTTTGTCAAATAGTTATTAAATATAAAGGTAGTATAATCATGAATAAATTTCAGATGAAGCTGGTCGAAGACGGTTACTGTGATGAGCGTGGCGCAGGCTTCTGCGCAACAGCAACCAAGCTGCCTCGTGGCGAGTACGGAATTGTCTGTCTGCGCGTTAAGCCTGCATTGAAGGTCATTAAGGAAGAAGCAGAAAAGTAAAAAAACAGGAGGTGTCGTTGACACCTCCTGAAATTTTTAAGGGACACCATTATTGCGGCGAAAAAGGAATCATATCACTATATTTCTTTCCTCTGCACAGCGGATCAGCAATCGCAAACCCATCATCCAGCACCGTTGTGCATTTCAATCGAAATTCCGCCCTGTTGCATATTCTTTTTTGCGCCGCTTCTGTAAGCGCATTGGGGAAAATAAGGATGTAATGATGACCGTAGCTGCTATATTCCCAATATATTCCTTTATAATCCGACCAGCACTTTTTGCAGGTCGCACCATGATCATTTCTTATTTCAAATCCGAAGGAATCAAAAGCTACCACAATTCTGTTTGCCTTATGCGCAAAATAAAACAGAATCAGCACAGGGATCAACAGTACCCCCAAGGCACATAGCATTTCCCATATACCATAGCTGATAAAGCAAACGAAGGCTACCAAAACGGAAAGAATACAACAAATTGCAAGGCAAAAAGATATCACATAAAATGCTTTATACGGACGCAATATATATGTTCGGGTCATGCTTATTCACCTCCGGGATGGATACATATAGATAAAAGCAGTGAAGCAGTACGCTGTAACAACTAAAGCTGTATATTGGGATGAAATAAACTTCTAATATATCGAACACTGTGTGGAATGCAGTGCGCACACTATCGCTTCTCCCGGGGAGAAGCTGTCGAGCGAAGCGAGACTGATGAGGAATGCGGGCGGAAACCTAAAGGTTTTTGCTTTGTAACAGACTTTCTACAGCAGCTAAGGTTTCGCCGTTCCTCATCCGTCACGGCTGCGCCGTGCCACCTTCTCCCCGGGAGAAGGTATTATTGTGTGACTTTCAGAACCCGATAAATAGGAAATTAAATAATAAAGTTTTAGTCGTTACAACGTAGTAGGGGCGATTATCAATCGCCCGCTGTGAAGTTTGGTCTTGCAGACCAAGTGAAGTTCAATTTGCCCTTTCGGGCAAATTTAATTGAGGGGGCTGTCTCATTAAGGTGATTTACCCATTGTAGGGACCGGCGTCCTCGACGGTCCTTGTAAGCAGCCTTAAATATCTATGTCCAAAGGGCAAGAATATCCCCTGTGTGCTATTCTCCGTCCGGGATAAACTCTGCAATATCCTCCAGACGGCAGTTTAAAAACGTGCACAGCTTATTTAAGGTCTTGGTCTCCATATTGTCATTGGCCTTTAAGCGGCGAACGGTTTTGCTGTCGATGCCGCATTGCTCCCGTAGCTGATAGGTGGAAACCTTCTTTTTCTCCATGGTTTTCCACAGTCGTTCGAATCTGATCATAGCCATAACCCCTGCTTAGGATGCTTTACTTTCGGGCAGGTTTTACATTGGACACCGGTGCCACATCGCCGCTAATTGATCCATTGGTCTGCTCAAAAGCCTTGATATGCTCCCGAATCAAAACCAGCACCTGGCTATTGACGCTTCGGCCTTCGTAATCTGCAATATATGCGATCTTGTTCAGCATTTCCTCTTCAATTCGAATAGATACACTCTTAACAGCCATATAATCACATCAAAATAAATATATTGTGTATTTATTTTAGATAGATTATGTGTTATAATGTGCTAAGTGGATATACAGTATATCTATAAAACAACTCGAGACCATGCAAAGTAGGGACCGGCCTCCCGGACGGTCCGTTGTTCGGTTACGAACGCAGTACGTCCTACCTTACACATTGGCCGCAAGCCAATATATCGCATTGCAAAGTAATATATCGCATTTACGAAGTAAATATATCGTGTTGCGGAGCAACATATCGCAAAATGGGCGATATAAATTCCTGACGGAATTTGCGATATTTCCCTGCGGGAAGCGATATGTGCCGAGGGCACACGATATGTCGCCCTGCAGGCGACGTGTATCAAAAAAGACACGGCACAGGGCCGTGTCTTTTTTGATATGTACGTATTACACCATTGCAGCGGTGATGATGGCCATCTTGTAGACCTCGTCGGCGTTACAGCCACGGGACAGGTCGTTGATGGGAGCTGCCAGACCCTGCAGGATGGGGCCGTAGGCCTCGAAGCCGCCCAGACGCTGAGCGATCTTGTAACCGATGTTACCGGCCTCGATCAGGGGGAAGATGAAGGTGTTGGCATGGCCTGCAACCTTGGAGCCGGGGAACTTCAGCTGGCCGACCTCGGGAGCAACAGCTGCATCGAACTGCATCTCGCCATCGATGTCGAACTCGGGAGCCATTTCCTTGGCGATAGCGGTAGCATCGTGGCTGAGCTTCACAGTGCCGCCCTTGCCGGAGCCGTTGGTGGAGAAGCTGA
>CAYMPY010000028.1:0-18466 GCA_964392535.1 uncultured Oscillospiraceae bacterium
CAGTGCCGTGCTGGTCATCGTGGAAGATGGGAATGTCGCACTTTTCCTTCAGCTTCCGCTCGATCTCGAAGCAGCGGGGAGCGGAGATGTCCTCTAAGTTGATGCCGCCGAAGGAGCCGCTGATCAGGTACACAGCGTTGACGAACTCGTCAACGTCCTTGCTCTTGACACACAGGGGAATGGCATCCACGTCGCCGAAGGACTTAAACAGTGCGCACTTGCCCTCCATAACAGGCATACCGGCCTCAGGGCCGATGTCACCCAGGCCCAGCACTGCGGTGCCATCGGTGATAACGGCGCACAGGTTGTGGCGGCGGGTGAGCTCATAAGACTTATTGACGTCCTTCTGGATCTCCAGACAGGGCTGTGCAACACCGGGGGTGTAGGCCAGGGACAGGTCGTCCTTAGTCTTGCAGGGCACGGTTGCGATCACTTCGATCTTACCGCCCCACTCGGCGTGCTTCTTCAGGGATTCTTTTGCGTAGTCCATTGGAATATACCTCCTAAAAATAATTAACAATTAATAATTAATAATTAAGAATTAAAGAACGGATTCTTCGCTGCGCTCAGAATGACAAGCATCATTTAAAGGTTCTCTAAATTCTTAATATTAAAGCAATTTAAATATGGCAGATGGGCAGGGTGGCACCGCCGAAGGGCATTGCGATGACCGTGGCGTTTTCGCCGTATTTCGCATAGGCGATATCGAAGGCCTCCTGAGCGGAGCTGCGGGGGGTCAGGAAGATGCTCTTTACAAATTCCGGGTCCATTTCAGACACGAAATCAATAGCCGCATTTTCCAGCACCATGCCAATGGCTGCCGCCTTATGGCCGCCCAGCTCAAATTCCTTGCCGATCCGCTCCACCATGGAATGGGCGGTTGGTGCGCTCGTCAGCCACTGCTCAAACTTCTTGCTGCCAAGACCCTCGGGACAAGCACCGATGAGGATGATCGTGCCGCCCTTTTTCACGGCGTGCTTGGCGTTATCCAGTGCCTTTTGGGTCTGATACAGGTTGGCGTCCTTGGGGGCACCACCCTGGGAGACAATGACAATATCCGCTCTTTGGGGAATATTGCAGCGGTACATTTGATCTAAGTACGCACAGCCTTCTCTGTGGGCAGCAGTTACATCACCGGCCACACAGTACACAATATGCTTATGCTCGTCCAAAACCGCATTTACGATATAATCGATGCCGCAGATGTGACCTGCTTCCTCAATGTCGATGCGGATGGGGTTGCCTATGAGTTTTCCGGCACAGGCATCCTCGGACACCATCATGCGGTGGTTGGCCTGAATGGCAGCTCTGGTGGACACGCCGGGCATAATGGCCTTTGCGCCGCCGGAGTAACCGGCAAAGTAGTGAAATTCAATATTACCAAGGCAGATCTTAAAGTCCGCCTCTGCAACAGAGCGGGTGATATCCACAGGCGTACCGGCCTTAGTGGTGCCCATATGTATACAGTCCTCCGGGTCAGAGTCAATACAGCGGACGGTATTATAGACCTCCTGACCGACCAGTGCGATCATTTCCTCTTTGGTATGGGGTCTGTGAGAGCCCAGGGCGAACACAATGGTCACATCCTCTGCCTTGATGCCTGCGGAAAACAGCTCCCGAAGCACCGGGGGCAGCACATCGAAGCCGGGCAGGGGGCGGGAGATATCGCTGGTAATAATGGCAATCTTCTGACCGGGCTTTACAAGGGTGCTTAATTTCGGTGCGCCGATGGGATTTTGGAGGGAAAACTCCACCGCCTCCTGCCCATGTCGCAGATGCTCCATGGGGTTGGACATCAGCACGCCCAACACATTTTTGTCCGGCACATGAACCGTTTGAACGCCCTTGCCATAACCGAATTCCAGTATCATAGTGACCCTCCTTCCACTTTTAATGAATTATAACACGAAATACAAGGTTTTTCAATAGAAAATGAAAGAAAAATTGCATAATTGATAGGGGGGCCGCAAAGCGGTGGATGAGGTTGCTGCAGTGCAAATTCGCCGAAACGCCGATATATAAATAAACCGCGTACCGCCCTCATCCGACCTCGCTCCGCTCGGCCACCTTCCCCGGAGGGGAAGGCCTTTTGCGGGCGATTCGTGAATCGCCCGTTACGTTATCTTTTTTGCCATGACCACAAATCTTCCGTTACTGTAGGATTTCTCACAGGTGGAGAGGGTGAGTAATTCGTCGCCGAACCAGGCGGTGGTGCCGGTGTCGTATTTTTCCAGCACATCCACCCGGCTCATGAAGGTGTTAAACTGACTTTCGTATTCAAAGTCCACGAACTGGTGGTACTGAAAGGTATTATTCTCCACAGATTTAATTTGGAAAACAGCGAAGATCTCATAGGTTTGCCGCTCATAGAGGGTGTCAAAGTGGATATATTTATGCTCCTCATAAAAGCTTTTGTCCTTATATTTTAAAAGGTCTGCGAACATGGAGCCGTCATTCATACGGTGGCCGTAGAGCACCACATTGTCACTGGGGGTGAATACATCGCAGGTCTCCTGGGCGTAAATTGCGCCGTATTTGCTGTTCTTACCTTCGAAGTTGTGATTTATATAGAAGTTTGGCTGCGCCGGGGTCTGCAGCACCGGGTAATTGATCTCGGTGCCTTCGATTTGAATCCAGCCTACCAGGTGGTTATTTAAAGCGTAAATGGGGGCATATTCCGGCAAAATGACCGGCTCCGTTGGTTCGGTTGGGGCATCAGGCTCGGCGGTGTCCGTCTCCGGCTCAGTCTCCTCCGGAATGGTCTGCCGTACCTGCTCCACGATTTGGGACAGATCCTCGTACAGTTGCTCATTTTCTGTAGACTCCTGCTGATAGCTCAGCAAAAAGTAGCCACTGACACAGAATAAAATTGAAAATATACCGATCAGTGTGTATAACAGCCAGCGTTTCATTTGTTCACGTCCTGAAAATTGATAATTGATAATTAAGAAACGGATTCTTTGCGGGCGATTCGTGAATCGCCCCTACGCTCTGCTCAGAATGACGGTGGAAATGGTTAGGTTTTCGCATAGTTCTGCACTCTGCACTCTGCGTTTTCTATATTGTACAGTTTTTTAAAAGAAAAGTAAAGTGTATGTTCTTGCAATGTGGGGGTAATAATGGTAAAATATAGAAAAAGGGAGGAATGCTTATGATTTCGAAGGAGCTTTGCGCCAGGGTGCTGCAGGTGGCTTGCAGCAGTGGTGCGGATTACGGTGAGCTTTTTGGGGAGTACACCCTCAATCATACCATTATGATGATCAATTCCAAGGTGGATTCCGTGAAGGATACGGTTATTGCAGGTGTGGGTATTCGGGCCTTTAAGGGCCTGCGGTGTGTGTCCGCTTCTACGGTGGATACCTCGGAAAACGGACTTTTACGCTGCGCTAAGCAGGTGGCGGATGCCCTGGGTGCAGGCACAGCGGGAATCGATATTTGCTTAAAGCCTGTGGAGCTTCAGGATATCCATCCTGTTCTCACCGATCCCTGCAGTGCCGGTAATCGGGTGAAGGTGGATATTCTGAAAGAGGCTTATTTTGCCGCCAAAAATTTTGATCCATTGATCGCCCAGGTCACCGGCAGCATTCAGGCTGTGGATCACAATATTTTAATTGCTAATACCGATGGCATTTACACCCCGGACCGTCAGGTCCGCACCCGGCTTTCTATTTCTGCGGTGGCGGAAAAGGACGGCGAGTCCCAAACCGGCAGCTACAACCCCGGCCGCAGAATGGGCCTGGAGATGTTCGACACCGTGATTCCCAAGGAGGTTGGTCTGCGGGCGGCAAAGCAGGCGGTGACCATGGCAAATGCGGGCTACTGTCCTGCAGGTGTAATGCCGGTTGCCATTGAAAACGGCTTTGGCGGTGTGATCTTCCATGAGGCC
Organism: uncultured Oscillospiraceae bacterium; assembly: GCA_964392535.1. Taxonomy (GTDB): domain Bacteria; phylum Bacillota; class Clostridia; order Oscillospirales; family Oscillospiraceae; genus Faecousia. The sequence continues at coordinate 3,887 of CAYMPY010000028.1, forward strand.
TGCGGCCATTCCTTAGAGGCATCCTCCGTTGCCTACGGCAGAAGCCCCTTTGCTGGAAAAATCGGAGAGAAAATTGCGTCAGGCAAGGTTACGGCCATCGATGACGGCACCATACCCGGCGCCTGGGGTTCTGTCAATATAGATGACGAGGGTACACCTGCACAGAAAAATGTGCTGATCGAAAACGGTGTGCTGAAATCCTATATGATCGACAAAATGGGCGGTCGGCGGATGGGTATGCGCAGTACCGGCAGTGGCCGGCGGCAGAGCTATGCCTATAATCCCACATCCCGCATGACCAATACCTATATTGCCGCCGGTAATGACAAAAATGAGGACATTATCGCCTCCATGGAGTACGGCCTTTATGCAAAAGAAATGGGCGGCGGCTCCGTCAATCCCGTCACCGGCGACTTTAACTTCGCTGTCAGTGAGGGCTATATGGTTCGTAACGGCGTGATTTGTGAGCCGGTCCGTGGCGCGTCTCTGGTTGGAAAGGGTGCCCAGATCATTCAAAATATTGATATGGTGGGCGAAAACCTGGAAATGGGACAGGGTATGTGCGGCTCTTCAAGCGGCTCTATTCCCACCAACGTGGGTCAGCCCCTGATCCGGGTGTCGGCCATTACGGTAGGAGGCAGATAAATGGACTTTAAAAGCTTTAAAAATGCGGTATTTGAGGCCGCTGCGGCCCAGGGCCTTACGGAATACGAGATTTACTATCAGGGCTGTCAGTCTACGGTGATATCTGCTTACAAGCAGGAGATCAACGATTTTTCCGCCTCTGCGGATGGCGGCCTGTGCTTCCGCTGCATTTACGGCGGCAAGATGGGCTACGCCTCCACCGAGGCAATGGAGGATGCCGCCGGATTGGTTGCCCGGGCGGTGGATAACGCTTCTGTGTTGGAGGCGGAGGAGCAGGTGTTTTTGGCCGAGGGCGGTCAGAATTACCGCAAGTGGTCCGGCAAGAATTATAAGCTGCCTGAAACAAAGCAGTTGATGGATTTGGTTTTGGAGGCCCAAGGGGCACTCTACGCCGCAGGCGCAGCCGATGGCACCACCACAAGAGGTGTTGCCGAAGAGAATGTGATCGAAATTTACAACTCCAAGGGGCTGAATGTCCGCACCAAGGTGGATATCTGCGCCCTGATCCTCAGCACTGTGGTGGAGGGGGACGGTGAGAAGGCCAGTGAGCACAAGATTAGGTTGGGCGCCCCCGGCACCATGGACACTGCCGCACTGGCCCGGGAAGTGGTTACAAAAGCCAAAGAGAAGCTGGGCGGCGCAGTGCCGGAGACCGGAGCAGTGCCTGTTATTTTTGCGCCCAAGGCCATGGCGGACCTTTTGAGTGTATTTAGTGATATTTTCTTTGCAGGCCGGGCCCAAAAGGGGCTTTCCAAGCTCTCCGGCTGTGAAGGAACGGTCATTGCAGCGCCCTGTGTGACCTTAGTGGATGATCCGTTCCACCCTGACAGCCCCATTCCCATGGCCTTTGACGGTGAGGGCAGCCCCACGGGGACGAAAAAGGTCATTGAGGGCGGTGTGCTGAACACCCTGCTGTATAACCTGAAAACCGCAAGGGTTGCCGGGAAAACCACCACCGGCAACGGCTCCAAGGGTCACTACGATGCCCCGGTCAGCACCCGGGCCTATTCCATGTATATTTGCGGTGGGGACTTAAGCGAGCAGGAACTGCTTAACATGGCGGGCGATGGCGTGTATATCACGAATTTGAGTGGCCTCCACGCCGGCGCAAACTCCGTGACCGGTGACTTTTCTCTCCAAAGCGCAGGCTTTTTGGTGAAAAACGGCGAGAAAGCAGAGTTTATCAAGGGCTTTACGGTAGCGGGTAATTTCTATAAGCTGCTCCGGGATATTCGTGCCGTTGCCAATAATTCCTGCCTGCCCGAGGCCATCGGCATGACCGCCTACGGCGCACCCAGTACGCTGGTGGATGGCCTGACTGTGGCGGGGAAATGAGAATGGATAATTAACAATTGATAATTGATAATTTAGTGCAGACAAAGGGGGAGCCCACACGCTCTCCCTTTGGGAGAGCTGTCGAGCGTAGCGAGACTGAGAGGGTATTCTTGCAAGCGGTGAAGAATTTGTGTTCTGCTCGACAAAAAGGGGTTGAAATATCCAAAATGATTTGGTATAATACCCCTATATGCGGGATTGGTATATCGGTATTATGCGGCCTTCCCAAGGCTAAGAGGCGGGTTCGACTCCCGTATCCCGCTCCAAAAAACACAAGTGCCCCGATTGAGCACTTGTGTTTTTTAGTTGCAGCATCGTGGGAGTCGAACCTATAGCAGTGGAACTGTCCGGTGGACAGTTCCTGCCACCGGTGCAAAACACTGGTGGCTACAACTATTTTCGCCAAGGGCGAAAATGCATATCGATTCCCGTACCCTGCTCCCCCGAAGGGGCTTTCTCACTAACGAAGTGAGGCAGCTATGAAAAATACAAAACCCGGCTCGGTACAAAAGCTGTACAGGAGCCGGGCTTGTCTATATATCAAACCTTGCCATATCGTCCAGGGTTTCTCTTCTGATGGCTAAATAAGACTCTCCCCCACGAAGCATTACAAGAGCGGGGCGAGGGATGCGATTATAATTGGATGCCATGGAATAATTATAAGCCCCTGTTGTCAGGCAGGCAATCAAATCCCCACGCTTCAGCGTGTCCGGCATCCGTACATTTTCCTGAATAATATCCCCACTTTCACAGCACCTTCCAACCACGGAGCAAAGTAAGGTTCTGTTTTCGTGCATACGGGTTGCTGGCAGTAGTGTATAAGAAGCTCCGTAAAGAATATACCTGGGATTATCCGTCATGCCGCCATCTACAGATATGTAGCTTTTATATCCCGGTATTTTCTTACAGGTACCCATAGTATAGAGTGTCATACCGGCATCAGCTACAATGCTTCTGCCCGGCTCCACATAAATATGTGGCATGGGAATACCGTATTCCGCGACCAATGTCTGCACGCTCCTGCCAAGTGTAAGCAAATTATGTTCAATATCTATATATGGGTCATTGTGGGTATATCGAACGCCGTATCCGCCGCCCAAATCAAGTTTTTTTGAGACAAATCCTAATTTGCGGTACATCTCCGCCAAAAACCGAATCATAATATCTGCAGTCTGCAGCGGAACCTGCGCATCAAAGACCTGAGAGCCCACATGACAGTGAAATCCTTGAAGATCAATATTGGAAAGGGACAGGGCAAGCTTTGTGATCGCCTCTGCCTGTCCGGTTTCAATTGCCGATCCGAACTTAGAGTCCACTGTTCCGGTATTCACCGCTGCATAGGTATGGGGGTCAATGCCGGGGGTGATCCGCAGAAGCAGCGGCTGTTTTTTTCCGTATTGACCGGCAATTCTGTCAATGGCGTACAATTCTTCTTCGTTGTCCACTACGAAAAAGCCCACGCCCTTTTCAATGGCATAGGAAATATCCCGGTCCGTTTTGTTGTTGGAATGGAAGTACGCCTGTTCCAAAGGAAAACCCGCCTTTACGGCGGTCACAATTTCCCCGCAGGAAACCACATCCACACCAATGCCTTCCTCTTTGGCAATTTCGTAAATCTTCTTGAAGGAGGCTGCCTTGGAGGCGTATAGCACATGCCCATATTCTCCAAAGGCCGCGCGCATACCCTTGGTATACGTTTGTATCCGGTTGCGGATTCGATCTTCGTCCATCAAGTACAGGGGCGTTCCGTATTGCTCCGCAAGACGGGCCGTGCTTTGCCCTGCAAACAGGAGGATCCCCTCATCGTTTACCGATAAGTTTTCACATAGCAAATCTCGATTATTCATCATTCAGCGTCTCCAAATCAAAGCATCTTTTTTCTCAGTTCCTCGGCAGATAAAGGAGACAAATCGGCAGGTGCAATGTCAAACAAGGTCTTGCAGCCACAATCTCCCCGCAAGTGCATCCTGTTTGCCGCCCGGGCACAGGCCAAAAGTATACTTCCGGTAAATTCAGGATTAGAATCCAGCCGCAAGCTATATTCTATATAATGCCTGTGTTCCTGGTGGTGCCCCGTAAATCCTGTACGAATCACACTACCGCCATGGGGAAGACCGCCGTGGTTTGTTTGAAGCTCCTCTAAAGAAACAAAAGTGACTGTAGTATCATAGTCCGCAAAGTAATTTGGCATCGTCTTGATTTCTTGCTCAATTCTTGCCAAATCCGCGCCGGGTTCTGCTACAACGTAACATTCCCGCATATGCTTTTGCCTTGTGGTAAGCTTTGGGTCTTCCCCGGCACGAACACTGTCCACCGCAGCCTCTATTGGCACTGTGTACTGCCTTGCATCCACAACTCCGTCAATTCTCCGAATCGCATCGGAATGCCCTTGGCTCACACCTCTCCCCCAAAACGTATAATCCTTGCCGTTTGGAAGAATGGCACTGGAATACAGCCTGTTAACGGAAAACATTCCCGGATCCCATCCCGCAGAAATTACCGCAATATGGTTTCCTGCTTTTGCTTCCCTATCTGTATTTTCAAAATGGGCCGGTATATTTGCATGGGTATCAAAGCTGTCAACAACACAAAAATCCTTAGCCAAAGCAGGTGTCATGGTGGGCAGATCGGTTGCGCTTCCACCACAAATAATGAGAACATCTATTTCCTGCTTGAATTGGTACAGTTGATCGGCGGAATACACCTGCGCATCGGTCATTGCCTTTATATTCTCAGGATTCCTGCGCGTAAAAATGCCTACAAGCTCTGCATCTTCTGCATTGACAATGGCAGATTCCACGCCCTTACCCAAATTACCATAACCGTATATTGCAACTTTCATTTTTATCACCTATCGTTTCTCAGTAAATCATGCATATTGCAATGGACAAGCTCATTACCCATAAAGCCACCAATTCCGTTGAGTAAAACCATCATAGCTTATCCCTCAAGCAGGCCAATATCCTGCATACAGTTTCGCAAAATCTCTTCGTTTTTGACGGACATAGGAATCAGCGGAAGCCGCAAAGTGTTTTCGCAGAATCCCATTGCTGCCATAGCCGCCTTGACCGGGATAGGATTCACCTCACAGAACAGTGCGTTAATCAAAGACAAATACTTTAGCTGCATCTGTAAGGCCTCCTGTGTTTTGCCTTCGGCGTACAGGTGGCACATCCGGGAAGTCTCCTTTGGGACGAGATTGGAAAGGACAGAAATAACGCCCTTTCCACCCAAACTCATAATAGGAATGATCTGATCGTCGTTGCCGGAATAGATATCCAGCTTGTCCCCACAAAGCTGTGCGGTTTTTGCAACCTGGGAAATGTCTCCGCCAGCCTCCTTCACCGCCACAATATTGGGGTGCTCCGCCAAAACAGCATAGGTTTCCGGAGTAATATTGCAACCGGTTCTGCTGGGAACATTGTATAAAATACAGGGCTTGGTGCTGACATCCGCAACAGAGGTAAACGATGCAATCAGTCCTTGCTGTGTGGTTTTGTTGTAATAAGGCGTTACCAAAAGCATTGCATCCGCGCCCACTTCACAAGCATACTTGGTAAGCTCAATGGAGTAGGAAATATCATTGGAGCCTGTTCCTGCAATGACAGGAACCCTACCTCCTACTTTTTCCACGCAGAAGCGGATAACAGCCTTGTGCTCTGCATCGGTCAACGTAGGGCCTTCACCGGTTGTGCCCACTGCAACGATTGCATCAATGCCTTGGGAAATCTGCCATTCGATTAATTTCCCAAAGGCATCAAAATCAATTTCCCCATTTTTGAAAGGGGTAATAATGGCGGTTGCGGCGCCTGTAAACACGGTCTGTTTCATATGCATTTTCCTTTCTTTATAAACAAAAAAGATAGCCGATGCGGCTACCTTCCAATACTACATAACTATACAGTCAGTGCATGGATGATAGCACTCCGCATTGCTGCGACAACAGTGCAAATATTCTTTGCACTGCCAGCTATGTGCCTGCCACAGCACACACTTCGGCACTTGCCCCTTTCCCGCACGGCTTGGCAGCCCTCATAGAGTAATGCGCGGTACTTTTGACAAAATGCACCTCTATCATTTGATTTATGATACCACAGATATTGTTTTCTGTCAATCTATTTCAAATCAATTGCAACATTGTTTTTTTCTGCACAGGGCAAGCTTATGCAGCGGCTTTCTGTGATGCCGTCCTGTGCCTTCGTTTCAGGGATAGATCGCCATCACTTCAAATATGTGGATAAACGAAAAATGCCCAAAGGATTTGATTTTCCTCTGGGCGTTCAGATCAAAATGGAATGTCTTTAATAAAAATAAAAAATCCGAACGGTCTTCCTGTTGTGAAGCACGTTCGGATTTTTTATGTATGGTGGAGACTACGGGACTCGGTTTGCATTTCCGCTTTGCGGAAATAAAGGTTCGGCTCGGTCGAGCCCTCGCCGGCAACGCTCATCCGCGTTGCATATAAATGGGTTCGAGTCCCTTGCCTGAATGCCAATACCAAATACAACCCCCCATCCTTTCGGATGGGGGGTTGTATTTGGTGGAGACTACGGGACTCGAACCTGTGACCTCATGCGTGTGAAGCATGCGCTCTAACCAGCTGAGCTAAGCCTCCATGTGGAACATTAAAAATTATAGCAGGCAACTTAGAAAATGTCAAGAGGAAATTTTGGGATGCGGAATTTAAAACACAGCGTGCAGTAAACACAGTAGGGGCGATTCATGAATCGCCCGGTGGGGATCGGTAGGCATTACGGGCAGCGCGATGGTCTTCCCTGCAAGGGCTGTCGGGGAACGGATTCTTCGCCTTCGGCTCAGAATAACACTGAAAGAATGGCGGTTTTCATTATAAATGCTACATTCAAGAGCAAGGCGGGCGTTTGGTTAATTTTGTTAATATCGCACAAATGTTTGTGTTTGATTTTGTGCATTCCTACAAACCCCAGAGACCCCCTTTACAAACAAACAAATGTTCGATATAATATAAAGGCGGTCGGGGGAACGGAGCAGGGAGGTTGAGTGCAGAGTGCAGAACTTAGAACGCAGAGTGCAGAACGCAGAGGGCGGAGTGCAGAACGTAGAACGCAGAGTGCAGAACGCAGAGGGCGGAGTGCGGTATTGGTTACAGTAGTACGTATTCGCCGGAGTGCCGGTAGAAATTGTACGTTGTACTGCCCTCATCCGACCTCGCTCCGCTCGGCCACCTTCCCCAGAGGGGAAGGCCTTTTGGGGGCGTTGGGTTGCGGGTGAATGAATTTTCAATTATCAATTATCACAAGGTGGTGTATTTTTGGGTGAACAAATTACGGGTCGGGCGGTATTGGAGGAATTGGCGGCGGTGGCTTTTGCGCGGACGGCGGAGTCTTACGGGCCGGATTGGACGCCGATTCCGGAAAATGCCGGTGCGGCTTTGGCGGGCGTGGAAAAGACGTCGGCGGGCCTCAAGCTCAAGTTCTATGACAAGCTGAAGGCGCTGGAGCTGCTGGGCAAGCATTTTGGGCTGTTCGGCGGTGTGGGCTATGATGAGTGCGCTGCAAAGCAGGGCATTTTAGAGGCGTTTTTAAAGGAGGATGATCATGGAATTTCAGTCCCTCAGCCCGAAGCAGAAGCTGGCTCTGAGCTGGTGGAATCAGAAAGCGTATAAGGATTTTGATGCCATTATCTGTGACGGTGCGGTGCGATCCGGCAAGACCGTTGCCATGACCGCCGGGTTTCTGCTTTGGTCCATGACCGCCTTTAACGGTCAGGTCTTTGGCATTTGCGGCAGGACCGTGTCCAGCCTGCGGCGGAATGTGATCCGAAATCTGCAGGATTGGGTAGGGGACTTGTTCATCATTCGGGAGAGTGTTTCCCAGAGCATGATCACCGTGATCCGTGGTGATCGCAGCAACGACTACTATCTCTTCGGCGGTCAGGACGAAAGCTCCTACAAGCTCATTCAAGGAATCACCCTGGCGGGAATTTTCCTGGATGAGGTTGCACTGATGCCCCGCTCCTTTGTGGAGCAGGCCTGCGCCCGCTGTTCGGTGGATGGTTCGAAAGCCTGGTTTAACTGCAATCCCGAAGGGCCGGAGCATTGGTTTTACAAAAACTGGATCTGCAGGTGTGCAGAGAAGAACGCGCTGAGGTTACATTTTACCATGTTGGACAATCCGGGACTGTCGAAAAAAGTATATAAAAAATACTTGACACAGTTTTCCGGGGTGTTCTTTAAACGCTATGTTTTGGGTCAGTGGGTGGCTGCAGAGGGTCTTATTTACGAATTTGACAAGTCCCACATTGCCGAAATGCCCATCGGACCGGGAAAATACTACATATCTGTGGACTATGGCACCATGAATCCCTTTTCCGCCGGCCTTTGGTGGGTGGGGGACAGGGCCATACGCATCGCAGAATTCTATTATGACGGAAGACAAAAAGGCAAATGTCTCACCGATGAAGAGTATTACGAAAAGCTGGAAGACCTGGCTGGTGCTTATCCGGTAGAGTATATCATCATCGATCCCTCGGCGGCTTCTCTCATCACCCTGATCCGGCGGCGTGGACGGTTTTCTGTCCGTAAGGCGAAAAATGCGGTATTGCCCGGTATTCGGCTGGTCAGCTCCCTTTTGAGGGCGGGAAAGTTATGTTTTTGCGAAAATTGCAGGGACACCATCCGGGAGTTCGGCCTCTACCGCTGGAGTGACGATGCCGATGTGCCGGTGAAGGAGCACGATCATGCAATGGACGACATTCGATATTTCTGTATGTCGGTTATGGCCAGAGCGTAGGAACGCAGAACGCAGAGTGCAGAGTGCAGAACTGTATTGGAACGGCATGAACGGAAAATTAGGGACGGATTCGCGGGCGATTCGTGAATCGCCCCTACGCTTGCTCAGAATGACACGGAAGATTTAAACGGCTCAGAATGACAGAGGAAACGGGTGAGATTACCGATATAGTTCTGCGTTCTGCGTTCTGAGTTCTGAGTTCTGCACTAATATTAAAGGGAGGTTTATTTTGGATATTTATGATTTAGAGTCTGCTTTTGGGGCGGTGGATGTGACGTCTGATGCCATGCGGCAGGCCATTTCGGATTGGTTTTCCGTTTATTATGACCGGACGGCCACCGATTCTGCCGACCCCTGTCAGCGGGTGGCCTACACGGTGGTAAACAAGCTGGTGCGGACCATTTTCGGGGAGTATGCCCCCTCGGCAGACACGGCTTTGGGCAAGACCCTTCTTGGGGCTTTGGAGCCTGTGAAGGAGGAGGCGGTACAGCTGGCGTTGGTAGGCGGTGAGTGCTATCTGCGGCCTGTGCTGCAAAACGGCAAGCTGCACTTTTTGACCGTGCCCCGGGATCGCATTTTGATTTTCGCAAGAGATCTCCAGGGTGTGCCTACCGATGTGGGCTGTGCGGCCCGCACCCGGCGGGGAAATCGGTACTATACGCTTTTGGAGCGCAGGACCGTGGACGAAAAAGGGTATCTGACCGTTAAAAATCAGCTGTTTGCATCGAGTCGGGCTGATGCCCTGGGCAGTCCTGTGGCACTGAGCAGCCTGAAGGAATACGAAAAGCTGTCGGCGGCCTATACCTACGCCCGGCCTGTTGGCTCGGTGGGGCTTGTACGGCTCAAGACCCCCATGCTCAACTGTGTGGATGGGTCGGCAGACGGTGTCAGCGTTTATGCGTCGGCTATGGGGCTTATTGATGCTGTGGAGGAAAACGAGGCCCAGCTGCGGGGCGAATTTCAACGGGGACAGAGCCGTATTCTGGTGTCCCGGGATCTGCTGGATCGGGACAAGAAGCTCAGCGATCATCTGTTTGTAGGCCTTGATGAAGACCCGGACAGAGTGGGCATTACCATTTTTGCACCAAATCTGCGGCAGCAGGCCTTTTTAGACCGGAAGCAGGAGTATTTGCGGAATATCGAGTCCCTTGTGGGCCTTAAAAAGGGTATGCTCTCCAATATAAGCGACAGCCACCGCACAGCCACGGAGATCGCCGCCTCGGCCGGTGATTTTAACCTGACGGTCATGGACTATCAGCGGATGTGGTACACGGCAATGCAGGATGCACTGCAATTAACGGCCGTTCTGGCTGGCCTGTACGGCCTTCCGGATCAGGAACCCGGCAGCATAGCGGTTGATTGGGGCAACGGCGTGCTTTACGATGAGGACACCCAGTGGGAGGCCTACCGGCTCATGGTGGCCGACGGTTTGCTAAAGCCGGAAATTGCTCTGGCCTGGCGGTTTAATCTGCCCATGCAGACCCCGGCGGACCTGGCGGCCATCCGTACAAAATATATGCCGGAGGTTACAAATGGATAAGCAATACTTACTGGAAATGGGGCTTAGCGAGGAAGCTGCGGAGCAGATCCTGGGGGCCCATGAAAAGGAGCTGGGGGAAATTCGTTTCCAAAGCCAGCTCCGGGAGGCGGTGACTGCCGCCGGTGGAAGAAGTCAACGGGCCATTGGGGCCATGCTGGATTTAGATGCCATCAAAAACGATGCTGAGCCTGAAAAGGCGCTGGAGAAGGCGCTGAAGCAGCTCAAGGCGGATTGTGGGTATCTGTTTCAGGATGCGCCGCCCCCTTACGCCCATGACCCGGGGACCAGACAGAGTCCCCCGATACAGAAGCCTGTGACATTGGCAGGCGCAATCAGACAAAAATACGAAAGGAAGTAAAAAATTATGGCAATTACTTTAATGGAAGCAAAGGTCGGCATGGCCGACAAGGTGGATCAGCAGATTGTGGACATGTTCCGCAGAAGCTCATTTCTGCTGGATAACATGATCTTCGATAACGTCATCAGCCCCGGTACCGGCGGCTCTACCTTGACCTACGGCTACATTCAGCTGAAAACCCCCTCCACCGCCGGTGTGCGAACCGTTGGCGCGGAGTACACCCCCGGTGAGGCCAAGCGGGAGCAGAAGACCACCGATGCCATCATCATGGGCGGCTCCTTCCAGGTAGACCGTGTGCTGCAGAACACCGCAGGCGCAGCCGATGAGCTGGCGTTCCAGGCGGAGCAGAAGATCAAGGCTACCGCCAACTATTTCCACAATCAGGTCATTAACGGCACCAAGGACAGTGGCACCTTTGACGGTCTGAAGAAGCTGCTCAGTGGCACTGCCAACGAGCTTTCTGCCACTGTGGAGCTGAGCTCCTCTGCCCAGCTGGACGAGAACTACAACGCCTTCCTGGATGAGATGGATGCATTCCTGGCTACCCTGGACGGCGCACCCTCTGTGCTGCTGATGAACAGAGCCATGCTCATTAAGCTCCGCTCCATTGCCCGCCGTGCCGGTTACTACGAGCGTACAAAGGACGATTTTGGCCGCACTGTGGAGACATATGCCGGTATTCCCATGGTGGACATGGGCAAGTACTTTGACGGCACCGAGACCCTGGACGTAGTGCCCACCGAGGATGGCAAGACCTCCATCTACGCCGTATGCCTGGGCCTGGACGGCTTCCACGGCATTTCTCCCCAGGGTGACGGCGTGATCACCTCCTACATGCCTGATCTGGAAGCACCCGGCGCGGTCAAGACCGGCGAGGTGGAGCTGGTGGCCGGTGTCGCCCTGAAGAACACCCTGAAGGCGGCTGTTCTGAAGGACATCGTCATCGGAGCATAATATGGATTACGGGTTTTACAAGGGAGCCTATATGGGCTCCCGCATCCCGGAGGCCGCCTTCCCGGAGTTTATGGCCCGTGCCCGTGATGCTATGCGGCGGCTGCAGAGCCGCTACACCGTAAGCGGCGGCGAGGAGGCGTTTAACATGGCTCTGTGTGCCATGGCGGAGGCCATTTATGATTCTACAGGCCGCCGTGGCGGCGTGGCTTCGGCCTCTGCAGGACAGGTTTCTGTCCGCTATGAGAGCCGTGACCGCTCTGTTTACGATGCGGCGGCCACCTATTTGGATATTTACAGAGGAGTGGGTACATGAGCTTGCTGAAGCAGACCGTGACGGTCTACCGTGCAGACGGCACAAGGCGTGTCTTGGAGCACTGTCAGCTGTGTGTAAAAAAGGCCCTGAAAACCGACCATTTGGGCACGGAGAATCGGGATCGGTTTACCCTCATTGTCCGTGGTCAGCACGATCTGCGGCCCGGTGACCGCCTGATGGAGGGCATGGGCCCGGAGACCGTGGATTGGGCGGCCTTCCTGCCGGAAAAGGGGAATGTTTACCGGATCGACTATGTACAGCCCTTTTTCTGGAATGGGCAGGTCAGTCACATGGAGGCAGGTGGCGGCTATGGTACATAAAATTGCGGATTGGATAAAAAACTGTCCTTTTATAGAGGATGTGACCGCCTGCTCGGTGTCTCCCGGCACAGGCACCGGCATTTTCCCCAAGGGCATCAGCCGGGTAAGCCGGGATATTTTGGGCAATTGCTCTGTGACCATCAGCCTGCTTTTACGCCACCGTGGTCGCCCGGAGGAGAACTGGCCGGCCCTGGTAAGCAGCTGGGTCCTGACCACCGAACCGCCGCTTGGCTGCAGATCCGTCACCCCCAAGGGCGGCAAGCTCTGCAGCCCCACAAAGGACGGCTGGGGAACGTGGGAAATGGAATTGGTGATAAGTAAACACAGCCATATTAGCTTGGGCACCGGAGTGAGGCTGCACATTGACAAAATCTGCGCCGAACAGTTCCTTGGCGCGGTCAATGCAAAGCTGCTCGATCTCATCAACGACCTCACAGCCGCCATAATAACGCTTGCCAGGCAAACCCTCGGCGTACTTGTTGGTCAGAATAGTACCCATTGCAGCAATAACCGCGGGAGAAGCAAAGTTTTCGGAAGCGATCAGTTCTAAACCATCCTGTTGACGAATTAGTTCGCTTTTCATCATTTTGCCCAAATCGGGATCAATTTGAGCAACAAAATCAATTGTGTTTACAGGTGCTCTAAGCATAAACAAGTACCTCACTTTTTCGAAAATCGCCTCAAAAATACCACATTTCCGTCTAAAATACCATGCACAAAACGGCACAATAACCGAAGAATATGTACGAATTGCGTCATTCGTATTTCTTGTATTGCAAAATCTACTATTTTATGGTATCCTTTATAAGAAGGAGCGTGACAGCTATGAATCGAGAAAATAAACGAATTTCCTACGAAAAGGGCTATTACAAAACCCATGCCTGCAACGAAAGTTTTGAATGCAGAAATTGCGGTCGCACGGTTGTTCCCGAGGGCGCATCCAGTGACCATCGCAACCATTGTCCCTACTGTCTTTCCAGCCTCCACGTTGATATCGAGCCTGGCGATCGTGAATCCGATTGCGGCGGCATCATGGAACCAATCTCCGTTTGGGTCCGGAACAAAGGCGAGTGGGCCATCATTCACCGATGCAGACGTTGCGGCGATCTCAGTTCCAACCGTGTTGCTGCGGACGATAATCCTGTTAAGCTGATGTCCATTGCCATGAAACCCATTGCCAATCCGCCCTTCCCTATCGAACGCATGGAAGAGATCACACAGGCACTGTCCTCCGTTGGCGACAAAATTTGATTTTGCAGGAGGCATCAAGTATGAGAAAAGTTATTTCCCTGATGCTCTTGGCAGCATTGCTCCTGCTCTGTGCAGGCTGTCAAAAGACCCAAATGGATATGTCTGGAAAATACGTTTTGGATCAGCAACGCAACGAGGCAATCATAGATGATGCCGGCACAGTTACAAACGTTGTTGACGGTAACGCTCGCGTGTATTACCAGATTTTTGTTGGTTCTTTCTCTGACTCCAACGGAGACGGCATAGGAGACCTGCAAGGCATCATCAATCGTTTCGATTACCTCAATGATGGAGATCCCAACTCTGGCGTCAGCTTGGGAATTGAAGGAATTTGGCTCTCCCCTATTTTTGTATCACCATCTTACCATAAATATGATACCAATGATTATTATAAGGTTGATCCGCAATTCGGTACAGAGGCTGATCTGAAAGAACTGATCGACCTTTGCCATGAACGGAACGTGCAGATTATCCTTGATCTCGTAATCAATCATACTGCAACCAACCATACATGGTTCCAGCAATTTATCACCGCGCACAAGAATTATGATACTACAAACAAGTATTACTACTATTATTCCTGGTCATACGAACCGATTGCTGGTAAGACCTGGAATCAGATTCCTGGCGTGATCGGCGAATATTATGAATGCAATTTCTCCGGAGATATGCCCGAACTGGATTTTAGCAACGAGACTGTACGGCAGGAAATGGTGGATGTTGCCAAATATTATTTGGATCTTGGTGTGGATGGCTTCCGTTTTGACGCTGCCAAGTACATTTATTACGGAGCCGGTGAAGAAAATACGGATTTCTGGGATTGGTACATGGCGCAGCTGCGAGCCATCAAGCCTGACATATATTCTGTAGCTGAGGTTTGGGATGGCGACGGTGTGACCTTCCCATATTTCTCCTCCACCAACTGTTTTAACTTCTCAATGGCTCAGGACAATGGTGTCATATCACAGACCGCCAAAAGTGGCGATGTCAACTATTTTGTCAGCTACATTGAAAACTATCTCAATACAATCAAAGCAGAACGCGAGGATGCAATGCTCTGTGCATTCATCGCAAACCACGATATGGACCGCGCT
>CAYMPY010000029.1:0-18356 GCA_964392535.1 uncultured Oscillospiraceae bacterium
TTCAGATGGATATCGTCCAGAAGAGCGGCAGCTGGTTCTCCATGGGTGACGAGCGTATTGGTCAGGGTAAGGATAGCGTCAAGGCTTACCTGATGGAGAATCCTGAGATTGCCGAAAAGGTGGAGGCTCAGGTTCGTGAGAACATGCTGAAGGTTGCTGCCGGCCCTAAGGCTGCTGCTACCCCCGCACAGAAGCCCATTATTGTAGACGCTGACGAATTTGACGATGAGGATTGATGCTGTTGCCGCCCAACCCGACAGGGTAGGGCGGCATACGGTGCGTTTTGAGGATGGTTCCTCTATGCGGTTATACCGACAGACCGTGGAGGATTTCGGCCTGTATCCCGGCAAGGAGCTGACAGAGCTTGAGTTGCAGGAGTTGCGGACCGCAGCAGGTGAAATGTCCGCCAAAATGCGTGCCGTTCGTATTATTTCTGCTTCCGGCGTTTCCAAAAAGGATTTGGAGCAACGGCTCATCCATAAAGGAGAGAACCCGGAACAGGCGAAAAATGCTGTGCAGTGGCTTTCGGATATGGACTTGTTGGACGATGAAAAAACAGCACAGCAGGTGGTCTGCCAGTGTATTCGAAAGGGCTACGGTCTTAATCGTGCCAAACAGGCACTTTACGAAAAACGGATACCCAAAGAGTATTGGACCGCTGTTTTGGTGGACTACCCGGAGCAGACTGATGCCATCGTTGCTTTTCTCAAAAACCGTCTTGGAACAAATTGGGATGAAAAGGATGTCCGTAGGGCAACTGATGCGTTGATCCGTCGGGGGCACAGCTATGGTCAGATTCGAAAGGGTCTGGAAATTTTAAGCATGGAGACTGAATTCCTGGAGGAATTTTAATGGCAAATATTGGTTTTATCTCCTTGGGATGTGCAAAAAACCAGGTGGATTGTGAGCGGATGATGTACCGCTTGCAGGAGGCCGGTCATGAGATTCAGGCAGATTTGGTTGGCAGTGATGTGATCGTCATCAATACCTGCGGCTTTATTGATTCTGCCAAAAGCGAAGCAATCGAGCATATTTTGCTTGCGGCGGATTTGAAGGCTCAGGGACTCACGAAGAAAATACTGGTCACCGGTTGTCTGTCTCAACGATATCAGACGGAGATTTTAGAGGAAATGCCGGAGGTTGACGGTGTTCTCGGTACAGGCAATTATGCCGATGTTGTGGGGGCTGTAGAACAGCTGCTGCAGGATGAAACCGTTGCGGCTTTTGACAGCATCGATACCCCGGAGCAGGAGTCCGGTCGTATTTTGACGACCCCAGAGCACTATGCATTTATAAAGATCGCAGAGGGCTGCGATAACCGTTGCAGCTACTGTATTATTCCGTATCTGCGGGGCAAGTTCCGTAGCCGTCAGATGGATGATGTGCTTTATGAGGCCCGGATGCTTGCCGCAAGCGGTGTCAAGGAGCTGATCGTTGTTGCCCAGGATACCAGCCGATACGGTACGGATCTGCCCGGACACAAGCGGCTTCTGCCGGAGCTTTTGCAGGAGCTTTGTAAGATCGAGGGCTTCAAGTGGATTCGGGTCCATTATGTATATCCAGATGAAATTGACGATGACCTGATTCAGGTCATGGCCCGGGAGCCTAAGATCGTCAAGTATCTGGATATTCCCATCCAGCATTGCAATGATAAGATCTTAAAGCTCATGAACCGCCGTGGCGACCGTCAGTATTTGATGGATCTGTTCGCAAAACTGCGGCGGGAAATTCCCGGTATTCTGATCCGTACCAGCGTGATCACCGGACTTCCCGGTGAGGGAGAGGAAGAGTTTACCGAGCTTTGTAATTTCCTGAAGGAGCTGCGCCTGGAGCGTGTGGGTGCATTCCCGTTTTCTCCGGAGGAGGGAACGCCTGCGGCGGAAATGGACCATGTTTCTGCGGAAGTTGCCATGGAGCGGGCACAGATGGTGGAGACCATTCAGTCCCGGATCATGGATGACTACAACAGCTCTATGATCGGTAAGACCATGGAAGTGCTGGTGGACGGCTATGACGAGGAGTATGAGCAGTTCTTCGGCAGAACCTATGGCGATTCCCCGGACATTGACGGCAGAGTTTGGATCGCATCTGACGAGGCGTTGTCGGAGGGCACGTTTATAAAGGTCTGTATCGATGGCCTCGTTGACGGTGATCTTTCAGGATATATAGTGGAGGATGAAGTATGACAACTGCAAGTAAAATTACACTGATCCGCGTTGCCTTTATTCCGGTGTTTATGGTGCTGATGTACTTAAGCGGCGGTCAGAGCAATTTGTGGATGTGGATCAGCCTGGCTGTATTTATTATTGCCAGCCTGACCGATTATGTGGACGGACATATTGCAAGAAAATATAATCAGGTCAGTGACTTCGGTAAGTTTTTGGATCCCCTGGCCGATAAGCTGCTGACTATTGCAGCCATGGTCATGTTCTGCGAATGGGGCAGCTTCCCTGCATGGGCGCTGATGATCGTTCTGACCCGTGAATTTGCAGTGACCGGTCTGCGGCTGGTTGCTGTTGGCAAGGGCGTTGTGATCGCAGCAGGCTGGAGCGGTAAGGTCAAAACCGCCAGTACTATGATCGGTCTGTGCGTGCTGATGGGTTTCCCAACAAGCAGCTTGATCGCTGGGCTCGTTGTAGGCGTGATCGTCGTTACAACGGTTTACTCCGGCGTAGAATACTTTATCCAAAACTGGAAATGTCTTTGGGACTAATATATTTCGGGTGCGTAAGTCACGCACCCGAAATTTTTCTTGACAAGTTATTCTACATGATGTAGTATATAGTTGTACTACAAATTGTAGAATAGGAGAGATCACTATGGTTAATTTACAGTTAGGTGTAGCGGAGGCCAGGTTTGCAGAGCTTGTGTGGGGCTCTGAGCCGCTTAGCACCAAGGAATTGGTCATGATGTGCGAGAAAGAGTTTCAGTGGAAAAAGACCACCACTTATACAGTTCTGAAACGGCTTTGTGAAAAGGGACTTTTTGTAAATGATTCCGGTACAGTCAAGGCGCTGATCAGCAGAACCGATTTCTACAGTGCCCGCAGTGAACAGTTTGTGCAGGAGACCTTTGCAGGCTCGCTTCCTGCGTTTTTAGCATCGTTCACGGCAGGGAAGACCTTAACCCGGGAGGAAGTGGATTTTCTTCGGAAAATGGTGAATGATTACGAGGTGAAATAAATGCAGCAGCTGTTTGTTATGCTCCTGAATATGAGCCTGACCGCATCCTGGATCGTCGGTGCAGTTGTGCTGTTTCGGCTCCTATTCCGCCGTGCGCCCAAATGGATATTGTGCCTTATGTGGGTGCTCGTAGGTCTGCGGCTGGTGATCCCCGGATTCTTGGAAAGCCCCACCAGCTTGCTGCTGACCACACAGCCTGTGGAGGTGCCGGTTGTTTATACCCAGCCTGCGGTACAGCATACTCCCACGGAAGAATTTGAGTTTACTCCTGTACCGGAGCAGCTTGTGACCGAGCAGAATCAGCCGGTTGTACTACCTTCTGCACCTGCAGCGGCGTATATAGAGGAGGAGGCCCCGGTGGAGACACCGGAGGTGGTTACGCCTAAGGATACGCCCCGGCGCAGTGTATTTTACTGGTGCAGTATAGCATGGCTCGTGGGCCTTTGTTCGATGGTTGCATACTGCTTCCTGTCTTATCTGCGGCTGTACCTGCAGGTTCGGGAAAGTATTCTCATCCGCAAACAGGAGAGCAGTTGACATTGCGCAATTTTACGCCTTTGACAGAAGATTTGATTGAGGATGTACGCACAGTGGCCTATAAACAGTTTGATGAGAAGATCGCTAAAAGATTAGAAAACTATGCATTGAACAATGTATACTGGTGTGACCTATACGAGAATAAGGAAAGTTTTTATATTGAAGATGATTATCTTTGCTTGGTTTGTTATGTATCTGGTAGTCATTATACCGTTCGATTAAATATTGACAATCTGGCTGCGCCCAATGAGGCAGTTGTTCATTTTTCTGCCTCAGGGTATTTGACAGAGAAGCAAGAACTTTATGAAGTTACTGTGTATTCTCAAAAAGGAGAAGAAGCTGTTTGTTCATTAGAAGTCTTTATGAGAATAGAGTCTGAGGCTGAAAAGCATTTCTTTGATCTTGGCATATGTGATTATGCACCGATAAAGGAAGGGGTAATGTATGTTGCTGACATTGACGGTGATGGTATAGACGAGATCCTGCTGAATCTTGTGCGGTCGGTCAATGGGTATACAACAACGAAGCTTTATAGATTTGAGAATAACGAACTTGTCCTTTGGCACGATTTTGAAAATAATGCTTTTGGTTACTATCAGAAGCATCAAACGGAAATGGATCAACAAGGGACAGCAAGGATTTATCAAATTCCTGATGATTATGTTGTAGGAGATACATTTATTTCCAAGGTATACGATGTTTCCGTAGAGGATATTGACAGCGACGATGATTATGAGATCAAGCTCGCTCGTTTTGTTAGATGGGCAGCAGGTCAGGAAACGGAATACGAAGTTACGCTTGATTTTATAGAAACTAAAGAGAAATTCATGGCCATAGAGTATAATATGTTGAAGCAATGGGATGTGTCCCAATTTGAATCTTACATAGATGAAAACTATCATGATCCTCAGCCCCAGAGAAGCTTCGATGAAATATGGCAGATTGAGTATCCTATATTTGATATCCCTTTTAATGGATACTGCCCGGAACTCAACGATATTATTAAAGAAACAGTTCAAGCACGATTTGAGTATCTATTCGGAATGAATCCCAATATAACGCATGAACATACAAAAATTAACTATACGATAACATATTCTGGCCGCTTGGTAAGTTTTTATTATGAAATATTTCTTGTAGTTGATACGGTGTCAGTTGTGAGAAGTAAGCTTGGCTTTACTTTTGATCCTTATACCGGAGAACGGTTATATTTATCGGATTTTGTAACAATAGATGATGATTTCTGTAATCAAATAAAAGAAAAATGGTACAGTCAATTGAATGAAGCATTTTTTGTAACGATGGATGATACGAATTATAGTAAGTACATTCTGTCTTCTGCAGAATTATGCGATCATAAATACAGCGAAACAAGCTACTATGTTGCTGATGATGGCCTTTATTATATATGTTCTGTTGAATATATGGTCGGTAGTTATCACACACTTTACTTTCCCTGGGAGGAAATTTGGGAGGACACAGAGTTTTACAGGCGTTATATACGAAAGCCTTGAAATTTTCTAAGGCTGATAAAAAAGAAATAGCATATTTCAGGTTTCTGTGTTATAATCTCCCTATCCTGATTTTTGTGAGGTTATATATGAACGAAAAGGAAATTGGCGAGATTCGGCGCAGGGTGCGCAAGGATCGCACAAATGTAAATACCATTTACGGCTGCTATGTAAACGGACAGAAGGAGATCGTCTCTGAGTTTTCCGGCAGTGTTGGCATGATGAGCGAAAACGAGGCGGAAAAGTACTTTGGTATGCTGAAAAAAGTGCTTTCCGGCTCTATCGGTAAGAACTTGATCGACATTACCTTTAAAACTTCTCAGGTGGCGGATAGCCCGGAGCATAAGCTGCTGATGAAGCTGCGGGATTCCCGCTTAAAGGACGAGGAGGCTCGTCACGCCCTCTATGGGAAGATCATGGAGAACGTGTCCTTTGAAGAGAATATGCTGATCCTGACGGCATGTGAGACCTACGATGTTCCCTTTAAGAGCAAGGACGGCGATTCCCAGGCAGATGCATCTGACGAGAGCTTTACATATGTTTTGTGTGCGGTGTGCCCGGTGAAGCTGTCTAAAGCCACACTGCGGTATGTTGCCGAGGAAAAGACCTTCCATGACGGCGGCGTAGCCAATGTGGCGGCTGTGCCGGAGTATGGCTTCATGTTCCCGGCCTTTGACAACCGTGCAACCAACATCTATAACGCCCTGTATTACACCAGAAGCGCAAAGGACAGCAACGAGGAGCTGGTTGAGTCTCTGTTTAATGTGAAGCCGCCTATGCCGGCTGCCTCTCAGAAAAGCGCCTTTGAAGCACTGCTGACAACTTCTCTTTCTGATGAATGCAGCCTTGAGGTGGTGCAGACGGTCCATGATCAGCTTCGGCAGGCCATTGATATGCACAAGGAGAGCAAGGTTCCTGACCCGTTACTGATTGGTAAGGAGCAGGTGAAGGAAGCACTGCAAATGTGTGCCGTACCGGAAAAGAATATTGCAAAGTTTTCCGTGGATTACGATGAGACCTTTGGCTCTGAGGCGGAGCTCCATCCTAAGAATATCATTAACAGTAAACGGTTTGAGATCAACACCCCGGATGTTGCCATTAAGGTCAATCCCGAGCGGGCCGATCTGATCGAGACCCGGATCATTGGCGGTGTCAAATATATTCTGATCTGTGCAGATGAAAATGTTGAAGTCAACGGTGTCAATATTCATATTGCTGATGGCGAAAAAGCGACAGTATAAAAAGGAGGCTATACTATGAAAAAGTCTGCTCTTGCTTTATTACTCATAGCGGCCCTTTTGTTTTCCTTGACCGGCTGCGGTAACGCACCGAAGCAGGGAAGTACTACACAGGAGACGACAGAAGCGACACAGCCTTCTGTTTCTCAGCTTACTGCCGAGGAGCAGCAGATCCTGACCCAGCGGCGGGAAATGGTTGTGGGCAAGATGCGTGAAATGATGACGGTTCTGTGGCGCAGCGATGTGGATGTTACTTACTCGAAAAACCGCAAATCCGAGGGCATTGAAAATGACCCTGCGGACAAGGTTATGACCTTAAAGGCGGGAAGACTTTACAGTGGTATGCCCTATACCCACGGAAATGGCTCTATTTACGATTGGACGGCCTTTGCAACACAGCAGGATGAAAATGGTATCTACCATTTAAGTGGCCTTACTACGGACCTGCTGACCGGTGTGGATACTATGGAACCCAACCGCCGTGCAAGACTTGGTAACGATTGCGCCGATACTGTGTCCTGGGCCTGGGGCTTTGTTTCTCCCACAATGAACTATACGCAGACTTATGATATGACCGAAGCCAACGGCTGTATCAAGGTTGGAGAATTTACCTGTGACCCCGTGAAGCATTCCTACACCAAGGAAGTGTGTCAGCAAAATGGCCTGGAAACTATGTGCAAGGCCTATGCCCAGCTGCAGCCCGGTGATGCGGTGGTTCACAATAATTCTCCTGAAAGTCACGCCATGCTGATCTCCCAGGTTCATGTAGTTACAGATTCCAATGGCAATCTGGATATGATGAACAGCTATGTAAATGTGATCCATCAGACCTCCGGATATCTGTACAGCGAAAAGTCCTATTTTGATCAGGAACTGGGGGAGATGGTTTATTACTGCGGCGGTGTGGATGATGAATATTTATTCATTGATCTGTTCAACGGCGGTTATTTGCCCTTTACCTGT
Source organism: uncultured Oscillospiraceae bacterium (assembly GCA_964392535.1). Lineage (GTDB taxonomy): Bacteria > Bacillota > Clostridia > Oscillospirales > Oscillospiraceae > Faecousia. The sequence goes on from CAYMPY010000029.1 coordinate 7,432, forward strand.
AAGGAGCTGATCGATCCTTCTCCTATTGAGGAGCCGAAAATTATAGACTCCGAGCAATGCCTTGGTTTTGAAAACATTGCTTCCGGTATGCTGTCCTGCAATTATGTAATGAGTTACGTAACCATTACCATTACGGACGAAGCAGGAGCTAAAGTTCAGGAGGGTACTTGCTTTGTAATCGAGTCAGAGCTTAAGAACTTTGATATATCTCATTTCACGATGGAAGCTGAGCAGGACGTTATGATCGGCAGAATTGCTCCCGAGGAATTAAAGGCGGGAAATTACCACTGCACGATGGTCGTTAAGCTTGCAACCGGTGTGGATATAACGGTTCGTGACTTTGATATTACTGTTTAATGTAATTAAAAACCGCTGTGTTCCTATTTGGAACACAGCGGTAAATTTTTATGGACTTAATCTTTTTCAATGACCTTGCTTTCGTTTACCATATCCACGATGACCTGAGCGCAGTATTCAACGCCCAAAACACCGCTGTTGAAGCAAACGTCATAGTTCTCAGCAGCACCCCATGTACGGCCGGTGTAATGCTGATAGTTGAGCTTGCGGCGCTTATCCTTTTCGGACAAACGAGCCTTGGGGCTCTTCTCAGACTCACCGTACAGACGAACAATGCGGTCAGCACGGCTGTCTTCATCGGCGTGAATAAACACATGGAGAACATCCTCACGGTCCTTGAGGATATAATCTGCATTACGTCCAACAATGACACAAGGGCCTTTTTCGGCCAGCTGCAGGATCACACTGCACTGGATGTTCCACAGAAAATCGGCGGTGGACAGGCCGTTCATAATGCCGGGAACACCCTGAGGCGCAAAGGCATAGGACAAAAGGCTTCTTCCGGGGGAATGCTCACCGTGTTCTTCCACAAACTGGGGTGCAAAGCCGGATTCCATAGCGATTTGGTCCACCAGTTCCTTATCATAGAAGGGTATTCCTAACTTATCGGCCACCTCCCGGCCAATGGTTCGTCCGCCGCTGCCGAACTGACGGCTGATAGTAATAATTTTCTTTTCCATTAGGATGCCTCCCTTACCTTACTTATTCTAATACTATTATAATGGGTGTAGTTACAATTGTCAAAGCTTTTTATCAACTGATTTTAATTCCGTATACATAACCGCTTCGTGCGGCCATAACAAACATATCGTTAAATACTACGGGGGAAGATTCGATCACAGAACCAAGTCCGATATAGGTCATGGTTTCACCCTTGTCATTGAGCAGGAATACATGACCGGCGGAATCACCGAAGATCATGTAGCCAGTTCCCATTTTGTCATAGATGGCAGTGGGGGAGCTCCAGGCGTAGTTGTCCATTTTTCTCTCCCAAACGATCTCTCCGGAATCCGTATTCAAGGCAACCAGTGTGCCGCCGGTATAGCCGTGGGTTTTTGCAACGGCGAAGATGACCATGCCCTCAAGGCTGGTGCCGGGTTTGCCTAAAACAGGAGAGGAGAGCACGCCGCCGGATACATCGTAGTCGTAAATAATGTCGGTATAAGTGTATTCCCAAACGATCTCGCCGGTAGTGGCGTTGAGCTTGTACAGATAAGAGGTACCATTTGCATATTCCATGGAAGTTCCAAGGTACAAATAACCCTGCTTATCCTCGCCCCACTCAAAGACAGGTGTGGCATTTAAGTCATCGTGAATGTCCTGGGCCCATACAAGCTCCATGGTATTGAGATTGATGCAGAAGAACATACCGCCGTTGTCACCCACATAGGCATATTCATTTACAATAACAATGCTGGATTCAAAGCCTAAGGTGCGATTGTGGTTGGAGGAGTACTTGACCTTTACGGCGGTTTGGGGATCAACAGACAGGGTGCCGGCTTCGCGGTCATACTGGGTGTTAAGCTTCAGTGTGTAAATAATACCATTTTCGCAGGGCCAGATAAGGGCATCTGCATCACCGCTGACCTGGGGAGAGGAGTCCAGTGCACACCAACTGCGGCCTGCATAGTTATCGTAGGCGCTTTGTGAGAAGAGGATGCAGTTATCGATCAGGCTGATGACGAACATTTTTGGGAATGCGCCGTTAGAGTCATTTGTAAGGCCTGCACCAACATAGAGCATGGGAATGCCACGAGGGTCCAGCGTAGCAGTGCCCTTGACGGACATGCCGATCCACAGCGGGTCACGGGTCTTGCTTCCGTCCTCTAAATCATAGAAGTAAATGTAACCATCCAAAGTGGTGGCGATGACTTCAATGAGGTTTTCTTTTTCTTTCTTGCTTTTATACAGTCCCATGGTCTGCTTCAGGTCCTCATCCCACTGTACAAGCAACGGCTGGCCAGTCCAACCGATGCCGGACCAGCCGTTGAGGCTGCCGACAATATTGGACCATTTAATGGAAAGCTTTTCTTCTGTAATTTCCACGGTGCCATAGGTAGAGCCGGTGCGGTAGTTGTTGCCACGGAAGGTGGTCACTCCGGGCATGGGATAGTACTCATCGGGGCTTCCGAAAGAGACTTGAGTTTCGGATTCGTAAGTTTCGGCACCGTCAGCTGGCAGAATCGTCCATTTGACATTCCAATTGTCAGGATCTGAGTTTTCGGTTTTATAGGGCTCAAAAACAGGCTCCGGTTCTGTGGAAGGTTCAGTGATGGGTTCGGTCTCTGCCTCAGTAGGAGGCTCGGTGGGAATGGTTGTTTCCTGCGTGGTCTCCACCTGCGTGGGAACAAAGTCGTCAGAGGGCACTTCTGCTTCCAGCTGTGCGTTTTTATACACATTGTGGCAGTAGAAGCAGCATACCAAGGTTAAAATGGAAACAAGGTAGATTAAAACAAGTACTATGGCAGGTACTCTTCTGCTTCTTACAGCAATTACGGTCAGTACAACGGTGACGATGGCTGTAACTGCGAATATTCCAAGCAGCAACATCAGCGCCATTTGCATTGACTGTATGCTTAAATAAACTTGATTGGGAATCATTGCGAACCTCCTGGGTATTTTTTATTTATTATAGCACCGAATATCTGTCAGTGCAAGATAGCAAACCAGAAAATTACATGGAAAAGAATTGATATTAAATATTATTTGTGATATAATTAGAAAAATTTTTAATAGGAGCGAATATATGCAAATATCTGAAATTTTAGCCCAGGAATTGGGTCAAAAGCAGGAGTATATCGATAATGTTATTGCTCTGCTTGATGAAGGAAATACCATTCCTTTTATTGCCCGCTACCGTAAGGAAATGCATGGTGCCATGGATGACACTGCCCTGCGTAATCTGGAGACACGCTTAAATTACCTTCGCAATCTGCAGGAGCGTAAAGAAGAAGTGCTGCGTTCTATTGAGGGTCAGGAAAAGCTTACAGAGGAGCTGGAAAAGCAGATCCTGGCAGCACAGACTCTTGCAGAGGTGGAAGATCTCTATAGACCCTATAAGCAAAAGCGCCGCACCCGTGCCACGGTCGCAAAGGAAAAGGGCCTGGAACCCCTTGCGCTGGCTATTTATGCCCAAAACGGTGAAGACCCCACCCAACTTGTTGCTGACTATATTGATCCCGAAAAGGGCGTGGAAACGGTGGAGGATGCCCTGACAGGCGCATCGGATATTATTGCAGAGATGATCTCTGATGATGCCACGATTCGTAAGGCACTTCGTGAGAAAATGGAGAAAAGTGCTGTTGTGACGGTTACAGCTGATGATCTGGAAAAGGAAAGTGTATACGAGCTGTATTATAGCTTCAGCTGCCCGGTTTCCAGATTGCAAAACCATCAAATTCTTGCTATTAACCGTGGCGAGAAGGAAGGCTTCCTGAAGGTCAAAGCAGCATTGCCCGGTTTGGAGGGACAGGCACTTGTGTGCCGTGGTGCACTAAAGCCGACTGTGCATGTTTCGGCCTTTGTTCGTGCAGCAGCGGAGGATGCCTTTACCCGTTTGATCGAACCCAGTGCAGAGCGGGAGCTTCGTGCAACCCTGACAGATCGTGCTGCTGAGTCTGCTATAAGCAATTTTGCCCTGAATTTAAAACCCCTTTTAATGCAAAGACCGGTTAAGGGCTTTGTGACTATGGGCCTTGACCCCGGATATAAGAATGGCTGCAAGGTGGCTGTTGTAGACGGCACAGGCCGTGTGTTGGATACTGCTGTTGTATATCCCACCTTCAGTGAACGTAAAAAGCAGGAAGCAATTGATATTCTTTCCCGTATGGCTGTAAAGCATGGCGTAAAACATATTGCCATCGGTAACGGCACTGCCAGCCGGGAAACCGAGGCCATGACTGTTGAAATGCTGAAAAAGCTGCCCGGTGTCAGTTATATGATTGTCAGCGAAGCAGGCGCTTCTGTGTATTCTGCCTCTAAGCTGGCAGCGGAGGAATTCCCAAACTTTGATGTCAATCTCCGGTCTGCGGTATCTATTGCTCGGAGAATGCAAGACCCCCTTGCGGAGCTTGTGAAGATTGATCCCAAGGCCATCGGCGTTGGTCAGTATCAGCATGATATGCCTGCAAAGCGGCTTGATGAAGCATTGGGCGGCGTTGTTGAGGATTGTGTTAATGCAGTTGGTGTGGATGTGAATACTGCATCCGCAAGTCTCCTGCAGCAGGTCTCCGGCCTTAATGCTACAACTGCCAAGAATGTGGTGCTTTACCGTGAGGAAAACGGTGCATTTACTGCAAGAAGTCAGCTGAAAAAAGTGCCGAAATTAGGTCCCAAGGCTTATCAGCAGTGCGCAGGCTTCCTGCGTGTACCTGAGAGTAAGGAGATATTGGATAATACCGGTGTACACCCGGAATCTTATGAGGCTGCCGGCACACTGCTGACCCTGTGCGGCTACACCAAGCAGGATGTGAAGGCCGGCAATATCAGTGAACTGTCCGATCGTGTGGAGAAGCTGGGTAGGGAAGAGGCTGCACAGCAGTGCGGAGTCGGTGTTCCTACTTTGGATGACGTAGTAAAGGAACTGCTGAAGCCGGGCCGTGACCCCCGTGACGAGCTGCCTGCACCTATTCTTAGAACCGATGTGCTGGAAATGAAGGATTTAAAGCCCGGTATGGTACTCTCTGGCACGGTTCGTAATGTGATCGATTTTGGTGTTTTTGTGGATATTGGTGTTCATCAGGATGGACTTGTGCATATTTCACAGGTATGCAACCGTAAGGTGCGCCATCCCTCTGAAGTTGTTCAGGTTGGTGATGTTGTAAAGGTTGCGGTGCTTGAGGTGGATGAAAAGCGCAAGCGTATCGGCCTGACAATGAAAAATATCCCCAAGGAGGCACAGTGATGGAGTGTAAAGCCATCGTTTATACCACCAATACCGGTCATACGGAGCAGTATGCCCGATTACTTGCGGAGAAAACCGGCTTGCCCTGTCTGTCCATACAGCAGGCGTACAATGAGCTGCCAGCCAACACGCCCGTGGTGTATATGGGTTGGCTGATTGCCGGTTTTGTGAAAGACTACAAAAAGGCAAAAAGAAAGTTTTGTATAAATGCTGTGTGTGCAGTGGGCCTCGGTGCTTCCGGGGCGCAGACAGGGGTTGTTCGGAAGACCAATAAGATCCCAAATGAAACGGCTGTATTTACATTACAGGGGGGGTATAGCGTATAAAAAGCTTACAGGTCTCTATAAGTCCATGATCGATACGCTTATGAAGGTTCTGTCCAAAAAGAAGAGTCCTGCCCCTGAGGAGCAGGAGATGCTTATACTGTTGGGTAAAGATGAAAATTATGTGTCTGTTGAGAATTTGGAGCCTGTAATTCAAACGATTTCCTAACCGTTACAATATCTTGTTCGTATATGCGATTTTTCGATTTATTATTACCAAATATTGTAGTTCAAATGCAATTATAGACTTGACAAATTGCATCTTTGTGGTAGAGTAATGATAGGCCGCAATGGTCAAAATTTACATATGAAAAGGAGTAATTCATATGCCTCGTTATATTCCTACATACTGGTATCCTGACCGTATGCCTGTGGACATTTCCTGGGTTTTCGAGAACGAAAAGCCCGCCGGTAAGCATGGCTTCTGTAAGGTCAAGGGTGACAAGTTTGAGTTTGAGGACGGCACACCTGCCCGTTTCTGGGGTGTTATCTTCAACGGTGCTTGCTGCTTCCCCGATCATGCTTACGCTGAAGGTGTAGCACGCAGATTGGCTCAGGCCGGCTGTAACATTGTCCGTTTCCACCAGATGGATGCTGAGTGGGCAACCCCTAACATTTTCCGCCTGACTGCCGGTAAGCGGCTGAAGGATACCCGTCACTTTGATCCTGAGTGCATGGAGCGCCATGACTATCTGATCAAGTGCTTGAAGGAGCAGGGTATTTACATTGTTACCGACGTTACCACTTACCGTAAGTTTAAGTCCGGTGACGGCGTCCATGATGCAGACCTGCTGTCCGATAACATGAAGGGTGTTGCTCTGTATGCTCCCGATATGATCGAGCTGCAGAAGGAGTATGCCTATAACTACTGGAACCATGTCAACCAGTACACCGGCGTTGCTTACAAGGATGATCCTCAGTTCGTTCTGCTGGACATCACCAACGAAAATGACCTGTTCTCTGCTTACGGTACTTCTAAGCTGTACCACAAGTCCAGCAAGTACTATGAGGACATGTTCCGTGATATGTTTGCTGCATGGCTGAAGGAAGAGGGCATTGAATATGATGCCTATGGTTGCGAAATATTCAATCTGGACAAGCCTATGATCGACTTCCGCATCTACCTGTCTAAGAAGTACTACGAGGGTATGTACAAGTACCTCCGTGAGGAAGTGGGCGTTAAGATCCCTCTGTGCGGCACCAACTGGTCCAAGCGTGGTGGCCTGATCAAGAGTCAGGAGAATATGGACTTCCAGGATGGCCACCACTACTACTATGATTGGAAGTGGGGCGAGTACGAGAAGACTACCTTCAACCGCTCTCTTACCGAGCTGCCCAACAGCCGTCTGGCAGCTTCTTGTTCCACCCGTATCCACGGCCAGCCCTTCTTCATGACCGAGTGGGATATGCCTTGGCCTAACTCCTACCGTGCTGAGGCTCCCATCTGGTTCCCCGCTAATGCTCTGTTCCAGGGCTGGAGCGGTATGACCATCCACACTTATGCTTACGGCTTCAACCTGAGCCATCTGGATCTGCTTGGTAAGGAAGCTTCTTCCTCCACCATTGGTTCTGTTCCTTACCGTGAAGGTATCTTTACCTGTTGGAATGACCCCTCCAAGTTCGGCCTGTTCTATCATGGCGCACTGATGATGCGTCGTGGCGACGTCCAGGAGGCTAAGAAGACCATCGGTGCTAAGCTTACCGATTACAGCCAGAACCCCACCACACTTCCTGCAACCGCAATGGAGTTCCATCGTGTTGACACCGTTTTGGATACTACCGATGTTTCCGATCTGGACGACATCCGTCCCATCGAGGAGAAGTTCCCCAGAGAGAAGGCCAACATGATCGTTTCCGATACCGGCGAGTTGTGGCGTGATGTCAGTAAGCGTATTGGTGCTGTTGACACCCCCAGAACCAAGGCTGTTTATGGTTTCCTGGGTAACGCTCTGGCGAATAAAATCGACGACAATCCCGGCGTGAAGCTGAACGGTCTGGTCGTTGACTGCCATACTGACTTTGCAACCATTGCGATTTCTTCTTTGACAGATGAGGCCATTGAGAACTCCGACTGCATGCTGATGACCACTGTTGGCCGTTCTCGCAGCCGCGGCGCCCAGTTCGATGGCGAGAAGCTGCTGGACTTTGGTACCGGCCCCATCGAGGTCGAGGTTATCGATGCTGATATTAAGATCAAGACCAACGTACCTGATCTGCGCGTTTGGTCTGTTAACTCCGATGGCTACTACATCGGCCAGCTGGACAAGGAATATGAGGATGGTTGGATCAAGTTCCATATTGGTCCTAACTACCCCGGTATGTACTACCTGATCATGCAGGAGTAATTTATTAAACATATACGCCCACCGGAATCCGGTGGGCGTTATTTCATATGTTACGTTTACTCTTTAAGAATTCCAAGAAGTTTTTCAGTACCTGGTGATTGCTTTCAGGGGAACGGTGGTAAACGTAGATGGACTGCGCTTCTTCAAAATCGGTCACATCCAATGCGGTAATATTCTCTTCCAGTTCTTCCTGTAGGGCTTTGCGTGAACCCAGTGTCAGCCCCATTCCTGCTTCTACACACATCATTCGGCATTGCCGGTCGCTGCTGACTACGGCTACGTTGGGGGAGAAGCCATGCCGTTTAGCGGTTTCATCCAAAAGCAGCGCCATGTTTGTATTTTCCTGGGACATAATGAAGGGCTGATCCCTGAGCTGACTAAATGTAAGTTTTTTGCCTGCCAAGGGACTGCTTTTTGATGCCTTTACACACAGAGGCTCTACTGTAAGCAGGAACCGTTTCATTCCTGCGTATCTTTCAAAGGGTTCATCAATTATGATGTCAAATTCGTCAAGATACTCTATATTTTGACTGTAGGTCATCTGAAATTGCGTGCTGGGGAACTGTTCCATGTACTCGATTACCAGCTTTGAGATCCATCTTCTGCGTGCCCGGATCAGTATATGGATCTTTTGGTTTTGAACCTGTTTTTCGGAAACGTTGATAACGGCCTGATCCAGCTTTTCGAATACTTCCATCAATGCCTTGGCGAAGCTGTTCCCTTTTTCGTTCAAAACAATTCGGTTAGAGGTTCGTTCAAAAAGCTCTGTGCCCAATTCCGTTTCCAATCGTTTGACAGATGCGGAAACAGAGGAGGCAGGCACCATGAATTTTTGCGCTGTTGCGGCAAAGCTTTCCGTTTTTGCGCTTTCATAAAAATATCTTAACTGAAGCAGTTCCATACAATCACCCTACATTACTTTAGCATATTTTCAAAAATATGGCAAGCACATTTTATCCGATACTTTACAATGTGGCATTTAGATAGTATACTAAGTAATATTGAAAGGAGTGTATATGCGTTGAAAGTGTGTATTGTTCAGCCGTTCTATCCAACGGACTATAACCAATCCGACGAAATGTTTAACTGGGAACTGGAGGCAATGGATAAGTGCGACCCGTCTATGGATCTGATCGTATTTCCGGAGTCTACCGATGTTCCTTGTTATGCCGTGCTGCGGGAGCAGGCTCTTGCAAGCCATGAGAAATATGCTGACGCTTTGCTTAAAAAGGCTTCTGAGACAGCAAAACGGTGTAATGCGGTTTTGTTCATCAATGCTTATCGCATGACCGAAACCGGTCTTCGGAATACCACCTATGCTTTTGATCGCACCGGAACAGAAGTAGGGTACTATTACAAGCAGCACCTGACCCCCGGCGAGACCTCCAAAAGAAAACTGGACAGCGATTATTCATTTGAGTTTTCTGAACCTACAATTCTTGAAATCGACGGTGTTCGTTATGGTTTCTTGACCTGCTACGATTTTTATTTCTATGAGGCTTTCGCAAAGCTGGCGCTATATAAGCCGGATATCATCATTGGTTGCTCTCATCAACGCAGTGATACCCATACAGCCTTAGAGATGATGAGCCGCTTCTGTGCCTATAATTGCAATGCTTATATGGTGCGTTCCTCTGTAAGCATGGACGAAAACAGCGATATTGGCGGTGCCAGCATGGTCGTTGCACCTGATGGAACGGTTTTGCTGAATATGGAAAGCCGTGTAGGTTTGGAGACAGTGGAAATCGATCCTACCAAAAAGTATTTGAAGCCCGGTGGCTTTAACAATCCGTTGATGGCACATTATGAATACATCGAAAAGGGCCGCCGTCCCTGGAAATACAGACCCGGTGGCAGTGCCATTGTTCGCTACGATTCCATTATGCATTACCCCAGAACCTGCGCCCACCGTGGCTTCAGCACGGTTGCACCGGAAAACAGTATGCCGGCTTTTGGCGCTGCTGTTGCAATGGGTGCAGAAGAGATCGAATTTGACCTGTGGTGGACAAAGGACGGGGAAGTGGTATCCAGTCATGATAAGCGTCTGCATCGTGTTTCCACCGGCGAAGGCTTCCTGATCGATCACACCTACGAAGAATTGCATGAATTGGATTTCGGTGTCAAATTTGGTGAGCAATTTACCGGTTTGAAGGTGGTTCGGTTTGAGGATATTCTTCAGAAGTTTGCGTGTCACACAGTCATGAATATCCATATAAAATGCCTCAACAACACAGATCCGCTTCCGGAAGAGTATTTAAATAAGATTATTAATTTGATTCGAAAGTATGATTGCGCCCGATATGTGTACTTTATGTGTGGCAATGATGTGATTTTGGAACAGTTGGGACAGCTTGCTCCAGATATCGCCCGATGTGTTGGTGCAGGTGATGATCACTGGGGCATTGTTGACCGGGCAATTCGTATGGGCTGTCAAAAGGTGCAGCTTTTTAAACCGGATTTCGATCAGGCTATGATCGATAAGGCACATGAGCATGGTATTATTTGCAATGTTTTCTACTCAGATGATCCGGAAGAGACGAAGCGCTTCTTGGATATGGGGATTGACGTGATACTGACGAACGATTATAATCGTATCAGTCAAGTGGTAAATATTTATAAACACAAATAAGAAAGGATGAATTATTATGCCGCATTATATTCCCACCTATTGGTACCCCGACCGTATGCCCATTGACATTTCCTGGGTTTTTGAGAACGAAAAGCCCGCCGGAAAGCACGGCTTCTGCAAGGTCGTTGGTGACAAGTTCCAGTTCGAAGACGGTACACCTGCCCGTTTCTGGGGTGTAATTTTCAACGGCGCCTGCTGCTTCCCCGATCATGCTTATGCTGAGGGTGTCGCCCGTCGTCTGGCCCAGGCTGGCTGCAACATTGTTCGTTTCCACCAGATGGACGCGGAGTGGGCCACCCCCAACATTTTCCGCCTGACTGCCGGTAAGCGCCTGAAGGATACCCGCCATTTTGATCCCGAATGCATGG
>CAYMPY010000030.1:0-17387 GCA_964392535.1 uncultured Oscillospiraceae bacterium
CGGTAATGCGGTAGGTGGTCTGCTTGCCATTGGCATCCTCCACCACCACAGTGCAACCCAGACCCACGCGGCCGTTAGCCTCGTTCTCATCCTCGATGATAACGGCGTGGGACAGGATATCCTCAATCTCGGCAATGCGGCCGTAGAGCTTTGCCTGCTCATTCTTGGCGGCATCGTACTCAGAGTTTTCGGAAAGGTCACCGTAGGAGCGGGCCTCTGCGATCATTGCAGCAACCTCACGCTCACGGGTGGTCTTTAAATAATTCAGTTCCTTTTCCAGGTCCTTCAGACGAAGGCTTGTAATCTTAAATTCCTTTGCCATAACGCAAAATCCTTTCTCGGTTAAAAATTTCCATAGCTCCCAACATTATAGAAGAAAAGAAAGCTATAGTCAAGATTTTTCTTGACTTTTTCCGGTAAGAGCTTCAATGACAGCCTGTAACTGGGCATCCTCCTCCGGCTCAAGCAAGTCACTTGCGATCAGTGCCGCTGTTTCCTCGTCCACTTCCACATAGATCTTCGGCACAAGGCCACCCTGGTCTGCAAGGCTGACACCATTGGGGGTATAGTATTTGCCAATAGAAAGCGCTACCGCCGATTTATCGGGCAGATTCATGGTCACCTGCATATGGCCCTTGCCTACCGTGGGTTCACCGCCGGTGATGGCCCAATCGTATTCCTCCAGCGCCGCTGCGAAAAACTCCGCCGCAGAGTAAGAATCGCCGTTGATCAGCACCGCCATGGGCATTTCAAGGCACTGTGCATCAGAGGTATCCACCTCCCTGTTTCCTGCATAGTCCACACTTACAAACAGGTCGCCTTCGGGCAGCAGGTAGTCCAGTATTTTCACCAGCTCATCCTTATAGCCGCCGGGGTTCCCACGGACATCAAACACCAGACACTCCGCGCCCTGACGGACCAGGTCCTCAATGGCTGCAATAGTCTCATCGGAACACTTTTCGTTAAAATTCGTAATTCTAATATAGCCCACATTGCCGTCTAACAGCTTGCCGGTGGCAACTGCCACCTCGATAACCCGCCGGGTAACGGTAAATTCCATGGAAGTCCCGTCCCGCAGGACCGTAATGTGCACATTGGTATTTGCTTCGCCCTTAATTTTGTCACTGAGATCCGATACGGAGGCGGTATGCAGATCCTCCCCATCCACCGCCGTGATCACATCACCGGGCAGGATACCCGCCTCATGGGCCGGGCCGCCGGAGGTCACGGTCAGCACATCGATGCCGGTCTCATCCTCCCGCAGCTGCACCGTAACGCCGATGCCAACATAGGAATTATTTTTTGAATCGTTATAGGAAGCCATTTCCGAGGCACTGATATAATAGCTCCAGCGGTCACCTGTACCGGCCACCATACCTGCGGCAGCATAATCGTATACAGTATCCATATCTGGGTCATCCACATGATACCGTTCAATATAGGTTGCCAGCTGCTCCAACTTTTTCTGACCGGGGTCTTTGGCCGCATTGGCAAGAACCAATGTCAGACACACGGCCAGCACTACTGCGCCCAGGTGTGTTGCGGTCAAAACCAGCACCTTGGTCCATGGAAATTGCTTTTTCACAAAATCACCTCTCAGGATTAAACCCACAGCCCCGGAGGGGGCTGTGGGATGTGTTTAAAAGTTAATGTACGCCGCAGGATTCTGGGACACGCCGTTATAGTAAATACCGAAATGCAGGTGAGGACCGGTGGATGTACCGGTAGAACCTACATAACCGATGATCTGTCCCTTGGTCACATACTGACCTGCGGAGACGACATAGTGGGTCATATGCAGATAACGGGAGCTAAAGCCGTCACCGTGATTGATATTGACCCAATAGCCGGAGGACCAGTCGTAGGATGCGATGGTAACGGTACCGCTGCGGGATGCATAAATGGGCGTTCCCTCATAAGCACCCAGGTCCACGCCATGGTGGAACCGGTAGTCACCGTAAACCGGGTGAACACGCCAGCCGTAGGCGCTGGAGAAGTTGATATAATTGGTGGGAATGCCCCAGCTTTCGTTACTGGTGCTGGGTTGGGCCGTTGCATCGCCGGCAGAATTGCCGACGCCGGAGCCTCCCTGTGTCACAGGAGGCTTTACAGTTGCCAGGTATTCCTGATACTTGGCAGCATCGTAGGCATTCTCCAACTTTTCCAGCTCTTCACTCATTTCGGAGTAGATCTGCTCGGTATCCTGGACCAATTTCTGATACTCTTCGTTTTTCAGCATCAGCTCTTCCAGAATTGCCTCGGCCTGAGCCTTCTTCTCGGCAAGCTGCTTTTCGGTCTCCTCCAGCTCTGCTTTTTTCAGCTCCAGTGCGGCCTTCTCCAGCTCCAGCTCTTCCTTTGCAAGCTCCACCTGTTCCGCGGCCTCAGAAAGCTCACGGATCATCTGCTTGTCGGCCTCCTGGATCTGAGCCACCATTTTCAGTTGATCCAGCAGGTCCAGGAAATTCTCAGCCTCGAACACCACTGCCCAGTAGGAAGCGGTGACACTGTTCTTCTCCATGGCACGGATGCGGGCCTTATTATCCTCCTTCATCTGTGCCAGCGCAGCCTCTGCCTCCTCCAGCTCCAGCTGCTTTTCAGCAATCAGGGTGCCGTAGGCAACGATCTGCTTATTGATGGTATCCTTCTGCTGATACAGGAGTGCCACCTGCTGATCCACTGCGCTTTTCTCGTTAACAGCCTTTTCCATCTCGGTCATATTGGCCGTAACCAAGTTATCCAGCTCTGCGAGCTCCTTTTCGATCTCTTCCCGCTCCTCTTCCAACTCGTCGATCTCTTTTTGGATCTGGCTGGAGGACTTTGCATAGACCTCCATATGGCCTGCAGGGGGAATACTACCTACCAGCAGCACCAGGGCCAGCAAGCCGGACAGCAGGGAGATACCGAATCTTTTTGCTTTTTTCATTGTTTCCTCCTTGGGGTCGGGTTATACGTCCATGAATTTACGAATAGAAGTCCAGCTGCCGACGATACCGACAAACATTCCGGCACCGCCAAAGACCACAATCATGGGTACCAGCAGATCCTTAAAGGGCCGCACGGTGATAATGCCCTTCAGGCCCTCGATCATCGCCACCTCTGCTGCAACCGCATCATAAAGCACCCATTCCAGGCCAAAGGCAACACCTGCGCCCAGCATACCCAGAATGAAGCCCTCTACCACGAAGGGCAGACGGATAAAGCCGTTGGTCGCACCTACCATTTTCATAATGGAGATCTCATCCTTACGGTCATACATGGCAAGCTTGACTGTATTGGAGATGATCAGCAAGCTGACAGCCAGCAGGACCACGATGATCACAACAAAGGAGATGCTCAGCAGATCCTGAACCGTTGCAAAGCCCTCTGCCACCTCATCCAGCGCCACCACGTCTGCCACATTGGGAATACGCAGCAGCTCCCGGCGGGTCTGATCCAACAGGCCGTTATCGTGGAGGATCACACTGTAGCGATGCTGCAGCGTATCGGCATCCACACCCTTAAAATCCTGGGGATTGTCCTGCTTGCCCACAAAGGTCTCCAGGGCATCCTCACGGTTAATGAATCTGGAGCTGGCCACATTATCCAACAAGCTGATGGAACTGCCTACCGACAGCGCATCGGCCTCAGATACATCCTCGTTGATATAGACAATGACTTCATTGGTCTTATTCAGGTCCTTAACAAGGACACGGACATTTTCCATAACGCTATAGAAGCTGCCCACGATCAGCAGGCAGGCCACGGTAACACACACAGCGGCAAAGGACATAAAGCCGTGGATAAAGATACCGCGGAAGCCTTCCTTAAGCAAATAACCGAAATTATTGATCTTCATCTTGCGCCTCCCCATTCTCTTCCTGCACAGGCTCCTGCTCCACCGGCTCGGTGATCTCAGGGACAGGCTCCAACTCCATCGGCTCGGTGATCTCAGGGACAGGCTCTTCGTACTGCCGGACCGGCTGCACAGGCTCGGCTGCATAGCGCTGGAGGCCGTCATCATGGACGATCAGGCCTTCATCAATGGCGATCACACGCTTATGGAAATGCTCCACAAGCTCCATCTGATGGGTGACCACCAGCATGGTGGTTCCCAGGTTGTTGATCTCCTGCAGCAGTGCCATGATCTCCATGGAACGGGCCGGGTCCAGGTTGCCGGTGGGCTCGTCAGCAATAATGGTAGAGGGGTTATTGACCAGCGCACGGGCAATGGCCAATCTCTGCTGCTCGCCGCCGGACAGCTCCTTGGGATGACGCTGCATCTTATTTTCCAGGCCTACCAGCTCCAACACATAGGGCACCCGCTCACGGATCTCCTGGTTGGTGGAGCCAATGACACGCATAGCAAAGGCCACATTGTCATAGACGGTCTTTGTTTCGATCAGACGGAAGTCCTGGAACACAACACCGACGGTACGGCGCAGATAGGGAATCTCACGCTTGCGGATACGCTCCAGTGCATAGCCGTTTACATGTACCGAGCCTGTGGTGGGCCGCAGCTCACCGGTGATCAGGCGGATAATGGTGGACTTACCGGAGCCGGAGGGTCCAACCAGATAGGCAAACTCGCCATCCTCGATCTGCATGGTAACGCCCTTCAGGGCCTGGTTTCCCACACCCTCATAGGTTTTCGTCACATCTATAAATTCAATCATATCTATTTCTCCAATATAGCAATGTAACCAAATTGTAACATATTGTTTTACTTATGTCAACCTTACAGGCTCTTTAAAATAAGAATTTCCAAAAAATTCACACTTCCAAACAGAACTTTGAGCCGCACGGAATCGTGTGGCTCAAAGCTATAGCTTTATCGTGCTTCCCGGGAGGACAGGTACTTGCGGACCATGAGGGCCACCTTAAAGACGATGGCATGGTCAAACTGCCGCAGATCCAAACCGGTCAGCTTCTTGATCTTCTCAAGACGGTAGACCAGGGTATTTCTATGGACGAACAGCTTCCGGGAGGTTTCGGATACGTTCAGATTGTTCTCAAAGAACTTGTTGATGGTAAACAGGGTCTCCTGATCCAGGGAGTCAATGGAATTTTTCTTAAAGACCTCAGTCAGGAAAATATCGCACAGGGTGGTAGGCAGCTGATAGATCAGACGGCCAATACCCAGGCTCTCATAGTGCATGATGGTACGCTCGGTATCAAACACCTTGCCAACCTCAATGGCGGTCTGAGCTTCCTTATAGGAATCGGACAAACCACGCAGATGCTCGGCAACGGTACCGATACCGATAACGGTCTTGATATAAAGCTCGCCACGGAGGGTATCCTCCATAGCCTTGGCCATCTGCTCCAGCTCGTCCCAGGTGGGCTCAGCTGTCAGCTGCTTGATAACCGCAATATCGGTCTCATTGATGCTCAGCACAAAGTCCTGAATCCGGTCCGGGAACATACCGGACAGCACATCCACAGTTGCCACATCACCATGGCCCAGCTGACGGACCAAAAATACTGCACGGGGGGCATCGGTAGCAAAATGCAGCTCCTTGGCGCGGATATAAATATCACCGGAGAGGATATTGTCCATAATAATGTTCTTAACGAAGGTACCACGGTCATGCTTCTCCTCGTAGAACAGCTTTGCGTTATTAAAGGATATGTAACCCAGGTTACAGCACACCCGGGCCTGCTCGTCATCACCGGTACAGAACACAGCGTACTCAAAGAAGTTGGCACCGGACACGATGGCGCGGAAGGTTTTCTGACCAAAGGTCACTGTATTCTGCTCGCTGGATGCAACGGACACCGCCGCATCAGGCCACCGCTCACCCAGAAGATTGATATCTGTACAGGAAATCACGCAGCCGTCAGTATCGATCACACCAAAGGTACGGTCTGTTGCCTCCTTCAGCTGAATGATCACGCTCTGAAAAACATTGTTGGACATATTCGGAGCCTCCTTAGAATATTGCACAAGTACGCATTTCACAAAATTGCCCTATTATTATATACAGGTTTTACACATTTTGCAAGTACCTTTTGACATTTTGTTAAAAAATTCGATGTGATTTTTATGTATATTACCTATAAATCGACTTTGCCGACTGTTGAACGTTGAATTTTTCATCAGCATTTTGCCTGTTTTTCCGTGATTTTGACCAGTATCTTTTTTGTGGAAATCCTCGGCATTGTATGATATAATCAACAAAAAACCTTCAGGAGCTGCTTATGCGTATTCTGTTTGATTCCAAAAAAACCGCCTTTAAAGATCCCTTCGGCACACTGTGCGCCGGAGAAAAGTGCACCATGCACATTCACATCCCCTCCTCTGTGTCCGCAACAGAGGTCTCCTGCCTGTTTTTTGCCGATGGCAGCCAAAAGCCGGACCTGACCGTACCCTTTACCTTAGAGCAAAAGCGGGGGGCCTATGATCTTTTCTGCGGAAGCTTTTCCATAGAAAAGCCTGCACTGTATTTTTACCGTTTTCAGATCACCACCCCCACCGGCAGCTTCCGTCTGTTTAAATACGGCGATGATACCAACATGGAGGCCGGTGACCTGTGGCAGCTGACCTGCACCCCGGCAGACTTCACTATTCCCGCCTGGGCCCAGGGTGCTACCATTTATCAGATTTTCCCCGACCGCTTTTACGCCAGTGGCAAATGCGACCTGACCGGCAAATTAGAGCCCTACACGGTCCATAAAAGCTGGGACGAGGAAGTGGAGTGGGCGCCCACCAAGGAGGGACTGGTGCTCAACAACGACTTCTACGGCGGCAACTTCCGTGGTATTACGGAAAAGATGGATTATATTGCTTCTTTAGGTACAACTATTTTATATTTAAATCCCATCAGCAAAAGCTTTTCCAGCCACCGCTACGACACCGGTGACTACAAGATCCCCGATCCCATGCTGGGTACAATTGAAGATTTCAAGGCCATGTGCGAGGCTGCGCACAGCCGTGGCATCCGGGTGATCTTAGACGGTGTATACTCCCACACCGGCTCTGACAGCCTGTATTTTGATAGATATAAGAACTTCGGTGGCAAGGGTGCCTACTGCTCCAAGGAATCGCCCTATTACAGCTGGTATACCTTCCACCACTACCCCGACAGCTACAACTGCTGGTGGAATTTCGACACCCTGCCCACGGTCAACAAAATGGACCCGGCCTTTGTGGAGTATATCATTACCGGCGAGGATTCCGTGGTTGCCCATTGGCTTCGTTTGGGTGCAGATGGCTTCCGCCTGGATGTGGCTGACGAGCTGCCCAACGAGTTTCTGGAACTGCTGCACGAGCGGGTTCGGGAGCTGAAGCCCGATGCCATTGTGATGGGCGAGGTTTGGGAGGATGCCTCCAACAAGGAGGCCTACGGCATCCGCAAACGGTACTTTGTGGATGGCACACTGGACAGCATCATGAACTATCCCTTCCGTACCGCCATTTTGAACTTTGTAAAGCTGCGGGATGACGGCAAGGGTCTGCGGGACGCGGTCATGACCATTGCAGAAAATTACCCCAAGCAGGTGCTTTTCGCCAACATGAATATGCTGGGCACCCACGATACCCCCCGCATCCTCACCACCCTGGTGGACGAATTTGACGGATCAAGAGCAGAAAAGGCCAAGCGGCACTTATCCACCAACCAACTGATCACCGCACGGCAGCGGCTGCTGATGGCCTCCTTCCTGCAATACACCCTTCCCGGAAGTCCCAGCCTGTACTACGCCGATGAGGCCGGTATGGAGGGCTATAAGGACCCCTTCAACCGCCGCACCTACCCCTGGGGCCGGGAGGACCGGGAGCTTCTGGCCCACCACAGACTTTTGGGCCGCCTGCGGAAAGAGCAGGAGGCCCTGCGCATGGGTGAAATTGAATTTTTCCAGGCCGATGAGGAGAAGATTGGCTTTAGCCGCACATTTGGCAATACCCGCTTAAGAGTCTATGTGAACCGCAGCAGCGATTCCTGGGACATCCCTGCCGCCAACCTGCTTTACGGTCACAATCTCCACGCCGTTGCGCCGGATTGGCTGAGCCTGGGCGCAATGGGCTTCTGCATCACAAAGGAGACGGTTTGATGGAACAGGAATATTTCTTCAGTGGCTACTGCCGCACATTGGATGCAGGCCGCACCGTGGCCGTACTGCAGGAGGACGGCAAAGTAACAGAAATCGACTGCTGCTACAACGCCTGCTCCCACACCGCCAGCTGCCTGATCGCAAAGGAAATCGAAAAGCTATTATAACATGAATGGGACACGTTCGAGTTTGAACGTGTCCCATATTTTTTAGAATTTGTAATCGTCAAGGCCATAGCCGGGTTTATCAGACATGGTGATGATATCTTTATTCACCATGAAGCCGCCGGTGACACCCACCTCGGGGTTTGTAAAGGAGAAGAAGGAATCCAAATCGGCAGACTCCACATTGTCCTTTGCAAGTGCCACCGCCGCTGCTGCGGAAATGGCCAGCTTGGATTCGGAGAAGCAGCCAACCAGGCAGGACTTGCCGTATTTTTTGGCAACATCTGCGATCTGCAGTGCGGGATAAATGCCGCCGCACTTCATCAGCTTAATATTGACGATCTTGCAGGCATCGTGCTGGCAGGCGATCTCCGCCTGTACGGGAGTGTGGACACTTTCGTCTGCCATAATGGGAATGGGCGACAGCTTATTAACCTCGGCCATGCCGTGAACATCCCAAAACGGCAGCGGCTGCTCAGCCTCGGTCAGGTTTACCTTTTGCATTTCATTTAACACATACAGAGCAGTTTCTTTATCGTAACCCTGGTTTGCATCAATCCGCAGATCGATCCGGTCACCAACGGCTTTGCGGATCTCTTTTAAGACCGCAATATCCTTCTCCGGCTCGATACCGCACTTGATTTTCAGAATACGGAAGCCTTCCCCTACCCGCTCCACGGCTTCTTTCACCATATTTTCGACGGTGTTAATGCCAATGGTAATATCGGTCTGTAGCACGTTCCCGGTTGCGCCAATGAGCTTATGAACAGGCAGGCCTGCCTTCTTGCCCATAATGTCATAGCAGGCAATGTCGATAGCGGCCTTGGCAGAGGTATTATGGAGAATGGTTCTGTCCATGATCGCATGCATACCTGCAATATCCGTGGGATCGGCGCCCAGCAGCGCAGGCTTCATAAATTCGATGGCGGCAATCACACCATCGATGGTCTCAGCCGTGACAGGGGGATAGGGTGTGGATTCGCCCAGGCCGTAAACGCCCTCATCGGTGACGATCTTCAAATAAACCCGCTGAGAGATGTTGCTGCCCGCATCCAATGCGATCTTAAACACCTTCCTGCGCTGAAAGTTCACTTTTTTCGTGAGAATGTCAACGATTTTCATATGATCACTCTTTTCGTCCGTTTTTGGGACTTTAGTATATCATAACGCAAACGCCTTTTCAATACAATTCCCTCAGAAAAAAGAAGTGAGCCCCGGCAGCAATTTGCTACCGGGGCTCGTGTGGAAAGGAGGAGAAGTGGTAAATTAAGCGGCTTCTGTTGCAGTCCAGTTGCGGATGGCATCAATGGCCCAATCCGCCATAGCTGCCTCGTGGTTGCTGCACATGGTCTGCAGTGCAGCCATCTGTGCATCAGTAAAGCCGGTAACATCTGCAGCGATCTGCTCCAAAAGGCCCTTCAGGGTAAAGGAAGCAGTGGAGCTTGTGAGCACAGTGCCGTCATTGAGCTGCAGGAACACCTCTGCATTGACAGAAGCATTGCCATAGTTTGCAACATCAAAGTTCTGCACACGCAGGGTCACTGCCTGGCCGGAAGTAAAGGCGCCGCTCTTGGAAGCGGTATGCTTTTCGCCTTCGCCGACCCACAGATTATAGCCGTAGGACTTGACCTGCTTCAGAACCACAGCATCACCGCGGAACTGTGCCTTGTAACCAACGCCGGTCACACCGGGACGGATATTCATATGGGTAACGCCCATGTAGAAGCGGTGGAAGGAGGTCACATCATTCTCGGTCACTGCTAAGTAACGCTTGACAGAACCGATCTGTTCAGCAGCGGTCACTGTCATGGATGCAGTCCCACTCGCCGCCTACCTCGATCCACCAGAAATTGTTGTTGTACTTTTTCCGGTGGTCCTTGTAGGGCAGGTCCTCATCGGATTCATATTTATAAGCCCAGGCAGGAGGGGTGTAGGGCACCGGATGATCGGTCTCCCGGATCTGGAACAGGCAGCTCATGCCCATGGTCTTTTTATCTGCCACATCCGGCGGAATGGTTTCATTAAAATCACTTTTGGCCTCTCTGCCGTACATATAGTTTGCACCGGTCAGGGGCGCAGAATGGAATCACCGGAGCAATCGGCAAAGTAGGTAGCCTCCACCTCATGGAAGGTCTCTGCATTGGACTGCCAGCCCTTAATGCTGACGATCTTATTGCCGTCCATTTTGCAGTCCAGGCAGCTGGTATTTAAAAGCACCGTCAGGTTTTCCTCTGCCATAGCCTTTTCATAGAGGACACTGTCCCACAGGGTATACTTAAGGCCGGGATTCTGATAAAAGTTTTCCAGGAAAATTTCTTCAATAATGCCGCTTTCCCGGTTGTCCTGACCGTGGCAGCCGCCGATCCACATACGGATCTCGCTGGAGGCATTGCCGCCCAGCACCGGCCGGTCGTGCATCAGCACGGTTTTTACACCGTGGCGTGCTGCAGCTAAGGCGCAGCAAAGACCTGCCATACCGCCACCGACCACGCAAAGTTCCGGTTCATACTGTATTGTTCTCACAATAAACCTCCGTATCAGATACCAATTCTGCTGCGGATCTCCGCTGCGCTGATATCTGTCAAAGCACAATTCTTTTCTACTGCAATAGCAGCGGCTGTACCGGCAGCCTCACCGGTGCCCACACAGATGGGCATAGCCCGGAAATTGGAATGGGCAATATGGGTACCGGAGATATTTCTTCCGCAAAGCAGCAGGTTCTCCTTGGTCTCCGGCAGCAGGCAGCCATAAGGGATGGAGTAGCCTGCCTCCTGGTTAAAGTGCTTCTGTACACCGGTCTTGTCCAGGCCGGAGCCGGTAATGTTATGCACATCGAAATTAAAGTAGGCTTCCTTCACCACATAGTCCTCAAACAGTTTTGCCTCCATGATGTCCTGCTCGGTCAAGGTGTACTTACCCTTAAAATGTCTGGTCTCTCTGATGCCGATCAGAGAGGCAGAACTGATAATAAAGCAGTTTTCGTAGCCGGGTACGAATTTACGCAAATACCTGATAATATCATCCATCTGCTCCTTATTTTTTACTTGAAATTCTACAAGATTATAGTATAATAAAAATATCAAGATAACCTTTTCGTTTTGACAATATTTCTTTGTAAAATTACAATGGAGCGGCTATGAGAGACCAAATTATCGAAGATATCAGGAGCTACATCAAATTTTTGGAGACAAAGGGCTACACCCTTTCTCTGAGTTTTATGAAAACGCCCTTTGCGGCTTTTGCGGTGGAGCTGATGCAATATGACCTCCATCCCCATGCCATTTGCAACTATTTAAAGCAGAACCCCGGCACAGAGGGCCGCTGCATCCACAACAAAAAGATCCTGAAGAAAATGAAGCTGAAAACACCCCGCTATGCCTGCTGCTATGCCGGTGTGGAGGAATTTTTGTTTCCGCTGTACTATGAGGACAGCTTCATTTGCTATATCCACGCCTCCGGCTACCGGGATACGTTGGAAAAAACCTCAAAAAACAAAGAACGGGTGGCCGCCAAATGTACCGATCAATTCCACGATCTATACAATGAGCTATCCCCCCAGCCCCCTTCTATGAAGCAGGCTGAGGGGTTTATAAGGCCGCTGCAATATATGCTGCTGGAGCTTTACCGCCTGTACCTGGAAAAGGTGGCAAACGAGGGTATGGAGGCCCCCTCCAGGCGGTACTATGTAAAGGCACTGCGCTTTATTCAGGAAAACTACCCCAACCCCATCACCTGCGCCACCCTTGCCCAGTATTTGAAATACTCAGAATCCTATGTGCGCTACATCTTCAAAAAAGAGGGCAATACCACGGTACAGGCCAAGATCAACGAGGTACGGCTGCACAATGCCAAGCGGCTTTTGCGTAACACCGGCCTGAGCGTAACGGAGATCGCCTTCTCCGTAGGCTTTGCCGATTCCAACTACTTCTCCAGCTTTTTCAGAAAGCAGGAGAAGCTTACCCCCAGCGAATACAGAAAGCAGGCCTCAAAAAACAGCAAGACTTGACAATTTTAAATTGCATGCTATAATCATTCATCATTTTCAGGAGGATTTACTATGGACGTTCAAATTTTGCATCTGATCGACGGTGCCAAGGAGGCCAAGGGACTGACTGTCATTATTGATGTGTTCCGTGCTTTCACTGTGGAGACCTATCTTTCCCGCAACAATGCAGCAAAAATCATTCCTGTGGGCGATGTGCAGATCGCCTTTGACTACCGTGCGGAGCACCCGGATGCCATTTTGTGTGGCGAGCGCAAGGGCATTATCATCGATGGCTTTGATTACGGCAACTCTCCCTCTCAGATCGAGCATGTGGACTTTACCGGCAAGACCGTGATCCACACCACCAGCGCAGGCACCCAGGGCATCGCCAACGCCAAGACCACCGCTGACGAGATCATCGGCGGCAACCTGGTTGCAGCTAAGGCCATTGCCCGGTATATCAAGAGCAGAAAGCCGGAGCATGTCTCCCTTGTGTGCATGGGCCTTGCCGGCGGCAGACAGACCGATGAGGACGAGCTCTGCGGTGCATATATCAAAAGCCTTCTGGATGGCGAGCCCCTGCCGGATTTAGAGGAACGGATCGCACAGCTGAAGTACACGGACGGTGCAAAATTCTTCGAAGAAAAGCGGCAGGCTGTTTTCCCGGAGCGGGACTTTCACCTTTGCACTGCCGTTAACAGCTGCAACTTTATCCTGCGGCTGAAGAAAGACCCGGAAACCGGTCTGGACTATATGGAGCGGGTGGATGTGCCCGAAAATTGCGGATAATCGTAGAAAATGGTACAAAGTCAGTTGAAACCGGCATTGTCATGCCGGTTTCTTCGTGTTACAATGTAGGCTCATAAAAAAGGTGGTGTTTATCGTGCAGCTGCTGCGTTTAACTGAAGATAACCGTTCAAAGGGCTATACCCGTGCCGACTTGCGGCAGGATGTGCTCTATGGCTATTGCAGACTTCGGGAGGTCAGTGTCTCCGCTTCCAGAAAAGAGCGGATCGCCACCCGGGTCACGGACGGCATGGCTGACCAAATGCTGGCCCTGGGCCTTATTACGCCCACTGAAAAAGAAAACTATGAGCAGGCCCTGCTGACGGACCTGCTCCATATCGAACGATTCGACCATTATCCCTCCGAGGAGCTTTATGCCCATATAAGCACCGTTCGGCAAAGCGCATTAGGCCGCTCTGTCACGGATGCTTATTTGCGGCAACGGGCACTGGAGGGGTTCTGCTTTTCCCCGGACGGCATCGATCAGCAGAAAAAGAAGGATTCCTTATTGGAAAATTGCGAGGCCCTGATCTTCTGTCTTACCCAGGCACCGTTCATGGGTATGATGCTGGAAGATATCAAAAAAGCAACTGAAAAAGAGGTTTGGGTGCTGTGCAACCCGACACTCCACAGCCTGCTGCCTGACCGCTGCCGGTTATTGGAGACAGAAAAAGGCAACATTCTCTATAACCAAAAGCTGCAGGAGTATATTGACAGCGGCAACGCCTGTCTGTTTTTCTACGGTGAGGACGGCCTGACCGCCTGCCGCGGTCTTTTAATCGATGCCATCGTCCATGCGGTTCCTGTCGGCTACTTTGCCCAGGCTGTGACCGGCCTGTGGAGCGGCGAGGGTTGTGTTACATATGTGCCCAAGGGCATGGACATCACCCAATATGTACCCCTGACCCAAAAGACAAGGCTGAACTTCAGTATTCTGTACCGGCTGTGGCAAGCTCACGGAGACAGCATTTACGGCCTGAACCTGCAGCAGCTGTACCGTCACTTCCCGGCGTATTTTGTGAATGTATATGACGGAAAACCCAGCGATCTACCTCTATCTATCGAAGCAGATACACTGTCCGACTTTGACAAACAGCTGGACGAAGGACTCAGTAGCTATTTGAGCGGATTTCCCAATGCAGAGTATCAATCCGCTTATTTTGATGAGGCCCTGACCCGGCAGCCCATCTGCTACGATTCTGCCCACGATCAGCCCGGCATTTTGGTGCAGGCTGTGAAGATCAAAAAGGCCGACGGTGCCCGGGTCGTCAGCTGCGAAAAGGGGAAAACGCCCCGGCAAATGTTCGAAAAGCTGCAGCTGCCCGGCGTGGGTATTGTTTCCAACTTCCTGTTTTTCATGACCCCCAAGCTGGGGATCCTGTATAACGATCTGCGCAGCGACCGTCCTTTGGAGCAGGCGGATGCCGCCTCCGGCCACCTGGACTATATGAAGCTGGGCAGCACTGAAACCTTCCCCCTGTTCTCCAAGGCTTGTGTTGCCATGAAGGAGGACGGACGGTTCTTGTTCTTTAATTATCACTTAGGCGGCGGCAGTGTTTCCATTTCGGGCTTTGATGTCCGTTGGGAAAAAGAGTCGGTCAACGCTGACGATGCCCCCACCTGTGTCTATACCCCCTTCTATTCCACCGCAGACAAGGACGCAGACCGAAACACCTACCGCAAAGCAGTAGGTGCAGATCGGGTCAACATTGTTCTTTTGCGGGACAAAGTCACCTGTATTCGAAAAGGCGACGTGCTGATGCCCAGTGTGGGCGTTGTGCTGTCACTGACAGAAGAAACCGCTGCGCCGTTGCTTCAAAAATGCAGGCCCCTTGCTGACGGCTATTACGATGTAAGCGGTCTGATGCTGACCGTGCATTTGGACCCCCCGGAAGGAATCGATCCCCAGGATTGGGCAACGGTGCAGTGGGCCTACGGCGGCGGTCTGACCTTGATTCGGGATGGCGTAGGTCTTTGCGACGGTGACCACATGGAAGCCTGGTTTGATACCGAGGGCTGGACAAGTCCCCTGTCCCGACAGACCCAGGAATCCAACCTCCACAGCCTTGTGAAGCATCCCCGTACCGCCATCGGCTGTACCACAGACGGCTCTCTGGTGGTTTTGGTCTACTCCGGACGAACCTGGCGGTCCACCGGCGCAGACTATCGGGAAATGATCGCCATTGCCCGACAGCTGTACCCCGATATTCACTTTTTAATGAACTGTGACGGCGGCGGCTCTGCCATGCTGGGCACGGTGCAAGACGGAAGCTTCCTGGAGCTGAGCTTCCCCTCCACCTCCTCCGGCAGCTGCGCCGGTCAGGTCCGCCCTGTCAATACGGTGTTCTATATTCCCATATAAGAAAAAGGAGAATCACAATGATCAAATTCGGTACCGGTGGCTGGAGAGCCATCATTGGCGAAGAGTTTACCAAAGCCAATATTCAGATCCTTGCCAAAGCTATGGCAGACAAAATGAAGGCAGAAAAGGTGGCCCACCAGGGCTTGGTTATCGGTTACGACCGCCGTTTTCTGTCCAAAGAGGCCGTAAAATGGAGCTGCGAGGTCTTTTCCGCCGAGGGTATCCACGTGTGGTTCGTAAACCGCAGTGTCCCCACCCCCCTGATCATGAATTATGTAATGAAGTGCAATCTGCCCTACGGCATGATGGTCACCGCTTCCCACAACCCCTCCCTGTATAACGGCATCAAGGTATTTACCGCCGGTGGCCGGGATGCAGACGAAGTTCAGACCGCCGATATTGAGCGTTATATCGCCGCTGTGGATACGGTGGACACCATGGACTACCGCAAAGCCGTGGAGCAAGGCTTGGTCACCGAGTTTTATCCCATGAACGACTATATTGACGATATTATCAGCAAGATCAACATGGAGGCTATCCGAAATGCCCACCTGCGGATTGCACTGGACCCCATGTACGGTGTGGGTCAGGCTGCCCTGAGCACCATCCTGATCACAGGCCGCTGTGACCTGGAGGTGATCCACCAGGAGCACGATACCCTCTTCGGCGGCAAAATGCCCGCCCCCTCCGCAGAGCTGCTGCATATGCTGCGGACCCGTGTTTTGGAAAAGGAATACGATATGGGTCTTGCACTGGACGGCGATGCCGACCGGCTGGGCGTCATTGACGATTTGGGCAATTACCTGCACCCCAACGACATTTTGGTGTTGCTTTACTATTACCTTACAAATTACAAGGGCTGGAAGGGCCCGGTGGTGCGAAACCTGGCCACCACCCACCGGCTGGATGCCATTGCCGCAGCCTGCGGTCAAACCTGCCTGGAAGTGCCTGTAGGTTTTAAACACATCTCCGCCGGCATGACCAAAAGCGGCGCTATTTTGGGTGGCGAATCCTCCGGCGGTCTGACGGTCACCGGCCACATCAAGGGCAAGGACGGCGTGTATGCCGCATCGCTCCTGGTGGAAATGGTAGCCGTCACCGGAAAGAAGCTCTCCGAGCTCATGGAGATCATCCGCGCCGAATACGGCATCTGCCACATGGAGGAAAACTCCTACACCTTCGACCCTGCCCGGAAAGACGCCCTGGTGGATCGGATCTACCGGCAGCACGAGCTGCCCCAGCTGGCCTTTGACATCCACCATGTGTCCTACATGGACGGCTGCAAGGTCTATTTCCAGAACGGCGGCTGGGTGGTCATCCGCTTCTCCGGCACAGAGCCCCTGCTGCGGGTGTTCTGCGAAATGCCCACCCGCAGCGAGGCCGCCCAGGTCTGCGACACCATCAAAGCCCACTTCGAGATATAAAAAACGCACCGGCTGAGGTTTTCTCAGTCGGTGCGCTGTTTTTATAGTTTGGGACTGCCGCATTTGGGGCAGAATTGCGCCCCGTCCGGGATCACTTCGCCGCACAGGCCGCAGCGGACTTTGACACGGCCCTTGCTCTGCTTCAGGACGATCACAACCACCACACCGGCGACACACAGAATGCCCACCAGCAGGAAGATCCCCAAAACCTTCTTGAAGCCGTCGTTTTCCGACTCTGCCTTGCTCAGATCCTTGGGAATACTGGCAGTGCCTAAATCTTCAGGAAAGCTCCAGCCTTCTGCCGCTCCTGCCGTGGTGGGACGATACATCTGATATTTGGTGGTTTCCACAGGCTCTTCCTCAGGGAGCAGTGTATCCACGCCCACTTCCTCATAATAAGGCTCTGTGGTTTCCTCCGCAGACAAAGCCAGGGGCGCCATGGACAGCAGCACCGCAAGCAGCAGCGTGCAGGACAGCAGTTTTCTCATAATCATCCCTCCCGGAAATCATTGTAGCCCACACGGACCCTCCTGTCAAATGTTTTTCCACATACAACGCACAAATTCCGAAAGAATTCCGAAAAAACATTGTTTTTGAAGGATTTGTTCTTGACAACGAAGAAAAAGGCGTGTATAATA
>CAYMPY010000031.1:0-17189 GCA_964392535.1 uncultured Oscillospiraceae bacterium
CCGTTCCTCATCCGTCACGGCTACGCCGTGCCACCTTCTCCCCGGGAGAAGGTATTATTTCGGCAACCCGATAAATTGGAACTTAAATAATAAAGTTTTAGTTGTTACAACATACTACAATACATCAATTTCGTTTCCGTCGGGCCGTTGAGGCACCGCCGTCGATGCTTCTATATTTTTGAAAACATCGTAAAAAGGAGTTATATGGCAAAATCAATTATTACATCCGTTATTGCTTACATCAGCACCAATGTTGATGATATATTGATCCTGATGCTCCTGCTCTCTCAGGTGCGGGGGGTGGCGAAGGGCAGGCTGATTACCGGGCATTTTCTCGGTGTGGGGCTGATCACAGTGATCAGCATGCTGGGTGCTTTAGGGCTTCAGAAGCTGCCGGTTAAATACACAGGCCTTTTAGGTATTGTGCCCATTATTCTTGGCATCAGGGCCTGGTTTGATCGGGACGGCGATGAAGGCACAGGCACAGCAGCCCCCGGTGTACTGGGTATGGCCATGATCACTTTGGGCAACGGTGCCGACAACATTGGTGTATATCTTCCCTTGTTTACCGCCTTAACGAACACAGAACGCATAGTTGCCATTGGTGTTTTCATTCTGATGACGGCTTTGTGGGTACGGCTTGCCCAAAGCTTCGCCACGCTGCCGAAGCTCAAAGCAATTATCGAAAAATACAAAACCATCCTGATCCCGATCGTTTTTATTTCACTTGGTGTGTTCATTGTTCTTGACAGCGGTTTATTGGGTTAAAACCAGCCCCTGCTTTTTCCTGTTGACACAAAATAAATTATATCTTATACTCTATTTGAAAGCTTTGATTTGGAAGCCGCAGCGAGGATCTTGCCATATGCGGTTTCTGCTGAGGAGCTTTCTTTTTTGGTAAAAATTGAAAGCGGATTGGAGGAAATTCGACATGAAGAAGATCATTGCATTGCTGCTGGCAAGCCTGCTTATCGTTGGCATGTTCGCCGGCTGCGCTAAGAAGGAAGACGACACTCCTTCTGTCTACTACCTGAACTTCAAGCCTGAGTTCAACGATGCTCTGACCGAGCTGGCTAAGCAGTACACCGAAAAGACCGGTATCGAGGTCAAGATCGTTACCGCTGCTTCCGGTGACTACAACAACACCCTGACCAGCAACATCAAGGATGTCACCATTTTCAACATCGGCAACACTGCCGTCCTGGCTGACTGGGATGAGTACGCTCTGGATCTGACCGACTCTGCACTGGCCAAGGAACTGACCACCAACGACTTTAACCTCTACAACGAGGCTGGCGAGCTGAAGGCAATCGGCAACTGCTACGAGTCCTTTGGTATCATCGTCAACACCAAGCTCCTGAAGGATGCCGGCTACGAGCTGACCGACATCACCGACTTCGCAACCCTGAAGGCTGCCGTTGAAGACATCCATGACCGCGCTGCTGAGCTGGGCTTCGATGCATTCACCACCTCCGGCCTGCAGGACTCCTCTTCCTGGCGTTTCTCCGGCCACCTGGCTACCCTGCCCCTGCACTATGAGGGCATCGACTCCAACGTTCCCACCATCACCGGTGAGAAGTTAGACTACTTCAAGAACGTTTGGGATCTGTACATCAACAACGCTGCTGCTGACCCCACCACTCTGACCGGCGAGTCCGATGCCGCTGCTGAGTTCAAGGCCGGCAAGGCTGTGTTCTATCAGAATGGTACCTGGGAGTACGCAGGCCTGATCGAGGCCGGTATGACCGACGACCAGTTAGCTATGATCCCCATCTACTGCGGCGATGAGAACGACAAGAACGCTGCTCTGTGCTCCGGCACCGAGAACTGCTGGGCTATCAACTCCCAGGCTTCCGAGGCTGACCAGAAGGCTTCCATGGATTTCCTGGTATGGCTGGTTACCGATGAAGAGGCTTCCAAGGTTTACGTTGAGCAGCTGGGCGCCGTTCCCTTCAAGGGCTGCCCCGCTTCCGCCAACAAGTTTGTTGCTGACGGCAATGAGATGCTGGCTGCCGGCAAGACCTCTGTCTCCTGGGCATTCAACTACACACCCAATGTTAATTCCTGGAGAGCCACCGTTGTTACCGCTCTGGCCGCTTACTCCGCAGGTACTGCTGAGTGGAGCGAGGTCGTCAAGGCCTTCGTCGAGGGTTGGGAGATCGAGTACAAGGCTGTTAACGGCTAATACATCGTCCGGATCAAATATTATCGCAACCGGGGGCGGGCCAATGCCCGCCCCCTTTTCCAATGTACGGCGGAGCGGTGAAGGCTTCTTTCACAGTTGCGCCCTGCTTTGGAAAAGCGGGAATCCAAATTTCTGACCACAAGGAGGATTATTCATGGCAAAAAAACATGACCCCGCCGGCCTGAACAGCCGGCTGTTACGCAGACCGATCCAGCGGTATGGCTGGCTGTTTCTGCTCCCCACTTTTGCAGCCTTCTGCATTGGTTTTATCTGGCCCTTTATTCACGGCATTTATCTGTCCTTCTGTAAGTTTAACGTACCTGCCGATGCCAAATGGATCGGCTGGACCAACTACGAAAAGGTATTTTCCGATGCGGGCTTTATGAACGCATTTAAAAATACGGCCCTGTTTGCGATCGTTTCTATTATTCTGATCAATGTGGTCGCATTTATGCTGGCCTACGCCCTGACACAGAAGCTCCGTTTTGCCAATATCTTTCGCACGGTGTTCTTTATGCCCAACCTGATCGGTGGCGTTGTGCTGGGTTACATTTGGAGCCTGATCTTTGACGGCATTCTGGCCGCCTACTCCACCTACCTGACCGCCACGCCGGAATACGGCTTTTGGGGCTTGGTGATCCTGGTTGCCTGGCAGCAGATCGGCTACATGATGATCATTTACATCGCAGGTCTCCAGGCTGTGCCGGAGGATATGCTGGAGGCAGCCAAAATTGACGGTGCAGGTGGCGCACAGACTCTGTTTAAGGTCATCATCCCCAATGTAATGCCCTCCATTACCATTTGCACCTTCCTGACTCTGACCAACTCCTTCAAGCTCTTTGATCAGAACCTGGCACTGACCGGCGGTATGCCCAGCATTATCGAAAACGGCGCCAAGGTCAACACCACGGAGCTGTTGGCGCTGAATATCTATTCTACCTATAATATCAGCAAAAATTATCATGGTGTGGCTCAGGCCAAGGCCGTGATCTTCTTCCTGCTGGTGGCAGTCCTGGCCATTGCCCAGCAGATCCTCACAAAGCGCAAGGAGGTGCAGCAGTAATGAAACTGAATAGAAACAAGAAGCTGGGCAGCCTGCTTTTGACGGTTTTCTTCATTCTCCTGAGCCTTTTGTGGCTGTTCCCTGTTTATGAGGTGGTAATCAACTCCCTGAAGGCCAACGACTTTGTGCGCTTAGAGCCCTTCAAGCTGCCCAATGCCGAGACCTTCGTCGGCTTTGCAAACTACGAAAAGGGCATGACCTTCGGCAACTACCCCTTTGTTAACTCTGTAAGCTACAGCATCCTGATCACCGTGGTATCTGTATTTTTGATCCTGCTGTGCTGCTCCATGGCCGGCTGGTATATCGCCCGTGTGCAGAGTGCGCTGTGTAAGGTGTTTTACTATCTGTGTCTGTTTTCCATGATCGTCCCCTTCCAGATGGTGATGTTCACCCTGACCTCCACCGCCGATTCCCTGGGACTGGATACACCCTGGACCATTCCCATCATCTATCTGGGCTTCGGCGCAGGCCTCGCCATCTTTATGTTCGTTGGCTTTGTGAAAGGTCTGCCTTTGGAAATTGAAGAGGCTGCTGCCATTGACGGCTGCGGTCCTCTGCAGACCTTCTTCATGGTGGTCGTCCCCATGCTCAAGCCTACCCTGATCAGTGTGGGTATCCTGGAGCTGATGTGGGTTTGGAATGACTATCTGCTGCCCTACCTGGTGCTGGATATCACCGAATACCGCACCATTCCCATTCATGTGCAGTACTTAAAGGGCAGCTACGGCACAGTGGACCTGGGCGCTACCATGGCAATCATCATGATGGCGATCATTCCCATCATCATTATCTACCTGTTCTGCCAGAAGCACATTATTAAAGGCGTGGCAGCAGGTGCTGTTAAAGGATAAGATAGAAAGAGAGGTATCCGCGAAATGACCATTAAAGATCTTTCCGCTCAGACGGGCTATTCCGTGGGTACCATTTCCCGCGCGCTGAACAATCATCCCAACGTCAGCAAAAAGGCAAGGGCGGCGATCCTGCAGGCTGCAGAAGAATGTGGCTTTCAACTCAATGCCAACGCCAAGCAGCTGAAGCAGCAGCACGGCAACAGCATTCTTGTTGTTGTAAAGGGAACAAGCAACGAATTGTTCGCCGAGCTGGTGGAAGCCATACAGACCCGGTTTGCCCCGCTTAGCTATCCCCTGATCGTAGATTATCAGGACGAGGATACGAACGAGGTGGCCCGTGCCGTTCAGCTATATGCGGAGAAAAAGCCCCTGGGGATCATTTTCCTGGGTGGCAACCAGCAAAATTTCCGTACCCACTTTTCCAGAATCGATGTTCCCTGTGTGCTTGTGACCAACAGTGCGGCAGAGCTGAATTTTCAGAACCTGTCCAGTGTCTGCACCGATGACCTGCGGGCATCCGCTGATGCCATGGAGTCTTTGATCTCCATGGGCCACAGGCAGATCGCCATTATCGGCGGTAAATATGACGGATCGGACACCAGCCGCCTGCGTTTTGACGGCTGTATGGATGCAATGCGCCGACACGGCGTGCATTTCGACCGGGAAAAAGACTACAAAGCCATCCGCTTTTCCTATCAGGATGGCTACAACGCCACCCGACAGCTATTGGAGGCCGGGCGGCAATTCACGGCACTGTTTACGGTGGCAGACGTGATCGCCATTGGTGCCATCCGGGCCCTGCGGGACAGTGGCCTGCGGGTGCCGGAGGACGTATCGGTCATGGGCTATGACGGCCTTACCTTAGGAAACTACCTTGTACCCAAGCTGTCCACCGTTAACCAGTCGGTTGCGCTGCTGGCAAAGGAGAGTACCGACATTCTGCTAAGCTGCATCGAAAATGGCGGCACTGCCCGCCACGAAACGGTGCCCTACACCATTTGTCAAAGAGAAAGTACACGCACAAACGGACAATAAAGGAGTTTTTTATGCGTAAAAGCGGAATTCTAATGCATATTTCTTCACTGCCCGGACCCTTCGGCATCGGTACCATGGGTAAAACCGCCTATGCCTTTGTGGATTTTCTGTGCGCTGCCGGCCAAAGCTGCTGGCAGATCCTGCCGCTGACACCCACTGGCTATGGGGATTCCCCTTATCAGGCCTTTTCCACCTTCGCCGGTAACCGCTACCTGATCGACCCGGAGCTGCTGCTGAAGCAGAAGCTGCTGACTGATGAGGACATGAAGCGCTTTAACTGGGGAAAAACCGGCCCTGTGGATTACGATAAGCTCTACCGGGATCGGGATAAGCTGCTGAAGCTGGCCTTTGCCCGTTTTAACCCGGATGAAGGCTATAAGGCCTTCATTGCCGCCAATAATTGGTGGCTGGAGAACTATGCCCAGTTTATGACTCTTAAAGTGAAATTTAACGGTCAGAACTGGCTTAGCTGGCCAGAAGCACTGATGATGCGCCAGGAAACCGCCCTGGATGCCTGCCGCAAGGAGCTGCAGGCGGACATTGACTACCACGGCTTCGTCCAATATGAATTCCATCGGCAGTGGCACGCTTTAAAGCAGTACGCCAATGACCGTGGAATCCAAATCGTAGGCGACGTGCCCATTTATGTGCCTCTCGATTCCACCGATGTGTGGGCAAATCCGGAGCTGTTCCAGCTGGGTAATGACCGCCGTCCCAAACTGGTGGCCGGTTGTCCCCCGGACAGCTTCAGCGCTGACGGACAGCTTTGGGGCAATCCCCTGTATGATTGGGACAAAATGAATGCAAGCGGCTATGACTGGTGGCTCAGGCGGCTGCAGATGGCGGTACAAATGTATGATATCGTGCGGCTGGACCATTTCCGTGGCTTTGAAAGCTACTGGGCCATCCCGGCCGGGGACACCACCGCCATTAATGGCCAATGGATGCCCGGTCCCGGTATGGATTTCATTGGGGCCATGCACAAGGCCTTTCCCGGAAAAACCTTTATTGCAGAGGACCTGGGCTTCGTAACCGAGGAGGTGCGGCAGCTGCAGCTGCAGTCCGGCTACCCCGGCATGAAGGTGTTGGAATTTGCCTTTGACTCCCGTGAGGATGGCAATTACCTGCCCCACCTGTACCCTGTAAATTCCGTATGCTACACCGGCACCCACGACAATGTGACCTTAAAGCAGTGGTTTACCGAGGCTGATGAAACCGATGTTGCAGAGGCCCGTGCTTATTTAGGCCTCCACGAGCCTGAGGGTGATGTTTGGGGCATGATCCGTGGCGCAATGGCCAGTGTCAGTGAGCTGTGCATCGTGCAGATGCAGGATTACCTGGAGCTGGGCGGCGAAGCACGGATGAACACCCCCGGCACCCTGTCTCCCAAAAACTGGTCCTGGCGTGCCGACCCCGGTTTTGCAACCGATGAATTAGCCGAAAAAATCAAAAAAATTACCCTCCGCTACGGGAGAGTATAAAAAACGACGGGAGACAAGCCCCCCGCCCTACAAAGTACCAAACGGTATCGTAGGGCGGGGGCTCGCTCCAATGTCACTAAGTTAAGAAAACGCTGTCATTTCGACCGAGCGTAGCGAGTGGAGAAATCTATCCGTTATAATATTCGTAAACGGATAGATCCCTCGGCTTCGCTCGGGATGACAGCGTTTCTTAATAACGTTAAGCTTAATTAAGTGACATTAGGGCTTGCTCCTGCCGAAAGCTTATATTCAGACCATTTTCTTAAATTCAACGCCCTTGATATCCGGCAGTTCCTTCAAGCCTGCCATCATGGGAGAGCTGTAGCCCAGGCTGATAACCTTGCCTGCATCGTCCCGGATAAAGCGGACGATTTTAGGTGTGGAGGTCATAGAACCGTAGCTGAACAGATCCGACCGCAGCAGAATCAGGGGCTCTCTGGAACGGGCGGGGGTGGTCAGGATCAAAACGCCGTCCTCAACGGTCACGGTAAATGTGCCTTCAGCCTCGGGGCTATAGTACTTACCGGGATAAACGGTAATGTCCGTAGGCTCGGCAGTGATCTTCTCCAGCTCAATAATGCCGTTTTCGTGATTGACCAGGGGTGCATCGCCAAAGGCAAAGGTAATGTTCCGTCTGCCCATCTTGTAGAGATTGCCGCCGATATTGTAAAGGGGTGCCCACTTGTTGTTAAACCGCACATAGACCTTGCCGTCCTCGGTCTTTACATGGTAGGCCTTACTTCTGTTCTTACTCATATAGTAGCCGCCTACGGTCTCGATATCCACAGCCTCGCCCTTATATTCGTTCATGTCGATGAGCGTCCGCTCCGGCAGACCCAGCACGATACGGGCCACATCCCGGCCTGCGGTCTCAATGGGGATATTATAAGTATTGGTATAGACAGCGATGATCAGCTCATCATCGGGGAAAATGACGGTAAAGGCACGGAAGCCACCGGTAACACCGCCGTGGTGGTAGTACTTATGACCCAAAAGCTCGTTAATACGCACGCCGCAGGCGTAGTTGGTCACTGTGCCGTCTGCAAGAGGCGGAATGGTCAGGTACAGATCCATGGTCTCCTTGCTTACCAGGGTGGGGTTGACATACTGGGGCATGAATTTCACCATATCCCGGCAGTTAGTCACCAGGCCACCGCTGCCGTAGGTGCGGGAGACGGATCTGACAGGGGTATACGTAGTGCCGTCGTCGTGGTGGCCCACAACACGGCCCTGCACCGGTTCGGTCAGGCAGCCGGGGAAGCAGGAATTTGTCATACCCAAAGGCTCAAAAATATTCTTCTTTGCAAAGGCATCCATAGTCATGCCGGAGACCCGCTCCACAATGGCGGCCAGCATGATATAGCCGGAGTTACAGTAAACAAACTTGGTGCCGGGATCAAAGTCCAAAGACTTCTGCTTGGACAGCATATCCAGCACACCCGGTACGGTCAGCACAAAGCCCTCCGGCTTATCCTTGATGGAGCTCAGGTCAAAGCACTCCCGCAGGCCACCGGTATGGTGGAGCATATTGCTTAAGGTCACCTTCTGAGGGAACTGCACCACCTCAGGCAGGTACTTGCGCACATCGTCCTCAATATTCAGCTCCCCACGGTCATGGAGGATCATAATGCACATGGCGGTGATCTGCTTGGAAACGGAAGCCACCGCAAACAGAGAGTCCTGGGTAATGGGCTCTTTGGTCTCCACATCGGCATAGCAGTAGCACTGCTCATAGACGGTCTCGCCCTTGTGGACTACCACAAGCTGGCCACCGGCACCCTGGTGCTCCACCCATAAATCAAAAATTCGGTCAATTCGCTGCTTTTGTTCATTTGTAAGCATAACGTTGCCTCCTTATTTGTTATATGTGGCTATCTTAGCACCGCTTCTCCCAAATTGCAAGCTTAACTTTCGGAGAATTTGCGGAAGCCGGAGGCGGACACCAATACATTGGTCACCTCGCCCTTTTCGTTCATCGTAATGGTGACAAAGCAGCCCTCGGTGATGTCCTCCATGCTGCCGGTTGCCTTACCGCCGTCGATCTCAACGGAAATGTGGGCACCGGAAATGTCAATTTCCGTGGTTTCCATATCCTCAGCCATATCCTCCCGGGCGGGCATATTTTCCCGGTCAGGCTGTTCTCCACTTTCGGGCATTCCCTCCGGCATTTCGGGCATGGTCTCACCCTCCGGAAGTGCCGGCTGTTCACCGTCCCACTCCATTTCCGGGAAGGTCTCACCCTCCGGAAGCTCCGGCCGTTCACCGTCCCGCTGCATTTCCGGGAAGGTCTCACCCTCCGGGAGTGTACCGTCAAACCGGTCTCCGGAGAATCGATCCATACCTTCTGAGCCCTCCGGCATGGAGGGACGCTCTGTGCCGCCTCTTCCGCCCATGCTCATATTATCGGTCTGCACCAGTGTCAGCACCGTCCCCTCTACGGACACCACCATTCCGGTGATAGTCGTGGTGGTGCCTGCTTCCTCGGTTTTTTTCCCGCAGGCTGTTACAGAAAAAGCAAAAATAAGGGCAAGCACCATTACCAGCAATTTTTTGATCATAAAAGCATCTCTCCTCATAAAAACACTTTGCAGGTGCCGGTTTCCCGGCACCTGTTTTGTTATCTTCCAAACATACCGCTGCTGCCAAAGTCCGGCGTGTCGGATATATTCAGGGTATCATAGTAAGCGTAATAGTAGGTCTGGCCTTCCTTTAAGCCGCCTGTAAGCTCCACCGTCTCGCCGTCGGACATACCAACGGTAACGACCACCGGGTTTGTGAGCGTACCGGTTTTTTCATCGTAACCGGTATAGACCAGGGTCTCATTGCCCTGATCCACCAAAGCCGCCGCAGGGACGGTCAGCACCGAGGGTGCTTCACGCAGTACGATGGAGGCCGTGGCATTCATGCCGCCCAGCATATTTTCGGTACGGTCCATAGTTAGGGTCACCGTAAATTTACTGTGACCGCCATTATTTTCTCCAATGTTGCCGATCTCCGTAACGGTGGCAGTGTGTTTCTCGCCGCCCAGGGCATCAATACGGATCTCAGCGGCCATGCCA
This sequence comes from uncultured Oscillospiraceae bacterium, assembly GCA_964392535.1. Classification (GTDB taxonomy): domain Bacteria; phylum Bacillota; class Clostridia; order Oscillospirales; family Oscillospiraceae; genus Faecousia. Next base: position 9,675 of record CAYMPY010000031.1, read on the forward strand.
ACCTTCAATGCGGTTACATCCAGCTCATCCACCGTAATATTCAAAGTCATCTGATTTTGGGGCGTAACGGTTGCTACAGTGGCAGTTTCCAGGCTGTAGAGCTGCTGCTCCTCAGCAAAGCCGGACATATTACCACTGCCGGAAATTGTCGGTGTCTGCGTGCTGCCAGAATTGGACGGTCTTTGGGCGTCATCGGGGGTGTCCTCCTGAGCCTTTTGCAGCAGTACACACCAAACAAGGGCATTATGCTCGTCAACCGCAAACAACAGGATATCACCGGTACCAAGCTGTTCCCGGTCTGCCTGCACCCAGGCACCGTCTGCCCACTGAAATACCGGTGCATCCGGCTGGGTGTACAGTACCGTTTTGGTCATAAGGGCCGTATCAACCTGAATGTCTGCAAGAAGAGCATAATCCGCCACAGGCACGGCCTGGGGATTCAGCTTCAGCATCCAGCCGTTTTCCGCAACGGCAGCGATCTGACCGGCATAGTTTAAATACAGAGTCTCATCATCCCCATTGGGGGCGTTTGCAAGAAGATCCAGGCTGTAGTCATCGGCTGCAGCCAGCAGCTGCAGGCTGTTTTCGTCAATCCCTGTAACTACGCCGTCACAAGGGGCGGTCAGGGTCTCGGTCTGATAAAACCTGAACAGCTCCAGCATGGTATCCTCATAGGCCTGCCTTTTGGAGATCAGCTGACGGTAGGCTGCGGAATAACCCACATCACTGAGGGTCAGTAACTTCTGTCCCACGGAAAGCTGCTGCTCCTGCTTTACATGAACAGCAGATACCGTACCTGCGTAAGCGGTCACATTCCAGGGGCTGTAGATATAAAGCACACCTGTGCCGAGCTGTTCTCCTTCTGAGGAGTTGATCTGTACCGTTTCGCCCACAGTATAAGCCTGATCCTCAACGGTCACAGTCATATTACCGTTCAGATTTGCGGCAATTCTGCCCTCTGCGACACGGCTGTCAGCAAAGGTTACGGTAACCACTGTGCCGGTGGGCAGCTGAGACTCGGTCTGCACATCCACGGCCATCAAGCCGTCCAGGCTCAGTACAGCCAATGCGCCATGCTCCAGCATAACATTTTGAACGGAGTCCCCCTTCTGTGCGTAGAGCAGCTTGACCGTACCGCCTGCGGTGGCGGTCATGGTCTCGGTGGTGGTTACCGTACCGGCCTCCTCGATTTGGTCGGACAGGTCCTCCAGGGCCGCCTGGACAGCGGTGATGGTGGTCATTACTGTGACCCGGTCCACAGAGGCAACGGCATCACCGGCAGCAACTGCATCACCATTTTGCACCAAAAAGCCGGTAAGCTTCACATCTGCAGGCACGGTAACCGTAACAGCCGCATCTTCACCCAAAGCGCCACCGCCGATCAGCGTTTTTTCAACACTGCCGGTCTCTACAGTACCGGAAAGAATACTGGCCTGGGGACCGTCTGCCTGCTCCTCCTTTTTAAAAAGGAAGGGCATCAGTGCCAGTGCCAGTACAAGCACAGCCGCCACAGACAGGGCAATGATTCCTTTTAGCTTCTTTTTTCCTGTTTTATCCATCCTGTTATCCTCCGTAATGCAGGGCGTCAATGGGCTTCATTTTTGCTGCCTTGTTAGCAGGATACAGGCCAAACACCACACCGATGACAAAGCAGAACAGCACTGCGATCAGCACCACGCCGCCGTCCAGTGAAAATGTCATATCCAGGCTGGAAACCACAGTGGAGACTGTCTGCAAAATACCCCAGGACAGAAAAATGCCCAGGCCACAGCCCATCATACACAGCACCACCGCCTCCAGCAGAAACTGGCTCAGAATGGTGCCACGGCTTGCGCCGATGGCCTTGCGGATGCCGATCTCACGGGTACGCTCTGTAACGGTTACCAGCATGATATTCATAATACCGATGCCGCCCACAATCAGGGAAATGGAAGCAATTCCGCCCAGCAGAATGGTCAGCACAGAGGTAATGGAGCTCATGGTATCCTCCAAAACACTTTGATTGGTTATGGTAAATGCCTCGTCATCCTCCTCAAATCGTTCCAGTAACAGTGCCTCCATTGTATTTTCCACATCCTGCATGGAACTGCCCTCGGGGGCATTGACGTAAAACTCTGTGATCTCCTCCGAGATGCTGTCAGTTAGCCGCAGCAAAGAGGTATAGGGCAGATACACTGCCGAGCTTCCGGCAGACATCATGCTCATCAGGCCGCTGTCCTCAGACAGCACACCGATAATGGTATACTGCACGCCGTCCAGCAAAAGGGCCTGGTTTATACAATCCACATAGCCGATCAGCTCCGTGGCCGCGGTCTCACTGATAACACAGACATAGGTGTTATTTTCCACATCTGCACGACCCAGCCAGCGACCCATAGACAGCTGCAGGCCCTGGATATCATAGTAGGTATGAGTGGTACCGTAAACGGTCACACTGCCGCTTTCCTCCTCACCGGTGGCGGTGGCAGAGGTGGAAATGACCGGAGCTATCAAACCAACACCATCCTCATTCATCCACTCTGTCAGGGTCTCCAGCGTTACCGGCATACCCTTATCGTCAGAAACGGTTACAGTTAAAGTATCTGTCCCCAGACTTGCCACCGTATCCTTCACAGAGCCGGTTGCGCCGTTTACAAGGCTGACCAGCACCACCAAAGCCATAACGCCGATAATAATACCCAGCATGGTCAGGGCCGCCCGGAGCTTATTGGAGCTGATGGAACGAAGAGCCATTTTCAGTGCTAACATCATAACGTCACCTCCCTGATCTGTCCGTCCAAAATGTGCACGGACCGGGATGCCTGTTTGGCAACGTCGTTATCGTGGGTGATCAGCACAATGGTGTTGCCCTGGGCGTGGAGCTCATGGAAAATATCAATGATCTCCTGGCTGGTTTTGGAATCCAGCGCACCGGTGGGCTCGTCGGCCAAAATCAGCTTGGGATTGGTCACAATGGCACGGGCAATGGCCACGCGCTGCTGCTGACCGCCGGAAAGCTCCGTAGGCAGGTGCTTTGCCCGATTCCCAAGACCAACCCGCTCCAATGCAGCCTTCACCCGTTTTTGCCGCTCTGCCCGGGGTACTTTTTGATAGATCAGGGGCAGCTCCACATTTTCTTCAGCAGTCAGCTTGGGGATCAGATTAAAGCTCTGAAACACAAAGCCAATCTTCCGGTTGCGGATGGCCGCCAGCTGGTTTTCGGTGTAATGCTCAATGGGCAGGCCGTCCAGCGCATAGCTGCCTGCATCGGCAATATCCAGGCAGCCGATAATGTTCATCAGCGTGGATTTACCGCTGCCGGAGGGGCCGATGATGCTTACAAATTCTTTTGGATAAATGTGTAATGTGGCATGATCCAGGGCCCGAACCCGCTCGTCACCCACAAGATACACCTTGCACAGGTCTTTAATATCGATCATGGCGTGCTCCCTCTGTCAAAGCCGCCGGAACTCCGGTTACCGGAGGGTCTGCCGCTGCTGCCACCCATATCCGGCATATCACCGCCACTGAAGCCCGGCGTATCGCCGCCACTGAAGCCCGGCATTTCGCCGCCGCTAAAGCCTTCACTGCGGCCAAAGCTCCCAAAGCTGCTCTGCTGCTCGGTATAGTACACCGTGTCACCCTCGCTGAGGCCGGACTTAATTTCCACATAAGTGCTGTTTTCAATGCCGATGACCACATCTACCTTGCCGCCGTATTCCTGCAGCTTTTCGTCATAGCTGGTGTAGACATAAGCACCGTTGCTGGTCTTATGCAGGGCCTCCACCGGGATCAGCAAGGCACTATCCACACCTTGAATCCGCACACTGACACTGGCGGTCATACCGGAGAGCATTCCCTCTGCCTTTGGCAGCTCCACCACTGCGGAATAGGTGCCGGAGGTGGTGCTGGTGCGGTTGATCTCCGTTAGTGTACCTGTAAACCCATCCTCGCTGACAGAGCTGACCGTAACCGTAACGGATTGACCCAACTCTAACGAGAGAATATCCGCTTCATCCACACTGATAGTTACGGACATTTTTTCGTCACCGGACAGGGTTACAACAGCCGTGGTGTTTTCCCCGGTGTAGTCCACACTGTAAATGCTTCCATCCTTGGGTGCAAGCACTGCGCCATCCCGCTGAATGGTCAGCAGCTGCAACAGTGTTTCTTCCAGTTCGGTACGCTGCCGTAAGAGCGCATTGTAGTTTGCGCTGTAGCCGGTGTCCTTTAAGGTAAACAGGCAGGTGGAAGCGTAGACCTTTTTATTGAGTGTCGCATGAACTGCCGAGATGGTGCCTGCGTAGCCGGAGACACGAAGGGCGCTGTGAATATCCAGCTGCGCCGTGCCCAAAAGCGTACCGTCTGCGCTCAGAACCGCTACGGTCTCCTGATATTCCGGTCCATTGTCTGTAACCAAAACGGTAGCCTTATTCCCTATCACAGATTCCACCGTGCCGGTAAGCTCCTGACCCTCTGACCGCTGCACAGTCACACTGTCACCTGCGGACAGCTGATCTGTCTCAACAGTCAAACACATATAACCATCCAGGGACAGCAGTGCCAGTGCGCCGTTTTCGTACATCACATCGGCCACCAGTGTATTCTTTTGTCCATAAATGGCTTTTACGCGTCCTGCTACGCCTGCGTAAACAGAAGTATCCGCTGCATCACCCTCCGCATTGCTGATCTCATCGTCCAGTTCACCGATCTGTGTTTGCAGGTCTGCCATAGCACTGACTACGGTGGCCATATCCACCGTTGCCAGAATGTCACCCTGGGCAACAGCTTGTTTGGTCTTCACGGAAATTTCTCTGATTTCCACGCCTGTGGGCACAGTGATGGCCTCTAAGTCCATGTCGGTCAGGCTGCCCGAACCGGAAACCACAGTACTGATCGAGCCGGTGGTGACCGTATGGGACAGCACCTCTCCCTGACTGGTTGTAAACTGCTCCTGAACACGCCGTTTCAGTACGCTTACCGCAATGACGGCAATGATCGCAAGCACCACAACGATCGCAACGACCGTAATGATGATCCTGCGTTTCTTTCTCTTTTTGCTTTTTCCCAGTGCTTCGAACAGAGCATCGTCCCGCTCCATCTCCGCCTTTTTGTCCTTCCTTGCCATAGGTGCTCCTTTCGTGGATAAAAAATCGGTACACACCGTGGTGTGCACCTTTATTTTAAATACCGAATCTGTAACCATGCTGAAAAATCTGGTAATTATTTTATGAGAGCTTTTGGATTTTCACAAGGACAAAGCCGTTCCTTTTGCTTTTTTATTTAGCGCAACAAATTCGGTAACAAAGGTCAATGTAAAGCAAACTTATAAAGTTCAAAAATTCCGTTGAAAAATGGAATATATTGTGATATTATATAAAATGAAATACTGTGCGGCACGAGTCGTACAACGAATAACGGAGTGAAAACCTATGAAAGAATTTGCAAAGCGCAGCCTTTCCATGTTCCTGGTGCTGATCCTGTGCTTCGGCATGGTCAGTGTCGTGACCCCCATGGAGGCAGATGCTGCAACCTACACCTACAACTGGGGCACCCGTGAAGATGTGGCCGATGAGACCGACTTCACCCGCTCCACTGCAGAGGAATGGTACGATAAGTACAGCACTTCTTACGAAGAGCTGTCCCAACTCAGCGGCTCTGCTTCTTTGGCCTCTGTGCCCAGCAGTGCGCTGTATCTGGAGCTGCAGGAGCTGATGGTAGGTGCCCACAGCACTAAGACCAGCTACGACGGCACCAAGACAATGTATCAGTATACCGACTGTCAGAACGGCGGCGGTAAGATCTCCTCCTTCTACTCCGGCACAGACATCGGTCCTTCCTGGGACGGCAGCTGGAACAGAGAGCACACCTGGCCCAAGAGCAAGAGCCTCAACGGCAGCTCCGACGGCGGCCAGGACGAGACCGATATTATAATGCTCCGTCCCACCACCACCAGCGAAAACTCCAGCCGCGGCAACACCGCCTACGGTGAAAACTATTACGATCCCAACGAGGAATCCGGAGGTACCCACAACCTCCGTGGTGACTGCGCCCGCATCTGTCTGTACGTCTACGTCCGTTGGGGCAACACCAACTACATGTGGGGCTCTTCCGGCGTTATGGAGAGCCTGAACGTGCTCTTAAAGTGGATGGAGGAAGACCCCGTTGACACCTGGGAGTTGGCCAGAAATGACTCTGTAGAGTCCATCACCGGCACCCGTAACGTGTTCGTAGACTACCCCGAGCTGGGCTTCCTGCTGTTTAATGCAGAAGTTCCTGCAGGCTACAGCACCCCCTCCGGCGCAGGTAATGCCACCTCCTACAGCATTACCGCTACCTCCAATAATACCAATTACGGTACTGTGTCCGTCAGTGGCAAAACCATTACCGCTACCCCTACGACCGGCTACTACGTGTCCGGTTATACCGTGACCTCCGGTACTGCAACGGTTACCCAGGATGGCAACACCTTCAAGGTCAACGCATCCAGCGATTGCTCTATCCGTATCGATTTCGCAGCCAAGACCGCTGTGACCATTACATATATGGAAAACGGCATTGTTGCAAAGACCGTCAGTGCCTACGGCGGCGATACCATTGTACTGCCTTATAACACCAACACCCCTGCCGATGGCTATACCTTCTTAGGCTGGGTGGACGGCAATATTTCCGATACCACCACAAAGCCCACCTTCTATGCCCCCGGCAGCAACCCCACTGCATCCAACAAGACCTATTATGCCCTGTACACCTACGCAGTAGGCGGCAGCGGCGTGACCGAGTATGCCCTCACCGAAACCATCAAGGCCGGTGACACCGTGGTCATCACCAACACCAAGGACAGCACCATTTACGCACTGCCCAACGGTGTAATCTCCAAGAATCCCGTTCCCGAAACCGTCACAGCCACCGATGGCAAGCTCACCGGCACTGTTGCAAGCAGCCTGCTTTGGACCGTAGGCGGCAGCGAGGATGCCTGGACCTTCACTGCAGCCGACGGCACCAATATGCTCTATTGCAACAACTCCAATGACGGCGTTGCAGTTGGCACCGGCTCCAACAATACCTTTAAGGTAAACGGGGATTATCTGTACAATAACGGCACCAGCCGTTACCTGGGTGTTTATACCACCAACCCCGACTGGCGTTGCTACACTTCCTCCTCCACCAACATCGGCAGCCAGGTTCTTGGCTTCTATGTCATGGGCGAGGGCGGCACTGTGTACTACACCACCTCCACCTACACCTGCGACCATGAGGATATTTCCGATGTAATGGCAGAAGAAGCAACCTGTACTGAGGGCGGCTATACCGCAGGTAAGTACTGTAACGATTGCGGCCAGTACATTGAGGGCCATGAAGCTGTTGCACCTCTGGGTCACAGCTTCGGCGATTGGACCGTAACCACCGCGCCCACCTGTACCGCAACCGGTATTGAGGCACGCGAATGTGCAAACTGTGACGAGACCGAAACCCAGTCTGTAGCCGCTACCGGCCACAGCTACAACGCCGTCGTCACACCCCCCACTGCCGCTG
>CAYMPY010000032.1:0-16550 GCA_964392535.1 uncultured Oscillospiraceae bacterium
CCGATACCATGTCCCGTCCTCCCAGAAACTCCAAGGATGGCATCTTCGCCGGTGGCCTGGGCTTCGATGTGGTCTACCAGGGCGTTCTGGTTACCCTGATCACCATTGTTGCCTACCTGATCGGTGCCAGCAAGGAGTTCGGTGCAGACTGGTTTAATGCGCTGCGTACTGCCGGTATGTCCGGTCACGGCATGACCATGGCCTTCCTGACCATGAGCATGTGTGAGATTTTCCACTCCTTCAATATGCGCTCTCAGCGCAAGAGCGTGTTCAGCCTTAAGACCCATAATAAGATCCTGTGGCTGGCTATGGTCGGAAGCCTTCTGCTGACCACCGCCGTGCTGGAGATCCCCTTCCTGTACAAGGCCTTCGGCTTTACCCACATCGGCTGGGACGAGTACGGCATCTCCCTGGCACTGGCCATCACCGTCATTCCTATTGTGGAAATTGTGAAGCTGATCCAGCGCGCTATCAAAAAGTAATCGTAAGAACGCACCCGGCAACGGGTGCGTTCTGTTGTTATATTTAACAAAAGCAAAAGTGGTTTTTTGTGCAAAAGGTAGAAAAGCCGAAAATGTAATTACAAGGTTTGCATGCTCGGAATTTTTTCGTTATAATACAAGTGAAAAGCGATGACCAATGCGGTCATTTGAAAGGAGCTACAGTATGAAAAAGCTTATTTCTGTTTTGTTACTTGTTGTGATGGTACTGTCTCTGTTTGGCTGCGCCAAGCCTGCCAATGAGCCTGTTGCGCAGAATCAGCAGGCAGATTCTCAGGAAAAGACCTTCCGTGTAGGCTATGCCCGGTATGATATTACCCCCGAGGAGGCTGTGCCCCTGGGTGGCTTCGGCAACACCGACAAGCGTATCTCCACCGAGATTCTGCGGCGGCTGTATGTGACCTGCGTTGCCATTACCGATGAGCAGGATAATACGGTTTTGATGTTCGGCTGTGACTTTATTAATCCCTATTCGGGCATTATGAACGGAAGACCTGTAATTTCTCAGGCCACCGGTGTTCCAGAGCATCAGATTCTCATTAACTCCACCCATACCCATGCAGGTCCGGACCTTAACGCCAGCGGGTTTGAGTCCATCCAACGATGGATCACGCTGGTCAATGAGCAGATGGTCAAGGCCGCACAGGATGCCATGGCTGACCGCAAGCCCGCAACTATGTCCTACGGCTCTATTGAGACCGAAGGCCTGAACTTCATTAAGCACTATAAGTACATTGACGAAAATGGTAATACCCAGTATTTTGGCGATAACTTTGGTACTGCTGTTTATGACGAGACCACTGAGCATACCACGCAGATCGACCAGACCATGTTCCTGCTGGAGTTCCAGCGGGAAGACGCGAAGCCTGTTGTTGTGGCCTCCTGGCGTGCCCACCCTCTGCTGGATGGCAGCTCTTCCAGAACAGAGCTGTCTGCTGACTATCCCGGAGCCTTCCGTGAAGCCATGGAGCTGCAGTATGATTGTAACTTTGTGTTCTATCAGGGCGCAGCAGGCAATAACAACTCCTACTCCCGTCTGACTCAGGAGATCCGCACCAAGGATACTGCCGAGTACGGCGCACTGCTGGCAGGCTACGCCATTGAGGGCCTGACCAATAATATGACCGAGGTCGGTAATCCCGGTCTCGTCCAAACCCGGTATACTCTGCTGGAGCAGGAGATCAACCACGATACAGACAGCTTGTATCAAGCTGCCCGGCAGGTCCAGGTAGTTTGGCAGACCACCAATGTGTACGCCGAAGCAGCCAAGGCCGGTGAGCCCTACGGCATCCGCAGCCCCTATATGGCAAATGCCATTATCAATCGCTACAACAAGGATAAGACAGCTGTTTCTGAACTCAATGCTGTGGCCTTCGGCGACCATGTTGCGGTGGTGTCTGCACCCAATGAGCTGTTTGACCAGCTGGGCGAAATGACTGAGGCAGGTTCTTCCTACCCCATGACGGTGACCCTGGGCTATACCAACGGTTACACCGGTTATATTCCTACGCTGTATGGCTTTGAGCACACCAGCTATGAGACAGACGTTTGCTGGTTCAGGGCCGGCATCGGCGAGATCATGGTGGATACCTTCCTGTCCATGCTCGACGAAATGGATGGCTGATTCTTAAATTCATAATAAAAAGGAGGGTCTTGGACCCTCCTTTTTTACACGGGCGATTCGTGAATCGCCCGTACGTAAGGAGATAAGGAAATGAGACAATTTTTTGTTGGTTTTGGTCGGGTGGATATCACCCCGGAGGAATCCGTACCTCTGGCAGGCTACGGCAATACCTCCAAACGGTTTTTCCAAAATATCCGTGACCGGATCATTGGAAACTGCGTTGCCATTACGGACGAGGCAGACAGCACGGTCCTTCTTTTTGATGTGGACCTGATCGTCATGGACGAGCCGGTTTTGGGCATGGTTCGTTCGGGAATCGAAGAAAAATTTAACGTCCCCGGTGACCGGGTCATGATCTGCGCCACCCACACCCACTCCGGTCCTGATATTTGGAACGCCAAAGAGCCTTCAATCGTCCGCTACCATGACCTGCTCAGCAGCCGCCTTGTTGAAGCAGCGGGGAAGGCTCTTAGAAACCGAAAGGAGGCAACACTCTGTTACGGCACGGTGGAAGTGCCGAATATGAACTTTGTCAAGCATTACTGCCACACAACCGAAAGTGGTGAGACCCTGTATTTCGGTGACAATTTCGGTACGGCGGTTTATGACGAGACCACCCGCCATGCTACAGACAGCGATCCCAGCCTCCACATTCTGCAGTTTAAGCGGGCAGGGGATAAGGATATCGTCATTGGTAACTGGCGTGCCCATCCCCACTTTACCAGTGGCTCTAAAAAATACGATCTTTCTGCAGACTATATGGGTGCATTCCGCAAATGCCTGGAGGCCATGCGGGATTGTAACGCCGTGTTCTTCCAGGGCTGCGGCGGCAATAACAATTCCTCCACAAGACTTGCCCATGAGCGGCGTTGCACCACCTGTGACAGCTATGGCATGACCTTAGCGGCGGCAGCGGTGGAGTGTTTGGAGAAGAACATGACCGAGGCATCGGTTGGTGCGGTCAAGACCAAACAGCTGTGGCTGGAGTATCCCCTGGACCATCGGGAGGATCACCGGCTGGAGCAGGCACGGGAGGTGCAGAAGGTCTGGCAGCAGACCAATGATCAAAAAGCGGTCATGGAGGTTGCCCGCCCCTACGGCATCCGCAGCCCCTACCATGCCAACGCCATCGTCAGAAAAGCCGGTCAACCCGCCTCCAAGACCATGGAGATCAACGCCTTGTGTATGGGTCCGGATGTGGCCATCGTCACCGGTTCGGAGATGTTCGATACCATTTCCATCAAGACCGAGGAGGGCTCACCCTTCAAAATGACTGCCACCATGGGCTACTGTAATGCCTACCGTGGCTATATCCCCAGCAAATTCGGCTTCCAGTATACCTGCTATGAGTCCGATGTGGCCTGGTTTGCCCCCGGCATTGCAGAAAAAATGATTGAAACATATATCGAAATGCTAAAGGAGTTAAAGGACTGATATGAAAAACTTTATTGGTTTTGGTCGCAGAGATATTTCCCCCAAGGAGCCCCAGCCTTTGGCAGGCTATGGCAACTGTGAGCGCAGAATGCCTGATCAGATCGTTTTAGACCCACTGTATGCCACCTGTATTGCAGTTTCCGATGAGGCAGACAGCACTGTACTTATTTTCACCACCGACCTGATCCACCACGGTGACCGCTCTGTTAAAGCCATCCGTGCGGCTATCGAGAAAGAGCTGAACATCCCCGGCAATCGGGTGATGATCCAAGGTACACACACCCACTCTGCTCCGGATTTGTGGAGCAGCCAAATGGAATGTATGACCCGGTATCTGGAGCAGGTGGTGACTGCCTGTGTGGAGGCAGCCAAGGAGGCACTTGCAGACCGCAGCGAGGCGGAGCTGTACTACGGCTCCGTAGAGACCGTAAACCTTAACTTTGTCAAGCACTATCAGCACACCACACCCGAGGGTGAAGTGAAGTATTTCGGTGACAATTTCGGTGTCAATACCATTGATGAGACCACCAAGCACATCACCGAAGTTGACCCCACCATGCACCTGCTGAAGATCGTTCGCAGCGGCAAAAAGGACATTATTATGGCCAACTGGCGTGCCCACGCCACCCTGACCGGCGGCCTTAGTAAGCCGGAGGTGTCCGCAGATTTCCCCGGCGCATTCCGTGCTGCTATGGAAGAGAAGCTGGGCTGCCTGTTTGCGTTCCATCAGGGCGCAGCCGGCAACTTAAATGCCACCACCCGTCTGAGAGAAAAGGAGGAGCGCACCAGAGATTACAAGCTCCACGGCCAGTACCTTGCCGAGCACGCACTGGAAGGTCTTAAGAACATGAAGAAGCTGGCCGGTGGTCCTGTGCGGATTCAGAATTACACCATGATGGGCAAGGTGGACCACAGCGAGGACTACCGTATTGAAGATGCTAAAAAGGTTGTGAAGGTGTGGGTGGAGACCAGTGACTACGCCGCAGTAAGAGAGGTTGCTGCGCCTCTGGGCATCCGCAGCCCCTATAAGGCCACTGCCATTGTCCGCCGCTTTAACGGCCCACAGGAGCTGGATATTGAGCTCAACGCCATCACCGTCGGTGAGGAGCTGGCCTTTGTCACCGCCCCCAATGAGCTGTTTGATACCATTTCTATGCTGGTGGAGGAGGGCTCTGTCTATCCCCACACCCTGACTTTAGGCTACTGTAACGCCTACCGTGGCTATATCCCCAGCAAGTTTGGCTATGAATACACCTGCTACGAGTCCGATGCCACCTGGTTTGAGCCGGGCATCGGCGAGCAGATCGCAGAGCAGTTTATTTCCATGCTGAAGGAAATGAAGGGAGAATAATATGTATAAGATTGGTTTTGGTCGTGTGGATATTACGCCCACCGAGTCTGTGCCCCTGTCGGGCATGGGCCTGAATTCCAAGCGGATGAGCCGTGTGGTCCGTGATGAATTGCTGGCAACCTGTATTGCCTTTACCGATACCCAGGATACTACGGTACTGCTGTTTACCCTGGATCTGATCCAGTCCAGTGGATTTATTCAGACAATCAGGCCCATGATCGCACAGCGTACCGGTGTGCCGGAAAGTAATGTTCTCATCAGTGCCACCCATACCCACTCCGGTCCGGATGTGGGAAATAAGGATTGGGACAGCGCTGCCCATTACCGGGAGATCCTCCCGGAGCTGCTGTGCAGCGCCGCCGAGCAGGCCATGGCTGACCGTAGTGAAGCGAAGCTTTACATGGGCCAGGTAGAGGCGGAGCGGATGAACTTCGTCAAGCACTATAAGTACCTGGACGAAAACGGCGAAGAAAAATACTTTGGAGACAATTACGGCACCAATACCATCAATGAGACTACCCGACATATGACCGAGGCAGACCCCACCATCCACATTTTAAAGGTCAGCCGGGCAGGGAAGAAGGACATCGTCATCTGTAACTGGCGTGCGCACCCGCACTCCACCAGTGGCACAAAGACCTACGACCTGTCTGCGGACTTTATTGCAGACTACCGGGACTATATGGAAAAAGAGGGCGTGCTGTTTGCCTACTACCAGGGTGCCTGCGGTAACTTAAACAACAAAAGCCGCATTACAGAAGAGGAGATCACCCGCAACTGCCGTGCTTTTGGCAGAAAGATGGCTCAGTATACCCAAAAGGGCTTGGAGGAAAGCCTGACCGAAGTGCCCTACGGTCCTATTAAAATCCGGCAGTATATGCTGACACTGCCGGTCAGCAAGCCTGATGACCAAATGATGGAGGCCATCGATCAGGTCCGTGCCTGTTGGCAGCAGACCATGGACTTCCACAAGTCCATTTCCTATGGTGCAGCTTATGGTATTCGCAGTCCTTACCAGGCAAACTCTCTGTTCCACCGTTATCACGGCCTGCCGGATGCAGAGACTTCGGAGCTCAATGCTGTGGCGTTCGGCGATGCGTTGGCTCTGATCACCGCCCCCAATGAGTTGTTTGATACCATTTCTGTCTATGTGGAGGATCACGCACCCTTCTCTAAGGTGTTGACCATTGGTTATTGCAACGGCTATACCGGCTATATCCCCACCGCCTACGGCTTCGAGTACACCTGCTACGAGTCTGATTGCTGCCACTTTAACCCCGGCTGCGGTGAGATCTTCCGGGACACCTTTATGGAAATGCTGGACAAACTAAAATAAAAATTTGTAGAGGCGGATATTATCCGCCCGCCAAGTGCATAAAACGGGGGATTGATAATCGCCCCTGCGAAATAGATTTTATTAATTGATAGAAGCGAAACGGAGACCATTATGGAACATGAATTTTTTGTCGGCTATGCCGATATTGTGATTACGCCCGATGAGCCCATGTCCTTAGGCGGTTACGGCGCATCCTCTTTCCGTAAGCACGAAAAGGTGCTGGAAGATATCCACGCCATCGGTACGGCCATGACCGATGGTGGCGGCAGCACGGTGCTGTTTCTGACTATTGATACTACCCGTGCTTACTTTGAGGCTGTGCCCGAGGCAAGAAAGATGATTTCTGCTGTCACCGGACTGCCCACCGAGCGGATCATGGTCACCTGTACCCACACCCACTCCGGTCCGGATCTGACCAACACCGCAGAAGAGGCGGTACAGCGGTATATTCCCAAATTGCAGCAGTGGCTGGTGGAGTGTGCGCAGGCTGCCCTGGAGGATCGGAAGCCTGCCCGCATTTTTGCAGGCCATGTGGAGGCTACAGGACTTAATTTTGTCAAGCATTACTATAATGTGGACGAAAACGGAGAAAAGCACTTCTTCGGTGACAATTTCGGCAAGCATGTCATGGACGAGACCACCCGTCATACTACTGAGGCTGACCCCACCATGCATATCCTGCAGTTTAAGCGGGAGGGTGGCAAGGATGTAGTGCTGTGTAACTGGCGTGCCCATCCCCAGCTGACCGGCGGCGGTAAAATCAAAAACCTGTCGGCAGACTATCCTGCACCCTTCCGTGAAATTTTGGGCGCACAATTAAACTGCCATGTTCATTTTCTGCAGGGCGCAGCCGGTAATATCAATCCCAAGAGCCGTATTCCCGGTGAGCAGTACTCTTTGGACCATCGGGTCTTTGGTGCAAGACTTGCCTATTTTGCCCTGCACTGCCTGGAGCATGATATGGAGGAGCTTCCTGCTGGTGCGATCCGAACCAAGCAGCTGATCTTCCCCGGCAGAGCCGATCACAGTATGGACCACAAGTGTGCAGAGGGCGCAGAGGTATGGAAATTCTTTGCCGAAACCGGTGACCGGGAGGGGACGGCGGTGCTTTGCAAAAAGTACGGCTTTGCCAGTGTCTACCATGCGGGCTCTGTTTCCGCAAAGGCCCATGCCCCGGAGACCATTGACCTTGAACTTAACGCCATCGTCATTGGTGATGCGCTGGCCTTTGTTACTGCGCCCAATGAGCTGTTTGATACCAACTCTGTATATACAGAAGAGCATTCCCCCTATCAGATGACCTTTACCTGCGGTTACGCCAACGGTCACTGGTTCTACATTCCCAGCCGGTATGGCTATGACTACAGCTGCTATGAATCCCATGTCTCCCGGTTTGCCGCAGGTACCGGCGAGGAGGTTTCCCAGGCGTTCCTCAATATGCTGCAGGAGTTAAAAGGAGAGTAACAATGGATAAGAAGTTCTTAGTTGGTTACGGTGATGTGATCATCACCCCGGATGAGCCGGTGCCCCTGGGCGGCTGCAGCTTTGACAGCTCCAGCAGGTTTTATACCAACATTCTTGAGGACATTCACGCCATTGCAACCGCTATGACCGACGAAGACGGCAGCAGCCTGCTGTATATCACCTTTGACCTGGTTCGTGCTTACAATCAGGTGGTGGCGGCTGTCCGACCCCGACTCAGCGAAAAGCTGGGTATCCCGGTGGAACGGATCATGGTATCCTGTACCCATACCCACTCCGCACCGGACCTGATCAATCAGAAAGAGCCTTCTATCCAGCGGTATGAGCCTGTACTCATCGAAAAGATTATTGAGGCCGGTGTGCTTGCCTGGGAGGACCGAAAACCTGCAAAAATGTCTGTGGGCAAAATCGAGGCTTCTGGCCTGAATCACATCAAGCACTATAAGCACACTTTGGCAGACGGCACAGTGAAGTACTTTGGTGACTGTTTCGGCACACCGGTTTATGACGATACCACCTGCCATGTGGGCGATGCTGACCCCACTTTGCGGCTGATCCGCTTTACCCGGGAGGGCGGCAAGGATGTGATCATTGCAAACTTCCAGGCCCATCCACAGCTTACCGGTGGTGCAAAGAATTATAATCTTTCTGCGGATTATCCCGGTGCATTCCGTAATATTTTGGGCGCGCAGCTGAACTGCCATGTCCATTTCCTGCAGGGTGCCTGCGGCAATATCAATCCCAAGAGCCGCTTTAAGCGGGAGAACTACACCACCGACCACCGTGCCCATGGTGCAAGACTGGCTTATTTTGCCATCAAGTGCCTGGAAAACAACATGATGGAGGCAGAGCCCGGCCCCATCAAGACCAAGCAGCTGATCTATCACGGCAAGATCAACCACTCCCTGGATCATTTACAGGATAAGGCAAGGGAGATCATTGCCATGCATGAGCAGACCGGTGACCGGGAAGCCTGTATGAAGGCCGGTGAGCCTTACGGTATCGACAGCCCCAATATGGCTGCCTTCATTCTTATTAAGGCCCGGGCTCCCGAATATATGGATATGGAGCTCAATGCCATCACATTGGGCGACCACCTGGCACTGCTGACCGCACCTAATGAGATCTTTGACACCAACGCGCGCTATACCGAGACCCATTCTCCCTATACGCTGACCCTGACCTGTGGCTACTCTAACGGCCACTGCTTCTACATTCCCTCCAAAGCAGGCTACGATTACAGATGCTATGAATCCCACTGCTCCCGGATGCCCCGGGGCACCGGCGAGGAGTATTCTGAAATCTTCCTGAAGTTCCTGAACGAAATGAAAAACTGAGAAAAGCCGCACGCCCGATAAACGGGCGTGCGGCTTTGGAATATTATACAAATTAAAAACATCAAAATTGTGCAAATCGTAGAAAGATGATGTTTTCGGCAGGAACAAACCGTTTGAGCAATATTTTTGTTTGCAAATTTCAATCATTTGAAATATAATATACTTGATAATGCATAAGTATCTGCAATTCGTTGTTTGAAAGGAGAACGTTATGAAGAAAATTATTTCACTGCTTATTCTTGCTGCAATGGTGCTGACACTGTGCGCTTGTGGCAAAAGTACAGATGGACCTGCTGAGCAGGAAGTCAGTGCCAATTTGGAGGGCTTCAGCGTAGGCTTCTCCCGTATTGACATTACACCCCAGACCTCTGTGCCTATGGCAGGCTTTGGCAGAACCTCCCAGCGTATGTCCAAGACCATCCGGGATAACCTGTATGCCTCTGCCATTGCCATGCGTGATGAAGATGGCTATATGGTGATCTTTCTGCAAATGGACCTGCAGCGTGCGTCCGATATTACGGTGGATGTCATCCGTCCGATCATTGCGGAAAAGACCGGTATTCCCATGGATCATATTATGCTCCATGGCACCCATACGCACTCCGGCCCGGACCTGAACAACACCAGTGAGCCCTCCATTGTCGAGTACATTGATTACCTCAATGCCCAGCTGGAGCAGGTCATCTTAGAGGCGGTTGACGATCTGAAGCCTGCTGAGCTGTACTACGGTTCCGGTGAGACCGATGGCCTCAACTTTGTCAAGCACTATCAGCATACCACTGCTGACGGCGAAGTGAAGTACTTCGGTGATAACTTCGGCACCCAGGTGCTGGATTCCACCACCAAGCACGTCACCGAGGCTGACCCCACCATTTGGCTGCTGCAGATCAAGCGTGAGGATGCAGATGACATCATCATTGCAAACTGGCGTGCCCACCCCACACTGACCGGTGCTTCCACCAAGTATGATATTTCTGCAGACTATCCCGGCACCTTCCGGCTGGCTTTGGAATCCCAGCTGGATGATTGCAAGCTGGTCTACTTTAACGGTGCTGCCGGTAACATGAACGCAAAGAGCCGTATTTCCTCCGAAATGGCTGCCGCCGACGTGGACCAGCACGGTGCACTGATGGCGGAGGTTACCTTAGAGGCACTAAAGAACATGACCAAGGTGGAAAACACCAAGCTTCAGTCCAAGCAGACTGTGCTGGATATGGAGACCAACCACACCACCGACAGTCTGCTGATCTATGCAAAGCAGATCAACACCATGTGGAGCCAGGGTGCTACCTTTGCTGAGTGTGCTGCTGCCGGTGCGGCTTATGGCATTCGCAGTCCCTACTTTGCTGGTGCCATTATCTCCCGCTCGCGAAGAGACGCCAGCATGGATGTGGAGCTGGATACCATCACCATTGGTGATGAGATCGCCATCTGTACCGCCCCCAACGAGCTGTTTGACACCAATACGGTGTTTGTCGAGGAGAACTCCCCCTATAAGATGACTATGACCTTCGGTTACTCCAACGGTTACCGTGGATATATCCCCTCTGCTTACGGCTGGGAGTACACCTCCTATGAGTCTGATTGCAGTTACTTCATGCCCGGCTGCGGTGAGACCATCCAGGACACCTTCCTGTCCATGCTTAATGAACTTTCTGCAGAATGAGTTGCTGAAAGGAGTTAATTAAAATGAAAAGAGTTTTCACTTTACTTTTGCTGGCAGTAATGGTCGTCGGCCTGTTTGGCTGCGGCAAGGAACAGGCACAGCAGCAGGCATCCGCCGGCGTTGCAGAGGGCGGCTTCCGTGTTGGCTACTGCAGAGTAAATATTACTCCTGAAGAGCGTGTTGGCCTGGGTGGCTACAGTAATACCGCTTTCCGTACGATGGAGTCTATTGGTGACGATATGTATGCCACCGCCGTTGCCTTTACCGACGAAAATGACAACACTGTCATTATGATCAATACCGACTTGCTGCGTTCCTATCAGGAATATAACTCTGCTACCCAAGAGCGGATCGCAGCGGCTGTGGGTATTCCCGCAGAGCAGGTCATCATTACCTGTAACCACTCCCACTCTGTACCGGACCTGTACTACAGCGCGCCCGAGACAGAACGCTATAAGGAAATGGTCTATAACCGCATCGTGGATGCTGCTATTGCAGCTATGGAGGACCGCAAGCCTGCGACTCTGTACACCGGTTCTATCGAGGCTGAGGGTCTGAACTTCGTCCGTCACTATTGGGCAGAGAACATTTACACCGGTGAGCGGGTTATGATCGGCGATAACTATGGTGATGCCACCAATACCCAGTATGTGGGCCATGCTGCTGAAGCCGACCCCACCCTGCACATGATCCGTATTGCCCGTGAAGGCGAACGGGATATTCTGTTCACCAACTGGCGCGCCCATCCACACTGGACCGGCGGCACCACCAAGTATGTGCTGTCCTCTGACTACGTCGGCCCCTTCCGTGATTCGCTGGAAGCAATGGCCGATGCAGATGTGGTCTACTTCCAGGGTGCAGCAGGCAACATCAACGAGAAGAGCCGCATCAACTCTGAGAACAAGTCCACCGACTACAGAGCCCACGGCAACTACTTGGCTGAGTATGCCTACGAGTGCTATCAGAACAATCTGACCGAGACCGCCTCCGGTGAGATCAAGTTTACCCAGATCAACTATCAGGGCGTCCAGAGAGAGAAGCCGGACTACCAGCTGTATGTTATGGCAAAGCAGGTCAACGCTCTGTGGAGCCAGACCGGCAGCAGTTCCCAGTCTTTGGCCGGTATTGACAAATCGGTGATCCACAGTGTATATCACGCCAGTGCCATTGCCGGCCACTACACCCGTACAGAAGAGGCTTGCCAGATGTTGATCTCTGCTATCTCCATCGGTGATACCATCGGCTTTGTCACCTTCCCCGGTGAGGCCTACGATACCATCGCTGAATATGTGGAAGAGAATTCCCCCTATGACTTCAACATTTTCTTAGGCTACGCTGTGCAGCACCTGGGCTACCTGCCCAACGAGGCTGCATGGGAATACGGTAGCTACGAGGTGGATATCACCCGTTGGGCCCAGGGCTTCGACCGTATCCTCCAAGACCAGTATATTACTATGCTGGATGAGCTGTATAACGCTTGATAAGTGTATTAAAACGGACCGCTTTCGGCGGTCCGTTTTTAGCCTTCCCCTCTGGGGAAGGTGGCACGGCGAAGCCGTGACGGATGAGGGCGGTACAGCCTTGGTATACATCGGCATATCGGCGCAATGGTACTGCGGAAACACCTCATCAGTCTCGCTTCGCTCGACAGCTTCCCCAAAGGGGAAGCCTTTATAAGGACTTTTCCTGGTTCATTCGTATAATAAATAGAACGAGGAAAGGAGCGATTCGATGAACGGTAAGAATAAATGTAAGCTTTTAAGAGAAATACGCCAAAAAATTGCCGATGAAAATGATATTTCCTATGTAACCACGGAATGTAAATTCCAGGGGAATTGCACCGGCACCTGCCCCAAATGTGAGGCAGAGGTTCGGTATTTGGTGCAGGAGCTCAGTAAGCGGCGTGGCGCCGGAAAGAAAGTTGCGGTGGCAGGTATTGCAGCAGCTATGGTGGTCACTGCCGCAGGCTGCGACCTATTTGAAAGGCAGTTAAAGGGCAAGGAAACCATTCCCCCGGGGGAGCTACCTACTGTAGGGACTGGCCTCCCGGACGGTCCGGATGCAACCGACCCCTCTGAGAAAGCTTATATGTGGGCGGGAGAAGTTACCTATGAGGAGAGCACAGACGGCGCAGAGCTTTTTGGCCGGGTTCCGGAATCTACCCAAGAAATGGTGTTGGAAGGGGATGTAGCATGGCCGCTTCCGTGACAGCACCGGTAATTTCCTGTTCCCGGCTGCGGATGAACGATGGCGCAGGTATTACCACCTTAGTCTGCTTCCACGGCTGCCCTCTGCGATGCAAATACTGCCTCAATCCCTTTACTTTGAAAGCGGATACAAAATATAAGCATCTGACCCCGGCACAGCTGTATGCGCAGGTGAAAAAGGACAGCCTTTACTTCATCGCCACCGGCGGCGGTGTCACCTTTGGCGGTGGTGAGCCGCTGCTGCGGACGGAGTTTATCAAGGAATTTACGGCTTTTGCAGACGGCTGGCACTTCTGCGCCGAGACCTCCCTGAATGTACCCCCGGAAAACATCGAAACAGCAGCCCAATGTATTGATTTTTTCATTGTAGATTGTAAAGACACCAATGGAGGAATATACAGAGCCTATACCGGCCGGGACAACGGGCAAATGCTTCAAAACCTTCGCCGCTTGGTGGGATTGGTTGGCCCGGGCCGCATCCAGGTCCGCCTACCCCTGATCCCCGGCTTCAACACAGAGCAGGACCGCACCCACTCAAAAATGCTCCTGCAGGACATGGACATTACCCAATTTGATTTATTTACATATAAAACACAAACGGATTCTTAACGAAACGGTTTCATTTTGCATCGTGCACATTGCATTTTGTACTACTGTAGGGCGCTGCGCAGTTTTTCCAGTGCCCTTTTTTCTATGCGGCTGACGTAGCTGCGGCTGATGCCGGTCAGGGCGGCCACCTGCCGTTGGCGGTGGGGCTCATTGCCACCGAGACCGTACCGCAGGCAAATGACCTGTTTTTCCTGCTGGGTCAGCACGGCGTCCACTGCTTTGCAGAGCTTGCGTATCTGCTCCCGGTTGCTGACCTGCTCCAATAAATCCGTGTCGTCACTGACCACATCCATCAGCTCCAGGGCTGCACCGTCTGCACCGGTTTCAATGTAATCGGATAGGGACACGTCCTGGCTGCTTTTTTTCTGACTGCGAAAATGCATCAGTATTTCATTTTCAACACACCGGGCGGCGTAGGTAGCCAGTCTTGCACCCTTCGTCATATCGAAGGTGGAAATGCCTTTAATGAGGCCAATGGTGCCGATGGAGATCAGATCCTCCTGATCTGCGCCTATGGCGTAGTATTTCTTCATAATGTGGGAAACAAGCCTCAGGTTTCGTTCAATAAGAACATTCCGGGCCTGCAGGTCACCTGTAGCGGCCAACTTCAGATAGTGCTGTTCTTCTTCCTTGGAAAGCGGTTTTGGAAAGCTGCCGGATTCCAGCTGCAACGAGTACATCAGGCTGCTGAGGATCAGCCAAAGGTTCAGGATCACCGGTTTCACCTCCGACTATACCCTATGCAAACCTGCTTGTCTTTTTTACAAAAAATTGCCTATGATTGTGGATGGTGTGTGATTTTTTAGTTTTACATATTGCGAAACTATGCTATAATAAATAGAAAGATTATTAAAATGATTCCCGGAAATATCCAGTAAAGAAGGTGACACTGTGCCTTTTCAGATCGTAAGAAACGACATTACTAATATGCGTGTGGATGCCATCGTCAACACCGCTAACCCCCAGCCTGTTGTGGGTGCAGGTGTGGACAGTGCCATTCACAAAAAAGCAGGCCCACGGCTTTTGGAGGCCCGAAAGAAAATCGGCCCCATGCTGCCCGGCTCTGTTGCGTGGACCCGTGCATATAATTTGACGGCAAAAATTGTGATCCATACTGTGGGTCCGGTGTGGCAGGGCGGCAACCATAACGAAGAAAGCCTGCTGAGCATGTGCTATGATAACGCGTTGGCCTTAGCTTATACAAAAGGTTGCCGATCCATTGCATTTCCCATGATCTCAACCGGTACATATGGCTTTCCAAAGGATAAAGCCTTGAAGATCGCCATCGCTGCATATACCCGGTTTTTAAACCAGGTGGATATGGACGTGTACTTGGTGGTCTTTGATCGGGACTCCTACCGGTTGTCAGAGCAGTACTTTGACGGTGTGGCTGCTTATATTGATCAGAACTATGTAGATCAAAATACGATTGTGCGTGAAGTGCGCAGCCGCAGAGTGCTGACATCCCGGCCTGCAATGCAGGAAATAGAGTGCATGCCCTGTATGTCTGCGCCTCCAAAGGAACAGTATACCTTGGAGGATATGCTTAAAAAGCAGGATGCAGGTTTTTCCGAGACCCTTTTGCGGCTTATTGATGAAGCCGGTAAAAAGGATTCCACCATTTATAAAAGGGCAAATATCTCCAAGCAGCATTTTTCAAAGATTCGTAATAACCCCGGCTACAAGCCGACCAAAGCTACAGCACTGGCCTTTGCAGTTGCGCTGGAGTTGGATCTGGAGCACACCGGGGATCTCATTGGCAGAGCGGGCTATGCCATGACCAACAGCAGTAAATTCGACCTGATCGTCCGCTACTTTATCGAGCAGCGTAATTTTAATATTTTGGAGATCAATATGGCGCTGTACGAATTTGATCAGCCGCTGCTTGGAAGCTGAAAAGGTTGACTAAATGTAAGCGCAAGTGCTATAATAATTAAAATGATTTTAAAGGAGGGACATTCATGGATTCTGGCAGTATACCGGGCCGAAGTTGGGTCCGTGAGTGGCCCGTATAAGTGAAGACCCGGTGTTATCCTAATAATAATCAAGGAGGAAACACCAATGACCGAGCGTTTTGAGATCGTGGAAAAAGCGATCAAGACTATGCTGGAGGATAAAAAGTATACCACCGCAAGAGACCTGCTGACCACCATGAATCCGGCAGATATTGCGGCGCTGATCGTCCAGCTGGAGCAGCAGAAAATTCCGCTGCTGTTCCGTCTGCTGCCCAAGGAGCTGGCGGCAGAGACCTTTGTGGAAATGGAAATTGAGGACCAGGAGCTGCTGATCCGGGGATTCTCTGATAACGAGCTGAAGGAAATTCTGGATGAGCTGTTCGTTGACGATGCGGTGACCCTTGTGGAGGAAATGCCTGCCAATGTGGTCAAGCGTATTCTGAAGCACACTGATCCGGAAATGCGTAAAACCATCAATCAGATCCTGCGTTACCCTGAAAATTCCGCAGGCTCTCTGATGACCACGGAATATGTGTCTCTGCGGCCGGATATGACCGTAGGGGAGAGCATTCTGCGGATTCGCCGCCAGGGCGTGGACAAGGAGACCATTTATACCTGCTATGTGACCGAGGGGCGTAAGCTTGTAGGTCTGGTGACCGTTAAAGACCTGCTGCTGGCTGAAAGTGACGATATTCCGATTCGAGATATTATGTTAACCAATTTGATCTCCGTATCCACCCACACGGACCAGGAAGAAGTGGCCCGTATGCTGGCAAAGTATGACTTCTTGGCACTGCCGGTGGTGGATGGAGAAAACCGTATGGTCGGTATCGTCACCTTTGACGATGCTATTGACATTTTGGAAGAGGAAGCCACCGAGGATATGGAGATCATGGGCGGTATGCTGCCGTCTGAAAAGACCTATCTGCGTTCCTCTGCCTGGGAACTGTTTAAAAACCGTATTCCCTGGCTGATGCTTTTGATGGTGACGGCCCCCTTTACCGGCATGATCCTCACTGCCTTTGAGGGCGCACTGGCAGCCCAGGTGG
>CAYMPY010000033.1:0-16262 GCA_964392535.1 uncultured Oscillospiraceae bacterium
TCTATGTTTTTCTCGACAACTAACATATTAACACATGATGACAAGTGAGAGGGAGTTTCGGCTCCTTCTCATTTTTTATTTCTGCCAATAATTATTTTACACTAAGCTTTCTGTCTGTTGATGGCCTCCTTATTTTTATATCCCGTCAGGTCGGTTTTTATACATTCTTTTATGGGACAATTTATTTTGTATAAAAGCATTGTACCAAAAAGAAAATTTCTCTTGACACGTACTTTAAAAAGTACTAATATAGTAGCATAAGAGGAATTTCGTACCTGTACAAGTACATGCTATCAGGAGGTACCGCTATGGAAAGTTTATATGAGCGTATCAATTGGATCTGTGAGCAGCAGGGCATCCGTCCGGGGCGGATGTGCAATGAGTTAGGCCTGAGCCGGGGGCTTATGACAGATTTGAAGATGGGCCGTAAGAAAACCATCAACGCCCAAACCGCCCAGAAAATTGCCGGGTATCTGGGTGTAACGGTGGGGCATCTTCTGGGAGAAGAGGGCCAAGACCTGCTGGATCAAGTTGATGTGGCATTTTACGGCGAGTATAAGGAACTCAGTGACGAAGAAAAGGAGACTGTCCGTGACATGGTGCGGCTTATGCGCCAACGGCGGGCACAGAAACAAAAGGAGTAGTATCGTGTTTGAGATCGCAGATTTTTACCGATATTGCCGCAAAAACGACGTAATGGTGATCCCCTATTCCGGCTGTCCCCAGCCGGCGGCCACCATACGGGATGATGGACAATACGGTGTGTTTTTGGATTTCTCTAAAATTAAATCTACCAGACTTCTTCGTGGGATCTGCTGTCACGAATTGGGGCACCTGGCAACAGGGGCCCTGCACAAGGTGGACAGCCCCTACGAGACCTGGGAGCGGAGCGAATACCGTGCAGACCGCTGGATCGCAGAGCATTATTTGACCACAGAAGCCTTTGAGGAGGCCTTTTCTCAGGGCTACACCGAGTACTGGCAGCTGGCCGAGTTTTTCGAAATGCCGGAGGGCGACATTGAAAAAGCCCTGACCTACTGGACGGAGCGCCGCGGCATGGCCATAAATCAAAAAGAAGCATAAACCCCTCTGTTTTTTCAATCAGAGGGGTTTTTAAATACCTCTTGACAATCTCACTCTAATGTGTTAGAGTGAGATTGTGCTCTAATGCATTAGAGAAAGGAGTGAACATATGGAAACACCGAAGATATTTGAAAGCGAGTATCGGTTTTGTTTGATTTTATGGGAGCATGAGCCGGTGAGAAGCAGCGAGCTTGTGCGGCTATGCCGTGCGCAGCTGGGTTGGAAGCCTACCACCACCTACACGGTGATCAAGCGTTTGGCAGAACGTGGGGTGTTAAAAAATGAAAACACCGTTGTGACCTCTTTGGTCAGCAAGGATCAGGTACAGGCTGCAGAGCTCAACGAAATGGTGGAAAAGACCTTTGAGGGCTCTCTACCGGCCTTTATTGCCGCCTTTACCAAAAGCAGAAAGCTGGCTGATGCCGAGATTGATGCCCTTCAGCAAATGATCGACCGCTATCGGAAGGGGGATGCTTAAGTGAGTGCGTTATTTTTGAAAATCGTAAACATGAGCATTTCCGCAGGCTGGATCGTCATAGCCGTGGTTGTTTTACGGTTTTTGCTTAAAAATGCGCCCAAGTGGATCCGGGTCCTTCTGTGGGGTATCGTGGCGGTTCGTCTTATTTGTCCATTTTCAGTTGAAAGCGCGCTGAGCCTGATCCCCAGTGCGGAAACTGTCAGCCCGGATATCATGATGGAGCAAACGCCACAGATCCATACCGGCATTTCTTTCGTTAACAACGCCGTAAATCCGATGATCGAAAGCTCCTTTGCGCCGGAAGAGCTTGTCAGCATCAATCCCCTGCAGATCTGGATCCCAATTTTTGCAATTATATGGCTTACCGGCATGGCAGCCATGCTGATCTATACCACCATCACCTATTGGCGTTTAAAGCGGCGGGTGCGGACGGCTGTTTTACTACGTGACAACATTTTTCAGAGTGAGCAGGTGCCCTCCCCCTTTGTTTTAGGTCTGCTTCGACCCAAAATTTATCTGCCCTTTCATATTCAGGAGCAGGATGCTGCGCCGGTGATTGCCCACGAGCAGGCCCACATCAAGCGGCTGGATCACTGGTGGAAGCCTGTTGGCTTTTTACTGCTGACATTGCACTGGTTCAATCCCCTGATGTGGCTGGGCTATATCCTGCTCTGCCGGGACATTGAGCTTGCCTGCGATGAAAAGGTCATCAAGGACCTGGACACCGAACAGAAAGCGGACTACTCTCAGGCACTTTTAAATTGCAGCGTAAACCGTAAGATGATCGCCGCCTGTCCTTTGGCCTTCGGCGAAAACAACATTAAAAAACGGATCAGATCCGTACTGAATTATAAGCAGCCTGCCTTTTGGATCATTGTAATTGCTGTGATCGCCTGCATCGTGACGGCGGTCTGCTTCCTGACGAATCCAAGGACAGAGCTGGATGATGAGCTGTCCGTTTTTATAGACATGCAAATCGCAGAGCATTATTACAGCAAGGATACGGACAGCCATTTTGTTGCGGTGCATCACAAGGTATTAGGTGTTGACAAATCACTGAGAGAAACAACCGTATATATGTGGGTTCTGTATCGGGAGTACAGTTATGAGAACGGCGAAATAAAATTAGAATCCGGTGCCCATATCCCCACCGCCATCACCGCAAAGCGCACCGGCAAGCACGGTCATTATGCGCTTGTGGAATATTGGGAACCGAGAGACGGTTCGTATTATGCAGAGGATATTAAGGATAAATTCCCCTGGCATCTGCACAGCAAAGCTCTGGATTCCCAGAGCTACATTGCCGAACAAAAGGCTTTTTGCGAAAATGCAGCTAAGGAATATTTTTCTAATATTGCCAATGTGGGCGGCGCAGACGAACCTGTAAATGTGACGGTAACTCCCGATTTGGAAAAGCTTAAAGAAAAATTTCCCATGTATTTTGACTTAGGTACTTTTAAAGGCTTAGAGGTCTATATCTGGCAGATGTCGGAAACCTCCTATTACTGCGGTGTGCTGCCGGGTGTGAATCGAAACTACACAGACGAGGAGCTTTGGGATCTTCACAAAAATGCCGCCACCATAGATGAAATGCGTGCAATCATCGATTCCTATGGTCTATCCCGTAACGATGTGACCATCATCCCCATACAAATGCCTTTTTCCAGCTACGCCTATACCATCAACGACGAATACCGCCAAATGGTGACGGATATGTTTTGGGGTAAGCTCAACCTATCAAACAGACTTTTCCCCGCTGTTAGTTATATCACCGCTGCTTATTTCGACATTGACGGAGACGGCAAGCAAGAGCAATGCACCTTATACCATGGCCCTACATCCGGGTTATTTACCATTATTTTGGTTGTATATGAAGAATTTGCGGAATATGTAAACATCTACAATATGCCTTCCGCCGTAGAGTTATCCTTCGTCCAAACAGATCAGGGAATCGTTCTGCGGGCATACCCTTATACGGACAAGTCCACATTCATCGACTACACCGTTAGTGTACGGGACGGAAATATCGTCCTGACCAACAAAGATGGCCAAGAGGTCGAATACTGGGGACGACCCCAGGGTGTAAACACCGATAATCATATAATTGTGGATAGTTCCGGAAATATTATCTATGTAAAATCAACCCCAAAAAGAATACCATTGAACTGAAAACCAGCATCCCTCGTCTCCAGAACCGTACAAAAGGAACGGCAGCTTCAACATTAGCTCCTAATTCTGCACTCTGCATTCTGCATTATAAATGCCCAAGGCGTTTAGCCTTGGGCATTTAATGTTGCTTATTTCTTTTTCTTTACCAGGAACACAGCGGCAGCGGAGGCTGCGCCTACTACACCAATCACGATGATGACAATCCACTTGATGCCGGCATCACCGGGACGCTCATCAGGAACTACATCCTCTGCGCCACAAACGGTGCAGATGCCTTCCTCATTGTAAGTATGGTCAGCCAAATCGGAGACGTTCTCGGGTGCAAACCTACAGAAGGTACTACCCTTCAGGCCGAAGGTCGCATCGCACTTATGCCAGTGCTGGAATGCGTTGGAGGACCACTTCTCCTCGAAGTGATGCTCGTGCTCCAGCTCCTGAACCTTGTTACAAACAGAGCAGATCATCTGATAATCCGCATTGGGCTCACCGAAGCTATGCTCAGCGATGGTATACTTCTTCTTACAGGTGTTGCAGTAATGCCAGTGCTGGGTAGTGTCACTCTTATATGTATCGCCACCCTCATGCTGACCGCCGAAGTACTTCTCGCAGTACTTACAACGACGCCAGTGTGCCTCGTCATTGATCTCCCAAGCTTCGAAGGAGTGCTTGCCGTTCTTGGAATCCGCACCGGTACAGGTCTCATCGGTGGACAGCTCAGGAGTTGCAACCTGGGCAGCAGCATCGGTGGTCACAGTTTCCTCGGTGGTTTCCTCGGTGGTTTCCTCGGTGGTTTCCTCAGTTTTTTCCTCGGTAGTCTCAGTTGCGGTGTCCTCTGCTACAGTTTCTGCAGTAGTGGGCTCCTCCTCAGTTGCAAAAGCAGGCAGTGCGCCAATGAGCATAACCAGCGCCAGTACCAAGCAAATAAGTAATCTTGTCTTTTTCATGTTCCTGTTTCCTCCACAATAGTATTCACCGCACCCGGTGGGCTCTACTCTTTTCCGGGTTTGGATAGCCCCAAAAAAGCTTTGCATAGAATGTTACTAATAAATGATACCACACCTGTTTAAAAAATGCAACCATAATTAGTAAAATTTACTACTTCAAAATTAAATATGGTTTCCACTGGCCGTCATATTCCACGACCTCGTCTCCCACCATTCTGGCAAGAAGGTATCCATCGGCATGAAAGCTGAACCGTCCTTCTTTCAGGTCCACCCAGCCTACGCAGGCCCGGCCGTTTTCGTCCACATAGTAGAGCTTGCCATCCTGCTCCAGCCAGCCTTTTTTTCGCAGAACGCCGTTATCACCTAAGTAGTAGCGGCCACCGTCCACCATTTGCCAGCCGGTTGCCCGGACACCGTTACGCAGCAGATAATAGGTCTGCTTTCCGTTTTCCATCCAGCCCGAACGGAGTGCGCCGGTATCGGAAAAGAACCGCTGTACACCGCCGATCTCCGCCCAGCCGGTGGTGACAGAGCCATCCTCTTTCAGGTAATAGTTGACACCGCCGGAACAAAACCAACCTGTTCGGGGCTGACCGTCTTCCATGTAATACCAAGTGCCGTCTTTTAATATCCAGCCGGATGCAGACTCTTCCGCTTCCTCGGGAGGAGGCACTTCCACCGCAACCGCATCACCTACTGTAAAGAGCTGCTGCTTCACCGGTATGGTTTTGGATTCGTAATGGAGCGTACCTTCACTTATATAGTGATTACGAACGTCCACATATACATTATAGGAATAGCAGCCCTCCGACAGATCATTCAGTGCAACCGTTTCTTCCTTACCTAAATTACAGTACTTTCCGTTTTTCTCGATGGTCTGATCCTTCAGGATATTGCCTTCCTGATCTGTGACCGTGATCCAAACACTCTCCAGCTGCAGCAACGGTATCCGCAGCTTGCCGGTTACCTGGAATTTTCTCCCGGGCAGCAGCTTCTCCGGCAGCTTCAGGCTTGTAGTCCGAATATCCTCGTAGCCCATCCATATAGGCTCTGTGCCTATGGCAGACACAAAAGCATAGCCGTCATTTTCCTCCACCTTATAAAACCAGCTGTCATCCTTGGCCTGATACAGCCCCACAGCATGAAGCCGTTCACCGGTGACGGTTTTCCGAAGCTGCTCCGCGCTATGGTCAGGGGCCTCTGCCACAGCCATGGGGGCTAAGGTCTGGATATACATATCGGTGCTGTAATAGCTGGCGTAGTCCTCCGCCCGCTTGTTTCCAAAATAGATCGTGCCCTCATATCTGGTCCAGCTTTCCCAGTAATTGGCAAAGCTGGTGATCTCCATGACTACCGGATCGCCTTCCTTGGTGTCATAAATATCGAAGCCTTCCATGAAGTACACATAGCCGTCGATAATGGCATGGATCATGCACACATGACCCCATTGCTTGCCGTCATCGGTGTTGGTCCAATCAAAGCCCACCAAAATGTTATACACATCCTCTGTGCCGCCCTTGGTGATGGTATACAGGGCCTCTTCCAGGGAGTAATCCGCAGCAGGATACGCCTGGACCGGGAATCCGCCGCTGGACTGCTTCACGTCGGCATACATATCATAAAAGTCATTGCCGTTTCCGCCAACCACATGATCGTTGATCTCTAACAGGTACAGCTGCCAGCTGACCATCAGACCGCACAGGCCTTTTAAGCTCTCCAGCTCGTTACGTTCCAGAATGGTCTGATACATCACACCGATCTGCTTCATAATCTTTTGACGTTGTCTATACTGGTCATTGGTCATGGCTGCCGAGCTCATAGGCATAAAAGCCAGACACATACACAAGCACAACACCAAAGCAATCATGCGCTTACACATGCCGACGCCTCCTTTCCATAGTTTTGTTCATTGTAGCATAAACCACGAAAATAATCAACGCAAAAATTGGGACATTGCCAGGCAATGTCCCAATTTTTTAAATTTTCTCGTAAACACACATCCGATAAGTGATGCCGTTTTCTTCTCCTGAGAGCAATGTTTCCGTTAATTTCCAATTTGGATCACTGCTTAAGTCGGGGAAAAAGGTGTCCGATTCCGGCTTGCAGCCCACATGGGTCACATAGGCTTTGTTACAATACGGCAGTAACTGCTTATAAATACTGCCGCCGCCAATGACCATGGCCCGCTCTGCTTTCCCGGCAAGGGCAACCGCCTCCTCCACCGAATGACAGACCGTAAAGCCGGGCACTTCCCCCTTTTTGCGGGTCAGGATCACATTTTCTCTGCCGGGCAGGGGCTTTTTTCCGGGAAAGTCCTCCACGGTACGCCGTCCCACAATGACCATGGCACCCTTTGTGGTCTCCCGGAAGAATTTCCGGTCTGCCGAAAGTGCTATGGGCTGCGTTCCATCAGAACCAATGCCCCAATCCTCATATACCGCAACGATCAGTTCCATAAGTCACCTCAAATTGCCATAGGAATTTCAAAGTTGAAGGGATGGTACTGATAGTCCTCCACCTTGAAGCTGTCCTTGGTAAACTGATAGAAATCGGTAATGGAGCTGTCCAAAGTAACCTTGGGCGCAGGATAGCCCTCGTTTTCCAGCATGGCCTTTACCGCAGGAATATGGCGGTCATAAATGTGGCAGTCTGCAATCACATGCACAAGCTCGCCCGCCTCCAAGCCGGATACCTGGGCCATCATCATGGTCAGCATAGCATACTGGCACACATTCCAGTTATTGGCCGTAAGCATATCCTGGCTGCGCTGATTTAAGATGGCGTTGAGGGTATTGCCGGTGACATTGAAGGTCATGGAATAGGCACAGGGATAGAGATTCATCTCGTGGAGGTCCTGGAAATTATAGATATTGGTCATAATTCTGCGGGAAGCAGGATTATGCTTCAGGTCATACAAAACCCGGTCCACCTGGTCAAACTCGCCCTCTTTATACTTGTGCTTGATACCCAGCTGGTAGCCGTAGGCCTTGCCGATGGTGCCGTCTTCGCCTGCCCACTCGTCCCACACATGGCTGCCCAGCTGGTCAATACGGTTGGACTTTTTCTGCCAGATCCACAGAAGCTCATCCAGTGCCAGCTTCCAGTAGGTGCGGCGCAGGGTCATAATGGGAAACTCTTCCTTTAAATTATAGCGATTGACCACACCGAATTTCTTGATGGTATGGGCAGGAGTGCCGTCTGCCCAACGGGGGCGCACCTGCTCGTTTTCGTCGGAAAAGCCGTTATTTAAAATATCCAGACAGGTCTGTCTATACAGTTCGTCTGCTCTGCTCATAATTAACTCCTTTTCATCCAGTCCCATGCAAGGGTGGTCCACTGTGCGAATTCTTGAATCGTATCGCTTTCGTTGCGAGCGGTAACGAAGTTTGAAAGAGCCAAAGCGTGACTGCCGTGGGGAAAAATGTGGCTTTCAAAGGGGATCTTGTTGGCAGATAGTGCCATTGCAAACAGCAGGCTGTTCTCCACAGGAACAGTCTTATCTGCAGCAGTTTGAACCATAAATACGGGGACCGTATCGGCGCTCACCTGTTTTTCCAGACTATAGCGGCTTAGCTGCTCCTGTGTCGGCTCGGTGGTGCCACAGAGATTGCAGAAGCTGCCCTTGTGTGAAAATGGGCCCGCGCTGATCACCGGGTAGACCAGCACCGTACCTTTAGGCTTAGCCAGATCTGCTGTCATATTGCGCAGCGATAATACTTCTTCACGATTCCAAAAGCTGCCCAATGCAGCGCATAAGTGGCCGCCGGCAGAAAAGCCCATGGCAAAGATCCGCTCCGGATCCACATTATACTCTTCGGCATGCTCTTTAATGTGCTTCATTGCCAGCGCAGCCTCCTGCAGAGGCTGGGGGAATTTGGCTTTTTCTCCTACGGAATATTCCAAAATAAAGCAGTTCATGCCACGGCCGCAGAATTCCAATGCCACCGGCTCGCCCTCTCTGTCCAAGCAGACAAAACGGTAACCGCCACCGGGAATCACCAGCAGCCCATCACGAGGTGTCTGACGCAGGCAAATATCAGAGGCATAAATATGCAGCTTGGCATCCCGGGTCAGCTGTACAATCTTCTGAATCATACCTTCACCCCCGAAACGTGGGGCAGCCACTTACATTCGGTCAGCTCCATATTCGTAAACGTTGCCTTAAAGGAGGAATGCTCCGGGCTGCAGGCATACACGCCAAATTGAATTTCGCCTGCACCCTCATGCATATGGAAAATACGCATCTGCTTAAATTCCACGCCGTCTGCGCTGCACTCGATGCAGTAATCGGACTCCCGACGGCTGAAACGATACCACATTTCCTTAATGGATGCAGGAATATCCGTAGTTGCCCAATCGGAGTAGCCCAAATTGGTGACCACGCTGCCCAAACGCTGGAACTCCTCGTTTTCGTATTCGATAGAGGCCTTAAACCAGTTATCGCTGTTTAAGTACATCACCACGCCGCACTGGTCGAACCGCCAGGAGCTTTCAAAGGCCGTCTTTACCGTAAAGGAAAAGTAAGTCTCGGCGGTTTTCATCTGCAGACAGGGGGCGTTGTCATTTTGGAAATTATAGTAAGTACGCTGCCACAGGTCGGTAACCGGCTCGGTAATAATTTCGATCTTTTCATCTGTGACCGTATAATTTTTCGGTGCTCTGATCCAGCTGAGCTGGCCGGCAGAAAATTTCATGCTGATCTCCTCCAAATTCTATTTGAATCTATTATACACAGATCACACCTATTTTTCAACATACCATTTCAATTTCCACACCCATTATTATTTAAACCGAAAATGCTGCCATCCCGACTAATCGAAATGACAGCATTTTTAACTTAATACCAGTTATTCATCTTCCTGATCAAAAGGGATTTTAAAGGGTACAATTATTTGCACGCGATCCTCTTCTTCATCAGCACGACCGATACACAAAGCAACGTAGCATGTTTCCGATTCCATCGCAGTAGCATACACAGTATCACATGTAATCGTATCCCCGTTTGACTGTGTTACGTATTGACAATCATGCTTTCTTTTCTCTTCCTCAAAGTCAAATCCGTCATAAACCAGGGCATCACATATCTGACTAAACGGAATAGTAAACCGCATTTCAGAATTTGTTTTATTTTCGATATAATAATAGATTCTAACCCAGTCATTATCATTATAGTGGTCTTTCTCCACAGATATAGCACTTACCTTATATTCTTCATCCTCGTAAATCACAACATCATTTTCATCATATTCATAGCTGTTTTTTTCATAAGCATCCTTGCCATTTGGATATATTTTCGCTGTATCTTCTATAGTATTTTTCGTACCAGTTATACAATAATGAATATCGTAACAATATTTCCCGCTATGCCCTACCGCTTGAAATCCCTCCAAATGCGAAAGAATATCTCTACTAATATACGCTCCCGGTAGTACAGAGTTACACAATATATGCTCTTGTATGGAATAAGCTGTAGAATCCACATCAATGTAATTTGCTAAGCCGTTTATCTCTTCAATTTCCACTTCCGCCTCAATTATATTCTTTGTTCCATTATATAAAAAATACCCCAGCTCATCCCCATCTGTTATAGACAGAATTATGTTCTTTTTATCATAAACTGTATCATAAATATTAGTTTTTGGAGGTTCAAATTTAAATGCCCTTTCTGAGTTAGGGTACAGCCGAACATATTCTATATTTTTCTCACTTCCCTCCCTGTACTCCCTGTAACTAACTTCAAAGCTTAATCGATCAACTGATGGTTTATCAGCATTACGCCAAAATTCCTCGGAAAAACTACAGGTAATATCACGTTTTTCTGTCTCTCCGGCATCAATATCGAACATTAAATGCAAAGAACCAGGATAACTAGAGAACAGCATCATACGTCCGTTTATTTCCATACAATTAATACAGAAAAACACTTCATGGTCCGATACATTTTCTACCGTATATTCTATTATAACTTCGTCTGAATGTTTATCTGCATCTTCGTTAATTTCTATCTCTTCAATTGTCATAATAATTGAGTCGTTATCTATTATCTCAACATCCTCTGCGCCTTCATATACTTCATAAAAGCTATCTCTGCTTTCGTATTCATAATCCAAAAGCGGATACTGTTTTTTCTGAATCCTATCATACACCAAAAAAGCCGCTGCAGCGATCACTGCAATGATTACTAATGCTATTAAGATTTTTACATACCACTTCATCGTATATTCTCCTTTAAGTATAGTAAATGAGTTTGTATCCCTTCTTATATTACAACTATAGTTTTATTATGTCAATATTTTAGAATTATGATTGGTTATAATTTTACACATTTTTCTATAAAATAAACATACAGAAAGGGGCGAAGGGTATGAGTAACGATGCGTTTTTAACAAATATGGGCATGAGAATTGCTCAAAGGCGAAAAGAACTACATTTCACCCAGGAACAGCTTGCAGAAAAAATCGGTCTTAGCTTACAATCTGTATCCTGCATTGAATTAGGAAAGAAAGCTGTCCGCCCTGAAAATTTAGCAAAGCTCTGTTTTCATTTGGATACAACCGCCGATTATATTCTATGTGGAAAACGAAATGAGCAACAAATGAACGAAATTACCACAAAGCTATCCAAGCTTGATCCGGAAGCCTACAAAGCTGTGCAAATGATGATTGATTTATTGTCCACGCGGTTTTGATTTCATGATTGGCTACTATATTATAAAAATATAGGGTATGTTCGGTTATTTTCCGAACATACCCTATATCTTTTTAAGTTTTAGAGGTTTTCAACTGTCCAGCACAAACTTCTGCAGGTAGACTGCCAGGGCATCGGCAAAGGCCTCTTGCTCCGCTGCATCGGGGTGGCCTGCACTTTGGGTGGTCAGGGCCGCCGAGCCGCTGCCGCCGTAGGAAAACTGGAATGCAAACATATTGGCATCCGCCCGCTCCTTTGCCACATACTGGGCGGAATTATACTGGTTATAGTTTTTGCCGGTCCATACGATCTTCACATCCGGGCCATACATGGTGCGGATCTGCTCCACCAGGTCATTGTAGGCCGCTACAAATGCGGCGGTGTCGTTTTTATCATCGTTTGCGCCCAATTCGACCACCACAACATCCGGAGTGCGGGTAGGAACATACCGGGTCAGCTTGTCCCGATAGAGATTGACATAAGGATACATCTGACCGGCGGTGTATTCCCCCGCAGGCTTCATAAGGCCAATGCCGCCACGGGCAAATACCGACCAATCCGCACCAAGCTTTTGGGCGGTCAGATATGCAAAGCCGTGGGTACCGGAGTGATCCTGCAGCACCCACTTTTCTCCGGCGGTGTACTTACCCAAAGAGCCGTCACCGCAGGCAATGGAGTCACCGATAAACTCGATATACAGTTCCCGGTCTGCAGGCTTTTCAAGCACAGTGCCGTCAAAATCCAAGTACATCAGCTGCAGCGTATTTCCATTGGTCTGAACTTCCGTTTCCTTCAGCACCATCACTGTGTGCTGTCCGGCCTTTAAGGGAACGGTCAGTGTACCGGTGCCCGGCTGCAGCAAGGGTCTGTCCACCTGCACACCGTCTACAAACACCGCCAAATACAGCTCATAGCCTGCCAAATACTCGATAGACAGGGGGTTTCCTTTTGACTCTACATTTATTTCAAAGCCGCTGGCGGAAAAATCCAGGTTCAGGCCAATCTGACCGATGCCGCATCTGCCATAGAGCTTGGAATCATAGGCAGCTGCAGCCATGGGCAGCTTCTCTATGGCCACCTCTGCCACGGTCAAAGACTGGCTTTGGGCGATATATCCATCTGCTGTAGCCATGACATACAATTCCTTTCCTGCAGCACTAAGGGGAATCGTCAGCATCTCTCCTACCGCGCCATTTAAAGGCTGACCGTCCACATACCACTGGTATTGGGGCTCTATATTCCCATTGGAAACTTCGGCAAATACCGTAGCTGCAGTTGCGGCCTCCCCAACGATTTGCACCTGGAAGGTGATCTGCTGAGGCTCGGTGACCGCTTCGGTGGTGACCGGCTGGGTCTCTGTGGGTGCTGTGGGCACTTCCTTGCCACAGGCCGTAAAGCACAGCAGTACAATTAAAATAACAGCTAAAAATTTCATGGGTAACCCCTCCTTTTCCTTAGTATAGAGGAATTACCCACGAAAATCAATATTTTTTAAGTTGTTTTACACAAAGCCAGGTCAGGCCACCCAAAAAGCCTGCGATCATGTCAGTCATGGTGTCGGTAGCTAATCCTTGCATCCCCGCATGGAGCAGTACATCACAGGAGAATTCAAAAATCTCCCACAATCCTGCTCCGGCCCAGGAAAACAGCAGCGCAAACCAGCGATTTCTGAAAATTTCCCAGCCGCCCGCAGCCAAAACCACACCGCTTAAATAATGGATCAGCAGATCATAATAAAGCAGGTGGGTATACATATTCATGCAATTGCCCACCGATGCGGCAAACGCCACAAAAACGCCGGCCACCACATGAAACCGAAGGGGCAGAAAACACAGTGCTGCCGCTGACGCCGCCACTGCTAAGTAAGAACCGCCCACCTTCAGAAATGTGGTTGGAATCTGAAATATAACCGTCAGCAAATGACAAAGTCCATTGATGGCAAATGCTGCTAAAATCAGCCACCATCGCTGCTTTATTTTTTCCATAATTTCGCCTCCATAACAAATATTACCACTTGCCTGTTAGGAAATTATGTCGAATATATAAATAATGCGTGACCGCATTGCGGCCACGCATTAAAATCCTCTGTTTTTTAGGTCGTTTACAAGCTCTACATAGAATTCCCGGACATCAAAGCCTTCCACATCCATGCGGCTCAGGTCGATGATATCACCGTGGGAAATACCCTCTTCGCCGGTAGGCTCTATCAGGGTGTATTTTTCGCCCCAACGGAAGGACGGCTCACTGACAAGGCCATCGTTTGGGCCGTCAAACAGCTTTACCAGGTGATAGGAAAAATTCATGGGGAATTTTGCGGATTTTGCATTTTTCAGCACCGAGCCGATGCTCTGACAGAAAATGCCTTCCGGGTCACTGATCTGTTCATTAAAGGCCGTACAAGCCCCATTGGTCAGGTCGCCCACCGCCGCCAGCAGGTCCGGGTTTTTGTCCCCCACCCGCTTCATAGCGAAATTATAGGCACGGCCTACCTTCTGTTGGGTCTGCTCTTCAATATTTTCCAGCAGGTAGTCTGCGTACATACAGCCCCTGTGGGGTGTGTTCACGGTGGTCAGGGAGGCCACATAAGGCAAAAGACCGCATTTTTCCAAAGCATAGCGGCAATCCAGGCCGCCCTTGGAATGAGCGATGATATTCACCTTTTCGCAGCCGGTAGTCTGACACAGCCCCACAATGCGGTCTGTCAGCTCCTGTGCGCTATCCTTAATGGGGGTGGCGGAATGATGGTTGCCGTAGTAGATCACCGCACCGTTTTTCCTCAGCTCCGCCGGGATACGACCCCAGTAATTAAAATATTTGTAGTCCCGGAAACAAACGCCGTGAACCATCACAATGGGGTATTTGGTAGCGCACAGCTTTTGCGCCGCACGGCCCAAATTAAACTGCTGCCGCTCATATTCGGCATCCACTTCTGTAAACACCGTCCGCAGCATTTTTTGCAGCACGATCAGATTCAGCACCGGAATCATACCGCACACAGCCGCAATAACACGCTGCTTCACACCCAGCCGGTAAGAGGCCAAGTAGATGCACAGCATGCCATTCCAGAACAAAATAGCCTCCACGCAGATGCAGTACACGGCGCTTTTTAAAAAGACCATGTAATCCGCCGGAATGGTATATACTGTCAAAACCAAATGGTAAGCAACGGATATCAGCGCTGAGGGGATAAAGGCCGTCAGCAGAATTGCGCCATGGTGGCAGGCCCACAGGCGAAAGGACCGTGCCCGAAAAATCAGAGTGCCGGCCAGGATGTTCATTGCCACAAAAAGGGGCAAAAACAGGAACATCAGGGTCTTATTCAGCCAAAGAAAGCTGTTGGCGATCACCGTCAGGGTCAGGGCGTAAACCACGACAGCCACTATTCTTTTGGTTTTCATGGTTACGCCTCCTTTCACACGGAACGGATAAATCCGTTCCCTACAGTTACATATTGGCCTTAATGGTAGAGATCAGGATATCACCGGCGACCACACGGTCTTCGGCAGCGAAGCCATCGGCGAAGTTGTCCGAATAGATCACCTGGGCATTGGGCGGAAACTCCTCGTCACCCTCCCAAACCAAAATCTGAATGGCATAGCCGCCCACCAGGTCAAACTGGTAGCCTGCATCGCCGTGAGGCAGGGGCATTGCGCCCATCTTTTCACAGGCCGCCTTAAATGCGGCAACTCTTGTGCCAAAGGTAAAGGCTGCACGGGTCAGCACACGGCCGGTGTAGGGCTTAATATACATCTCACCCCAGGGCATTTCCCGAAAGGTTTTCCAGGTGCCGCCCCAGGTCACGTCCTTACATTCCAGGAGATACCGGAGCATAAAGGTCTGAGTGGGTAGGGGCGGAATTATTCCGCCGTCCAGTGCTCGAATGGCATAATCCGGGTGGAAAATTGCAAATTCCCGACCCAACAGGTTTACATAAAACTCTCCGTTTTCCCATTTGACGGCAGAAAGACGGCTCTTTACTGCCTCCGGCTCCAAGTCCTTAAACAGTCCTTCATAATAGGAAAAAGGCACTTCTTCTTTGTTGTTCTCGATTTGCATAGGTACTCCTTACAATTTTTTCATCGTAGGGACCGCCGTCCCCGGCGGTCCGCGTTTCAGGTACGCATTATTCGGACCGCCGAGGACAGCGGTCCCTACAATACGCTTACATCTCCTGCTTGGAATTGGGGAACAGACTGGCATTGGTATGAGGCAGGAAGCAGGCGGCTACGAAGGAATCCATGTAGCCGGGATAGGTGGAAAGCTCTAAGTAGGTCATATTTGCGCCCACCTCGTGGCACTTTTCGATTGCACCGTCACTCATCACCATGGCATAGGCACCGGTGAGACTGGAATTGCCGATATAGTGGTACTTCTCCAGCTCCACATCGGGCAGCATGCCGATATTGATGGCGTTTTTCATGTTGATGCCGGAGCCGATGCCACCGGCCACCATGACCTTATCGATGCACTCCGGGGTCATATCCACACTTTGCAGCAGCGTATCGATACCGGAGAAGATCGCA
Organism: uncultured Oscillospiraceae bacterium; assembly: GCA_964392535.1. Lineage (GTDB taxonomy): Bacteria > Bacillota > Clostridia > Oscillospirales > Oscillospiraceae > Faecousia. The sequence continues at coordinate 15,885 of CAYMPY010000033.1, forward strand.
CCCTTGGCACGGATGAAGTTATCAATATCCACTTCGTTAATGGACACTTCTCTGCCGGTCTCGCTCTCAGCGGCGGTAGCCAGCACATAGCGGCCCATACCGTGAGCATCCCGCTTGACCCGGTCACCCTCACGCTGGAACAGGCCCTTGGCGTTAATAATGCCGCAGCGGAATAGCTCGGAAATAATATCGATAATACCGGAGCCGCAGATACCAACAGGCTTCTGTCCCGGGTCACCCACCACAGTCAGGGTAGGCTCCATGGTATCCTTATCAATGACCACAGCCTCCACCGCGCCATCGGTTGCACGCATACCGCAGGAAATGTCACCGCCCTCAAAGGCAGGACCTGCCGAGCAGGCGCAGGACATGAGGAAG
>CAYMPY010000034.1:0-15945 GCA_964392535.1 uncultured Oscillospiraceae bacterium
TCACTGCATGGAATGACCCCTCTAAGTTCGGTTTGTTCTATCACGGTGCATTGATGCTGCGCCGTGGAGATGTGTCCCCGGCCCAAAAGACCATTGGTGCGCAGGTTACAAATTACGCAAAGAATCCTACAGCCCTTCCGTCAACAGCAATGGAGACCCACCGGGTAGATGCGGTGTTGGATACCACCGATATAAGCGATCTTGAGGATGTTCGACCCATTGAAGAGAAGTTCCAGCGGGAGGATCCCAATATGATCATCTCGGATACGGGCCAGTTGTGGCGCAATGTAAAAAAACGCATGGGTGCTGTAGATACACCCAGGACTAAGGCGGTCTACGGCTACATTGGAAGCCGTAACGAAAATATGCTCCGAAAGGGGATGGGCCTGCAGCTGGACGGTATGCAGATTGATTGCATGACGGATTTTGCGACCATTGCCTTGTCCTCGCTGACCGATGCTCCCATTGAGGACTCCGACAGTATGCTGCTTTCCACCATCGGCAGGTCGTGGAACAGGGGTGCGTTGTTTGTCGGTGAGAAAATGCTGGAGTTTGGCACCGGCCCCATTGAGGTTGAGGTCATCGAGGCGGATATTGCCATCCGTACCAATTGTCCTGACCTGCGAGTGTGGAGTGTCAATTCCGATGGCTACTATGTAGGCAAGCTGGAAACTACCTATGACGATGGCTGGCTGCGCTTCCGCGTTGGCCCCAATTATGCTTCAATGTATTATCTCATTATGCAAGAATAAAGGAAATCTTAAAAATACGGCGACTGTGATCACAGCCGCCGTATTTTATTTTGTAAGTTTTTCTACAAGGTCTGCCATTAGTCTGTCCCGATGGATGCCGTAAACATAGCACATTTGGGCATCTATGGGGGGCTGATAGTGTCCGTTGTCATCGGGCAGTCGGATGGACTCTGTGCGGCAGCGCATAAAGCGCTCGTCTTCATTCAAAAGCCAGCCAATTGCGGTCACATCCCACAAGGGCTTTGACCAGATCCCTGTGAAGCCCTTGTTTTTTATATGCCGCACGGTGTTGCGGGCTAAATAATCAGCCAGGGGATTCTTATCGTAGAACAGTGCCTCCAGTTCGGGGGCTGTGGTGGCAAATTCGCTAACCACGCCTCTGCAGGGAAGCTGCACGAAGGGAACTCCTGCACGCATAACGACCCGGGCGGCCTTAAAATCCTGCCGCATATTGAATTCCAGCGTGTCATGCCAGTGGTGTGCATGTCCACCCAGCCAGACAACTACGATTCTGTCCCTGATCCTGGGCTCCAAAAGCAGGGCGGAGGCGATGTTGGTAATGGCGCCGATCGCCACTACATACAGCGGTGCTTCAGAACTGTAGCCCATGGCGCGGGCTGCCAGATCCCGGGCAGCAGGCGAAGGTGCTGGGGTGTTTTCGTCCGGCAGATAAGTGCAGGCACCCCGGAAAACGTCAACGGTTTCACCGCAAAGAGTCAGAAGATGCAGTATCTCGCGGTAGCTCTTTTCCATGCCTTCCCCGGGCGTTGATGCCAGGGCGTTGCTGAAAGGGGCGGCGTAAAGGGCTACGGTATTCAGCCGGTGCTTGGACCGCAGTAAATACGCAATGGCAAACTGATCGTCGATTTCGTTGTAGGCATCGGTATCCAGAACCACATCCACGGGGGAAGCCAAGTCAGGAATTTTCATAGGACTTTTCCTTTCTCTTGCGGTAGGCAAGGGGTGTACAGCCATATTCTTCCCTGAATTTATGCCGGAAGAAGCTCTCGTTTTTGTAGCCGATCAGATGGATGATCTCAGAGATAGGCAGCTTGGTCGTTTCCAGATACACGGTACACAGCTCACATCTTTTTTTATGCAACAGCTCCGTAAAGGATGCTCCCATGTTTTCTTTGAGCCAAGCGCCGGTGTAGGTGGTGGAGTAACCCAATTCCTTTGCCAGCATACTGAGGGTGCCGTCGGCATAGTTTTTGGTAAAAAATGCGGAAGCGATTTTTTTCTGATTAGATACGGCGCTGGTATGGTAGGGCTGCAGCACCCGAAGGGCTTCGGTGACCTCCTGACGCATCGGGATGGAGGAGGCTGCGCCCTCTCTGGATACAGCGATTGCAGAAGCAGCGGCGGCGTAGTTCATAGCCGTCTTGCATGAGTCGCCCCGGCAGATCCCGGCGATAAAATAACCGAGGTAGGTATCACCGGCGGCGGTGGTATCCACACTTTCCACGCAGTATGCGCTTTGGCGGATCACTTGATCCTTGTCGAAATAAATGGACCCCTTTTTGCCCAAGGTCATAACGATCTTCAGGTGAGGCGCCTTTTCCTTGATATAGGTATGCAGTGCGTTGGGGTCTTCGGAGTCTGTCATGCCGTAGGCTTCCGTTTCGTTTACGATTAGGTAGCGGATATCCTGCAGATCCACCTGCTTTGCCTGTTTGTTGAAAGGCGAGGGATTGAATACGATCTGCATGCCGATCCTGGCGGCGGTATGGGTTAGATAGGATAGCTGGCTGATCTCATTTTGAACAAGCAAAAAATCCCCCTGACCAAAATCCTGCAGGACAGAATCGATATGCTCCCGGGTCACCATGCCGTTGGCACCGGAGAAGATGATGATGGAATTTTCTGCATTGCTGTCCACCTGGATGATGGCGTGGCCGGTCTTTTCATTTACCTGGCGCAGGTAGCGCAGATCAATGCCGCAGCTATCCATAGTATCATACAGCTTTTGTCCGTCCTGGCCGATGCAGCCTGCGAAGGCTACCTGGGCTCCGGCCCGGGCGAGGGCAATGGATTGATTCAGACCTTTGCCGCCAGGAAAGCTGCTCAAGGCATTGGCGGACATGGTTTCTCCGGGCTGGATGATGTGGCTGACTGCGTAAACAAGGTCAATATTGCACGAACCGAAGCAAAGGATCTTCATAATGAACCCTCCGAAGAATGTGTAGTGATTATATCATAGAAAAAGACTGGAAACAAGGGGTTATTGTTAATGAAACAGACCGATCACAAGACGTTGCCCGAAATAGGCTTTGCATTGCTCAGCAGGTATTTCTCCGCTTCCGGATTCCAAAGGTTGTTGTGCGCTTTGCACAGCTCGCTGAGCCGTGCAAACAGCGGATTGGTTTTACCCAGCTGCTCAAAATCGGAAATGGCGGTCAGCGGCAGATCGATTTGGGTGTAGATCAGCTTCTTGCCGCCGGGGATTTTGGGCAAGTTCAGCGTGGTATCCACCACAGCGTTCAGCCCGCCAATGTGGGTGACCAGTGCCGAGGGGTTCAGCTTACCTGCGTTCATCAGCTCCACAGCCTCCTGCATATCCTGCGTGTTGCCGCCGGAGGTGCCCACCACATGGGTGTATAAATAGTGAACATTGTACCAGTTGAAGGGGGCTTTGAATCGATTGTCCGTGGGCCCGGCGAAGAAGTTCAGGCAGCCGTCATAGCCAAGGATATCGTCTGCCTGCTCGATCACCTGGCTGACCGGGGCAAAGCAGATCACATCATCATAGCCGGTTCCGTCGGTGAGGCTCCGCAGATACTCGGTGGCATTTTCCATCCGGGTGTTGACATAGTGCAGCTCGATGCCGTTTTTGGCGGCTTCCTCCACAGTATAGATGGATGCGGCGCGTTTGAGCCGTGCGTCATCGATATCCGTGACCACAAGCAGGGAAGGCTGACGGTCGCAGTGAAGGGCATAGTCAATGGCGGCCAGGCCCATGGGGCCCACAGATGCCAGTAATGCCATCTTGCCGCCCTCTTTGATGCCCATGTCATGGACATAGGAACCTGCTTTGGTGTGGTACATGGCGTGGAAGGTGCCGATGACGCAGCTAAGAGGCTCAGCCAAAGAACCAAAATAATAGGTGTCAGAATTGTAGGGCAGCAGGCAATTCATCAGCAACGTTTCAATGGGGACATTGCCGTACTGGGCATCGCCGCCGCAGTAGCGGTAGGAATAGCCCGGAGCGGCCTGGGAGCCCTGATAATAGTGGGCCGGCTGTATAACAAATTTGTCTCCGGGCCTGTACTTATGTTTCCAGTTCTCACCGACCTCTACGATGTCGCCGCAGAATTCATGACCCACGATGGTGGGGTTATCGGCGCAGTCATCGGGCACGCGCTTGTGATCGCCGCCTTCGATGGCTGCCTTGTAGCTGGACATGCAAAGGCTGTCAGATACCACCCGGATCCGCACATCATCCGGACCTATCTCAGGCAGCTGGATGTCATCCAGCCGAAGATCCATTTTGCCATGGATCCGTACTGCTTTTATGCTCATACCGTTTTCCTCCGATTCATTTGTTTTCATGGGCGATCAGCTTCCATGTGGCATCAATCAGGTTTGCAAATATAGGATCAGCCATGGCCTTGATCACAAAGCTTTGTCGGGGTGAGTTGATATCCTCGCCGGAGACCTGCATCATGCCATATTCCTCGCACAGACTGCGGACCTGAGCGAGCTGCGCCGGTGTGTTGCGGGTGGGCATGTAAGTTACAGCACCAACGCCCTCCTGCTTCAGACATTCAAAAACCTTATCCAAATAGTCGTCTTCAAACTTTTGCGCCTTCTTATCTCCGGTGACACTGTCACCAACGTCGCCCAAATAGGCATAGCACAGCCAGGCATCCACCTGTCTGCAGAGGCTGACAACGTCCTTGAGCCTGGGACATTCCTCGTCGGCATCGATATAGATCTTCGAAACGAATGCGCCTTTGAGAATACCGAGCAGGTCGTATTCATAGAAAGGATAGCTTGTGTCCAGTAGCTGGTTTTCTTGCTTTTCAGAAAGTGTCAGCCCCATTTCGGTAAGCTTTTTGACTATTGCTTCACCCTTGCCTGCCTGCCGTACCATCTGAAACGCCAGGGCATACATCAGGTGCCGCTCGGTGACGCTTCCGCCGTCATGGGCCATGGAAAGAGGCAGTACGTCCCTGTCGTAGTCAAGGCTTGTACCTGCCAGAGCATTGATCCTTGCAAGCATCCTGCGGTTGCGGGTGTGCCGGGCAGCAAGATATGGCCGGAAAAATTCTGTCAGCACATGGATCTTGTCATGGGGCACCGATTGGATGGTCATATAGCTGATGCCCACCTGGTCCGGGTTGTTGGTGCGATAGCCTGCGAGGCCTGTGCCCTCCATGCTGACCCGACATTCCATGCCAACGGTCACGGGCATTCCAATCAGCTGCGCCGCCTCCAAAAATTCCTCCGCGCCACTGATGGAATCATGGTCGATGATGCCGGCGGTGCATAGTCCCTCCATCCTTGCGGCATATACAGCAGCGGCAGGGGAGTAGGGGGAGAAGGAATAGGTAGTGTGGATGTGATTGTTGATGTACTGCGGCACAGCAGGGGGAAACTGGGTAGTTTTCAGCAGCTGCTTCAAATTGGCAATTCTTTGTTCTTTGGTTGGTGCGTTCAGCTGGTCCAGAACAGTAATATCGATCATTGGGCACCTCTTAGTTCAGCATCACCTGACCGCCGGTGATGGGAATGGCCTGTCCTGTTTCGTATTCTTGCTCCACGCAGTACATCACTGCCCGGGCAACGTCAATGGGCAGACAGCCTCGATTCATGGGCACCTTGGCCTCATAAAACCGGCGCACATCCTCCACAGTTTTGGCGCCGGGTACTTTTCCGGCCTGAAGATACTGCACAAAAAGACCCTTTTCCGGATCACTCCACAGCGGTCCGTCCAGATAGTTGCCGGGGCAGATGGCGTTTACCTTGATATTATACGCAGTCAGCTCCAAAGCCCAGGACTGCACCAGACCGATAGCACCGAATTTGGAGCCTGCATAGGCAAAATTCTTGTTGGAGCCTTCAAGACCGGACTTGGAGGACATGGCAATAATGTCAAACATGGCTTCAGGATCTGCCTCATGCTGAGCCTGCATAATGATGGCGGCATACTTGGCAGTCAAGAACAGACCGGTGTAATTGATGGCAGTGACGAATTCAAAATCCTTCTTGTCAAAATCCGCAATGGGGCCGGATCTCACAACACCGGCGTTTGCCACTATGATATCCAGACCGCCGAATTTTTCTACGGTCTGCGCAACCAGGTTGGCAACGCTCTCCTCATCCGATACATTCACCGCAATGGCGCAGGCCCGCTCACCCATTTCCTTCGCAACCGCCTGCGCCAGGGGCAGGTTCATGTCGGCGATGATGATCGTGGCACCTTCTTTGTACAGCTCCTGAGCAATGCCCTTGCCGAAGCCTTGGGCTGCACCGGTGACGATGGTGATCTTTCCTGCCAGCCGGCCTGAACCGCCCGGACGGTTGTGGATATTCTGTCGGGCGATCTCCTGCCATTTTGTCATATCTACACGCATGCTGACGTCTCCTTTTACTAAATAATGTATGATAATGCAGAGTAATAAATGGCGGAAGGATGAAATCTTCCTTTTGACTATTATATCTTGGCAAATAATTGAAAACAATGACAGATGCCAAGCAAAAACAGACGGATTGCAAGGTGATATAAATCATAACCACGGCAGTGCCGGTGGTTTTCTTTGGATAAAGAAAACCCTGCCTGGTATCAGGCAGGGGCAGGGGGTGTAAGTGGTATTATGAATATTGAGCGTGGCTTTTGCGATATTCTCTGGGGGTAACCCCTTTGATGCGCTTAAAGAATTTTGTAAAGTAGCTGTGGTCATTAAAGCCGCACTCCATTGCCACGTCTACAATAGATAAAGCGGTGTTGGCAAGCATCACAGCGGCTTGCTCGATCCTGTAGTGGATTACATAGTCCATAGGTGTTTGCTGGGTCACCGCCTGAAATACCCTGCAAAAATAGTTTGGATTCATACCGGCGATTTCAGATAATCCGTCCAGGGTGATACCGGTCCCGTAGTTTTGCTCAATGTGCTTCAATACGGCCTTGATTTGTCCAATGCGGTAGGTTTTTTGCTGTGTCTCCGTGGGCACGGGAATATAGAGCCTGTGCTGCAGTATGTAGCTGAAGAGGCAGCACAGATATCCCAGAATAGACAGCTCCAGAGCGCCTTTGCTGCTGTCCGGGGTGAGACGGCGGGCACAGGCATCCAGCAGTGCATCTGCAATATCGGTAATGGCCTTCTGCGTGCCGGCAGGAAAATATACCTGAGTCAGTACGTCAAGTCGGTATACCGGCCGCAGCTGCTGCTTGATGACCTCGGAGCCCTGGAACAGACCGTGCAGATCAAAAACAAAGCATTCATAAATGCAATCGGTGGGCATACCGCTGTGCAGCATACTGTCACGCAGCAAAAGAATATCGCCTTCTTTGGCACAGATCTCTTCCTCGTCCAGAAGGATGTTAAAACACCCCTCTTTTATGCGGATAAGCTCCCATTCTGTATGCCAGTGTGCGGACATGACATAACGGGGATGATGCTTGTCTACGTAGTAATATTCTGCCGGCAATTCTCTTGTTCCGTGCTGTATTTTTTCATAATAAACGAAAGGATGCATAATTTCCCTCCCGATAATGTGAATATATTTACAATTTATTACATTGTACTTCAAGCAATGGTGTGTTGTCAATGGTATACATTTTTAATCATTTTAAATAAAGTGAATATAATTACAATGTTTTATATTATATTTCAAGAATTAAATTTGCAGTGATGATATAATACAAGCGAATATGAAATTTTATAAACTTTTTTAACTTATTTCGTACTTTACGGGAAGGAGGAATGCGCATGCGAACTGTGTTGGCGTTTGATTTTGGCGCATCTACCGGCAGAGCAATTTTAGGCAGCTTTGACGGCGAAAAGATCACATATCAGGAGCTGCACCGTTTTGAAAACGTTCCGACTTGTGAAAACGGTCATTTGTGCTGGGACTATCCTGCTCTGCTTCGGGAGGTGGAAAATACCATTGCCAACTGCGGCAAGGTAGATGCCATCGCCTTTGATACCTGGGGGGTTGATTACGGCATCATAACAAAAAACGGCAGCTTGTCCGGTTTTCCGGTCAACTATCGGGATTCACGAACCAACGGCATGCCGGAAAAGCTGTCGGAAACGCTGCCCTTCGAGGTATTGTATCAAGCCACCGGCAATCAGATTATGGCGATCAATACATTGTTTCAGCTTATGACCGAACAGGGCAAGCGGGACAATGCCAAAATGCTGTTGTTTATGCCGGATCTGTTTGCCTGGTCTCTTTGCGGCGCAGAAACGGTGGAGCGCACTATCGCTTCTACCTCTCAGATGGTTGACCCTTTAACAGGACAATGGGATCATAGAATTACTGCACTTACCGGCTATCCGGCATCGTTTTTTCCGAAGGTTGTTGACAGTGCAACTTGTTGTGGAGACTATAAAGGCATTCCAATCATCAAGGCTGCAGGCCACGACACGCAATGTGCAATTGCTGCTATGCCGTGTATCGACGACACTCAAGCGGCTTTTTTGTCCTGTGGCACCTGGTCGCTGATCGGCTGTGAGCTGGACGTGCCCATTCTTACGGAAAAGAGCATGCGGGATGCGCTGTCCAATGAGATCGGCGCCAACGGGAAGATCAATTACTTAAAAAACATCAGCGGTCTGTGGCTGATCCAGGAGATTCGCAGAAATTTCCGGGCAGAGGGCAGGGAATACTCTTACAATGACATGGAGCAGCTTGCCCGAAAAGAGCCTGCATTTACCTGTTTTATCGATCCTGACGCACCGGAATTTGCTTCTGGCGGCGGTATGCCGGAAAAAATCCGGGACTACTGCCACCGCACCGGTCAAAAAGTACCGGTCAATGACGGTGCGCTGGTGCGCTGCATCTATGAAAGTCTTGCTATGAAATATCGCTATGCCATAGAGCAGCTCCAAGAAAACACCGGTAAGACATTTGAGGTTCTGCACCTGCTTGGTGGCGGCACGAAGGATGAATTCCTGTGCCAAATGGCGGCTGACAGCCTTCAGATCCTGGTGATCGCCGGCCCCATCGAAGCTACCGCCGTGGGAAATATCTTGCTGCAGCTTATCGCTTTGGGGGAAATCGAAAGTGTTTCTGCAGGCCGTGAGCTGATCCGCAGGCACGAGAAGGTGACTACCTATCTGCCACGGCAGGCTTCCGGCTTCCCGGAAGCCTATGAATCCTTCTGTAATTTAATTTGTAAATAAGAATACTGCACATGGATCATGTGCTATTTTGAAAGGAGTCCAGCATGGCAAATAACAGATATATTGGTGATTATCCTGTGATCGGTATCCGACCCATTGTTGATGGCCGCCGAGGCCCTAAGCAGCTGCGTGAAAGCCTGGAGCCTTTGGTATGGGCTATGGCAGAAGCAGCCAAGAAGCTGTTTGAGGAGAACCTGTTCTATTCCAATGGCGAGCCTGTGAAGGTCGTTATGGCCGATACCACCATCGGCCGCGTACCGGAGACTGCTGCTTGTGCCGATAAGTTTAAGAAAGAAGGCGTTTCCATTACGCTGTCCGTTACTCCCTGCTGGTGCTACGGCTCGGAGACCATGGACATGGATCCCCATACGATTAAGGGCGTTTGGGGCTTCAACGGCACTGAGCGCCCCGGCGCTGTGTATCTGGCCGCTGTGCTGGCTGGTCATGCACAGAAGGGTCTGCCTGCCTTCGGTATTTACGGCCATGAGGTCCAGGACCGGGATCAGGTGACCCAGATCCCTGAGGACGTAAAGGAAAAGCTGCTGCGCTTTGGCCGTGCTGCTGTGGCTGTTGCCACTATGCGCGGTAAGTCTTATCTGCAGATCGGCTCCCAGTGCATGGGCATCGCCGGCTCCATCATGGACCAGGATGTTCTGGAAAGCTACTTTGGTATGCGTGTGGAGTCCGTGGATGAGGTGGAGATCCTGCGTCGCATGGAGGAGGGCATCTACAACGAGGAAGCCTACCGGAAGGCCTTGGCATGGACTAAGGAGCATTGCAGGGAAGGCCGCGATCCCAACCCGGAAACTGTCCGATTCCTGGGAGAGGAGCGCCGCATTAAGTTTACTCCCGAGGAGAAGGAAAAGCAGTGGGAGTTCACTGTCAAGATGTACTGCATTATTAAGGATCTGATGGCAGGCAATTCGAACCTTCCTGATCAGTTTGAGGAAGAGAAGGTGGGTCACAATGCCATTGTCGGCGGCCTCCAGGGTCAGCGCCAGTGGACTGACCATTGGCCCAACTGTGACTACCCCGAGGCATTGCTCAGCTCCACCTTTGACTATGAAGGCGCCCGTGAGCCTTACACCCTGGCAACGGAAAATGATGTTCTCAACGGTATGGGAATGCTGATGATGCGCTTGCTGACCCACCGGGCACAGATCTTTGCGGATGTCCGTACTTACTGGTCCGGCGAGGCTACCGAACGTGTCACCGGCTATAAGCTGGAAGGCAAAGCCGCAGAAGCAAACGGTATTATTCATCTGCTGAATTCAGGTGCAGCCTGCCTGGATGCTTCCGGTGTCTGCACCGATGAAAACGGCAATGCCATCATGAAAAAGTGGTGGGAGGTCACCGAGGATGATATTCAAAAGATGACTGATGCTACCGTATGGTGTGAGGCCGGCTTTGATAATTTCCGTGGCGGTGGCTTCTCCAGCCACTTCGTCACCCGTGCCGAAATGCCTGCCACAATGATCCGTTTGAATCTGGTAAAGGGACTCGGCCCTGTGCTGCAGATCGCCGAGGGCTGGACTGTTAACCTGCCCGACGAGGTTACAGACAAGCTGATGGAGCGCACCGATCCCACTTGGCCCTGCACTTGGTTCGCACCTCGCTGCGATGGCAAGGAAGGCTCCCCCTTTAAGACCGCTTATGAGGTCATGATGAACTGGGGCGCCAACCACGGTGCTATTTCCTACGGCCATATCGGTGCAGATCTGATCACTATGTGTTCCATGCTGCGGATCCCCGTCTGTATGCACAATGTTTCCGAGGACGATATCTACCGCCCTGCGTGCTGGAACGCCTTTGGCATGGATAAGGAGGGCCAGGATTACCGCGCCTGTGCCGCTTACGGTCCTCTGTACAAGTGAGCAAACAAGTCTGTAAAAAACCATGTGGTTGTATAGTCAATGTCATTAAGTTAATGGCGTTGCCCGGTGGGTAAGCTTAAGAGAAACGAGAGTATCCAAGACAGGAAACTGTTTTGGATACTCTTTTTTGCAATTTGGGCATGACAAATAAGCGGATGGAGAAATCCGCTTAAAAAAGCCTGTTCAAAGCACGAAATTTATGCTACTCTATAAATGAAGCTAACCGCGTGCTTAACCGTCGTATTACGAGGACTGCTTCTGCCGGTGCGAATGGAGGAAACATTCCTGCGTATGTTAGCTTCAACATCTGGTGGAGCTACATTGCCAAGGAAAAATTGTCGGCATATATGTACAGCGATCGTAAAGTTTGCCTTATAGGTAAGCTTTGTATCCGCTTTCTGAATGATTACGAGTGAGGTAACCAACTTAAACAAATGCAAGTTATTACTTAACCTATAAAAAACAGCGCCGGGAAGCCGGCGCTGCTGAATAGCTTGCGATAATATTAAAGGTCAAAAAATAATTGCATACACATCTGAACGCAGTTAAGATTCCATGTTTCTCTTGGTATATCAGAATCCCACATTTTCCTTGTTGAGCAGTTCGATGGTATACGAAGGTGTTCCATCAATCATTCTTTTTCGTTTTATGTTGTCTGACTTCCGTAATTTCATTAAGCAAACTTTTAACGCTTACAGGCTTAATGACATCTTTTTTGGGGTCGATAACAAAAACGTTATTTCGTACTGGTGATGTCATACAACACTCCTCCTTTTCTGTGTGCTCCGAAGTATCATTCATTCAAACACCCTTTATGGGCTTATAACTTACAAAGAAATCCATATGTCGCACTATTCTATAAATATTTTATACTCAATAAATCTCTCTGTCAAGCCCATTTTATATTTTAATGTGTAGGTCTTTTGGAATTTGTAGAATTAAGCAAGCTATTCAATTGACTCCAATTTACATGAATGTACTTCCGAAAAGAATATGTTGATACTTCATTAGTTGTGGAAGACGCAAACGGAAACAGTAGATTACTTTGGGTTGCTGCATCCGGATCTCCGGCTTCGCCGGACTTTGATACTAACCGACTTCGTATTACTGCAGATACGATCATTCACGGTGGATACGGCGTTGGCATCGCGTTTGCCATGATCCAAGGGGACAATCCAGACGTCATTCTTGATGTCGCAACGACGGATATTCAGCTCTACGATGAAGACGGAAATCTCCTTGATCCATTGAATTTGATATATGGACAGAAGGTATATGCAAAATACCGTTACGACAACAACAGCTCGTGCGCAGTTGATGTTAATTGCTATGATAACGACGGGCTGTTGGCGAACGGAGAAAAGATTTCCTTAAATGGCGGCGAATATATCATTCTGCAGGGCGGTTCGTTCACTGTAGACTGGCTCGGCTCCAGCTCTCTTACCGGTAAAGTTCTGATCAACGGAGTGGATATTTCACAAGTAAGTAATGCGGCAAATAATACTTTGACGATTCCGTTAAACGCTACTTTTGACCTGGAAATTTCGGCGATCACGATTATGGATGCTAATGGAGTAGAGCTTGAGCCTACGGATCTCCCATTTGGCGAAACAATCTATATCTACCACACCTATAGGAATAATTCCTACGCGCCTATCAGGGCGAATGGCTACTATAACGAGAAAGAAAATAAGGATGTGTACATGATCGCTCTGCGTGATGATGAGGGGCGGCTTATTGGCTATTATGAGCAGCATGCATACCGTGACCGGGACCCGGAACCGCTGTATAAATTAGATGTATTTTGATTGCAACAGATGCCTTTGCATGGTATAATAAAAACATGAAGGAGGTGAAATCTATGGTAGGGAAGTATAAAGTAGTGACCCTGTGCGTTACCTGGAGGAGCTGTAAGCAATTAATGAAAACGAAAAATATCGCAACATTCTTTGCAATTTTGGCGGCGGCGTTGTATGCGATCAATATTCCCCTGAGCAAGGTGCTGCTGGGATTTGTGCAGCCCACGGTGATGGCGGCGTTTTTGTATTTGGGTGCCGGTGTCGGCCTGTTTTTCTGCGGTGTGCTTACAAAGGAAAAAGGGGAGAGGCTGGCAAAAGCGGAGCTGCCCTGCACGGTGGGCATGATCGTTTTGGATATTGCCGCACCGATCCTGCTGATGCTGGGTCTGCAATATACGGACTCTGCCAATGCATCTCTGCTTAATAACTTTGAGATCGTTGCAACATCCCTGATCGCATTTTTTGTATTCCGGGAAAAGCTGTCCAAACAGCTGACCGTTGCCATCGTTTTGGTGACGGTGGCCAGCATGACCCTGAGCTTTGAGGGGACAGGCAGCTTCCGGTTTCATGGGGGCTCTCTGCTGGTGCTGGGTGCGGCCTGCTGCTGGGGACTGGAAAATAACTGTACCCGGATGCTGAGCAACAAATCCTCTGTGCAGGTGACCACCATCAAGGGCATTTTCTCCGGCCTTGGCAGCCTGATCGTTGCGCTGATCATGGGAGAGGACCTGCCCGGTATTGTCTGGATCCTGGCCGTGATGGGCTTGGGCTTTGTGGCCTACGGCCTGAGCATCAATTTCTATATCAAGGCCCAAAAGGACCTGGGTGCGGCCAAAACCAGTGACTATTATTCGGTTGCGCCTTTTTTAGGGGTGCTTTTCGGCGTGCTGCTCCTGCGGGAAAGACCGGGGATTCAATTCTATATCGGACTTGCCATCATGATCGGCGCAACGGTGCTGATGGTGCGGGATACCATTTCTCTGCAGCACACCCATGCGCACAGCCACAGCCATACCCATGCGCACGCCCACGGCAGCTTGGTCCATTCCCATGAGCATGCCCATATCCACAGCCACACCCACATCCACGGTCAGGATGAGGCTGCCCACGGTTATACCCACACGGATTTGGATGGACATGACCACAGCCATACAGAAAAGGAGGCAGTATCATGAATAAGGGATACACCGTGCGGCGGGCACGGGTGGGGAATGTGAAGCTTCTGATCCTGCAACCAACAGGCGCAGCAAAGCCCCGGGAAGAAACGCCGGGTGTTTTGTGGATCCACGGTGGCGGCTATGCCGTTGGTATGGCAAGCATGGTCTATATATCGAGGGCGTTAAATCTTGTGAAAAAATACGGTGCGGTGGTGATCTCGCCGGAGTACCGGCTGGCAGGAAAAGCACCCTACCCGGCACCATTGGAGGACTGCTATGCAGCCCTTCTGTACCTGAAGGATCATGCGCAGGCCATCCGGGCCTTTGAGCAGCAGTACCTGTATGCCCGGGAGCATTACTTTGCCGAACAATAAAAAGGAGCTGTCTCAAAAAATGCATTGAGATAGCTCCTTTTATGCCCAATAATATATGTAGGGGAGGCGTTCCGCTCCCGCTTACGCGGGACTGTCGTAGGGACCGGCCTCCGGACGGTCCTAAGCAAAAATCGGCACTCGTGTACCGATTTTTGCTATTTACGGTTGCTTTCAAGGACCGTCGAGGACGCCGGTCCCTACAAAAAGTTGTTTTGAGAAAGCCGCTTTTTGTTATTCCTTATCCGCACCGGCTTCGCCGAAGTACATCAGCTCCCAAACGGCGGATTCTTCCGTGACACGTTCCACGACCTTGCCGTCTTCCAGCTTTTCAATGGTGGCGCTGCCCTCGAAGCGCAGGTAAGAGCCTTCAAAGCCGATGATCTTTGCAAGAAAACGCATGGGGCCCAGCAGCCGGTCAATGAAATTCATCCTGGAAATATCACCCTTGCGGTTATAGGTGATGCGGTAGTATTCACCTGCGGGGGTCTCATACTCGTAGGCTACCTTGTTGTAGACCGGCTTGCCGGTATGCTCGTCAATATATTCGTTTGCGGGGAGAAATTTCAGGGTGTGGTTTGCGTTATCACCTAAAATTTCGCCGTCCTTTGCCAGCATGAATACATCAAATTCCTTGTAGCCGTACTTCTTTTCGGCGGTGATCCAGGAGGAGATGACCTTGTAGTCGCCGATCTTGGCTCTGCCCCAGTACCAGTGGTGCATGAGCTTGAGCATGGAGACATTGCCCCAGTTGTGGTCGTGGTAGCCGCTGCCCTCCAGGTGCAGCTGACCGCCTTCGCAGGTAACGTCTGCAATGGCTGTTCCCTCCGGTGTGGCAGGAAGCCAGTTGAAGTAGTATTCTTCCTTGTCACCAAACAGGATGGGGCCGCACTGGCTGCGCCAGGCAGGAACGGTGTTGGTAAGGGATACGGTGGCAGAAAGCTTTTTGCCCTTAAACACCAGGTCATAATGCTTCAGGTCACCCCGGATGCTGCTTTCGCCGATCTTTACATCGCATTTGTCTGTGGCGTAGTGACTCTCAGAAAGGGATGCCTCGATCTGCTCAAAGTACGCCCGGCCATCGGGCAGTGTCAGCTCTGCCGTGACGATGGGTTTAACAGGGCCGTTCACCTCAATGGGGGACTTGGAGTAATACTGCAGAACCAGGATTGTGCCATCGGGGTAGTGGGAATCAAAGTACCACCATTCGTATGTACCACGGCTGCCATCGGTGCGCATACCGTCCTCCCAAGGCTCGATCTTATTTCGGGTCAGGCCCATTTTCTTGTAGTGCAGATCGTCATCGGGGTGGATCGCTGCTTGAATCTTTGCCATAACGGAAACCTCCTTGGACTATTTTATAAAACTATTATAGCGAATTTTTCAGAAAAATAAAGCCCGGAATTGGTGGGGGCTTGCCAATTCCGGGCATTTCTCAGGGGGACACAGAGGGGAGATTGCCCAAATTGTTGTTTTCGCTGCCATCGGGGATGGATTTGAGGTATTCGGTATCGCCCCGGTGGGCGATGCCCACACCGGCGATCTGTCCCTGCTTTGCCATGTCTACTGCCTGCTGTTTCTCTACAATGGAATTGTCGGAAAGCTGATACCCGGTGATCCTGCCGCCCTCTTTTACAAGAC
>CAYMPY010000035.1:0-15663 GCA_964392535.1 uncultured Oscillospiraceae bacterium
GGCCGCCGGAGGGCTGACGCAGAGCGCCGCCTGCGTTCTTGCCGATGTAGCCCAGACCCTCGATCAGGCCCAGGGAAACGGTGGACTTACCTTCACCGAAGGGGGTGGGGGTAACAGCGGTAACCTCGATGAACTTGCCATCAGGCTTGTTCTCCAGACGCTTCATAACCTTGATGAAGTCGATCTTGGGGGTCTTACCATAAGGGATGATCTCGTCATCCAGCAGGCCCAGCTTCTCCTGGAAGAACTTCACGGGGGGCAGAGTTTTCTCTGCTTCCTCAGCGATCTGCCAGTCAGCGTACTGGGTGGGGTCCAGACGGACGGTGCCGTTGGCGTCTACGTACTTGCCATCAACAAATTCGAATGCCATAGTTTGTTTTCCTCCTTGATTTTGGTGTCTTTAGACACAATATTAAACTTATTTATATACTTCCGTAACGTCAGCGGCCTGACGGATCAGGTCCATGACTTTACCGGTGAGTACACTTTTGATAACTGCCGCTTCAAATTCGGCATTGTAATAGGGCTTGAGCTCCTCGACGGTCATGTTGTTTCTGTGGGCGATCTGTGCGCAGGCCACGGAAACCTCTTCCTTGGTAGCCTCCAGGCTTTCCAGCTTCGCAACCTCTTCCACAACAGCCTGGGCCTTCAGGGTGTATATTGCTTCCGCCTCTGCATCCTTGCGCAGCTGCTCCGGGGTGGTGCTCATGAACTGGCAGTACATATCGATGTTCAGGCCCTGCTTGGCAAGCTGTGCCTCCAGTGTCTGCATCTGCTGATCAATAGCAGCGACGATCTCATCCTCAGAGAAGGTCACATCCAGTGTCTCAGCTGCCTGACGAAGCAGCTCATCCTGTAGCTCCATCTCGCCACGCTCATCGGTATAATCCTGCAGGCTTGCCCGGAGCCTTTCCCGCATTTCACTGAGGGTCTCGCACTCACCCACTTCCTTGGCGAACACATCGTCAAGCTCATAGGTGGATTTTACACGGATCTCGTGCAGCTTGCAAACGAAGGTGGCTTCCTTACCTGCCAGCTCCTCGGCGTGGTACTCCTTGGGGAAGGTCACCTCTACGGTAACCTCCTGACCGGGGACTTTATCCACCAGCTGCTGCTCAAAGTCGGGAATGAACATGCCGCTGCCCAACACCAGGGTCTGCTTCTGAGCAGTGCCGCCTGCAAACTGCACGCCATCGCAAAAGCCAGTGTAATCCAAAACGATCTCATCGCCCAGCTCGGTGGGTCTGTCCTTGACTACGGCGATCCGGGGTGTCTGCTGCTGCAGACGGTGAAGCTGGCGGTTGACCTCTTCCTCCGTCACAGTACGCTTTTGCAGTGTGCCCTTCAGGCCTTTATATGTAAAGCTCATTGGCTGCTCCTCAAACTTTCAGGCCCCACAGGGCACAATTTCATTCATCTCATATCATAACACAGTTTTCAAGTAAATGCAATCATTCTTGCATTGGATTTCTAAAAAATATGGCGGTTTTTGAAAACCAACCTTTTCTCTCGTAATTTCCTTTGGGATTATACAAATTTTTCTTGCAAAAAACAATATAGTTATGATATATTATTTATAGTTTAAAACTATAGATTCAAAAATGCATCTATTTTATACAGGATTTTTGATAAATATATACAAAACCACGGGGTATTTTATGAATTACAACTATTTGCGTTATTTTTCTGTGCTTGCACAGGTGGAGCATTACACCTTAGCAGCCGCCCGTTTGGGTATTTCACAGCCCTCTCTTTCCGCTGCCATCAGCCATTTGGAAACGGAACTGGGCGGTGTCAGGCTGTTTGAAAAAGTGGGCCGCAATATCCGTCTGACGGAGGAGGGCCGCTACTACCAGGAAACGGTGGACGCAGCACTTCAAGAGCTAAACACCGCCTCCATGACCCTCCGGGAAAGTAAAAGCAGCGCACCGGTGATCATCCGCCTGGGCCTGGTATCCGGAACACTGGCCGGGACGGTGGCCCGGGAGCTCGGCAGCTACCTGCAGCTTAACGAACGCATCCGTTTCAGATTAACAGAAAGCTCCGCCGAGGAGCTGATGGACCTGGTCCGGCAGGAAAAGCTGGATATGGCTATTGTGGATACCACCAACCGGGATCGCAGCCTCCACTTCCGGAAGCTGGGACAGCGAAACTTCATCGTTGCCCTCCCTGCCAACCACCCCCTTGCCGCACACAAAGAGCTTGTACCCCAGCAGCTGGCAGGTCTGCCTCAGGTGGTCTTTAATAATGACATTGAAAACAGCTTCGAGCAGTGGGCCAGCGGCACCAATTCCGAGGAACGGATCGTCTGCTCTGTCAATACGGCCCATGCTGCTTTGGAACTGGTGGGCCGTGGTGTCGGCGTTTGTGTCATGGCAGAAGAATGCACCCACCCCCGGGAGGATGTGTGCTATGTGCCCCTCCAAAACTGGCACCAGGCTCTGTATATGTGTATTTTATACGACAAGTGGTTAGAGCCCCCCGTCTGGGGATTCGTAGAACAGCTGGTCAGAGCCATCCGCAAACAGAATCAGGAATAAAGAGATCAAGACGCAACTATATTCAATTAAAAGCACACTTTCGCCGTTTGGCAAAAGTGTGCTTTTATTAAATTTATCTACATCGTACGAATCCGTTTCTATTTTAATAATCCTTGATGGTTTTTGTGGCTCTTAATGCTAAAGCCTGCTCCAGATTTGTTCCAGAATATTCATACTCAAAGCCATTTTGATCAACCATAATTAGCGTTGCAGGACTATTGGTATTTTTAAAATGGAGCTTATAAGACCAGGTGTCAGATCCGTCATGATATGTAATTGTCACGGCATCGTTCAATGTTCCGGATTCTATTTTTAATCTATCGCAAAAAGGCTCGCCATTTCCATCTGTGAAATAATACACATATCCCTCATCAAAATCGATGATCCAGTAAATATCGTAGTCTTTGCCGTCGTCCTTATAGGAAAATACACCAGTATTTCCTTTTTTCGCCGTCTCTAAATCATTACTGGAATAGTATGTGGGTTCGGGGGCTTCGTACTTATAAGAAAAAACAGACACTGTTGAATCTGCGCTGAAGGCATCACCTTTAGCAAAACTAGATTCCGCACTAAACCATCCGCCTATTTCGATGTAGCATACTGTGCCTGTAACAGACTCATCCTTTGTTGCAACAGTTTTGTGCTCTATATTTACGAATCCCATCTCACGAAAGATTTCTTCTGCCTCCGCAGGGTCCATTCCCTTGAATTCTTCTGCGCCCATTGTAAGCGCAATTTGAGGCCCTTCTTCGCACGCCATAAGTACAAAGACCATTAAACATGCCAGCAATACGGTTATCAGTTTTTTCATTTCTTTTCCTCCTTTATATTTTTAGGATGTAAGAATTATAACACCTTTAACTTTGTCAACCCATAGATGCTTATTATTGCACCCAAAAGTCCATATAATGAATCTACAGTTTCATTTGAGGTGAGAATATGGACAACATTTTACTCAAAGAAGTGGGCAAACGGATTCAATTACGCAGGAGGAGCATGGGATACACCCAGGAACAACTGGCGGAAATGATGAACGTTTCTGTTCAGATGGTCTCCAATTTGGAACGAGGCAACAAAGCGATTCGTATTGACAATTTAATTAACCTCAGCAGTATTTTGCAGGTCAGTACCGATTACATTCTGACAGGACAGGAGTATACCTCCCAGGGTTTTACAGATAATCTCAGTAAAAGAGACAGAAATCTAATCCAGCAAATAATCACCTATTGTCAGAAACATCCAGCAGAATAAATTTTATGCCCCCATGTCTGCGGACATGGGGGCATCGCCTTCCCCTTTGGGGAAGGGGGACCGCGTTAGCGGTGGATGAGGTTGCCGCAGTGCGTTTTCGCCGAAGTACTGATATTAGCGCACCTTGTACCGCCCTCATCCGTCAGCCCATTGGGCTGACACCTTCCCCATAGGGGAAGGCCTTTAGATTCTGTACAACCGCTTGCCGTTTTCGGTGGTGATGGCCTGTACTTCTTCTACGGGCATATTCCACAACTCGGTTAATTTTTCTGCCATGCGGTAGATGTAGCCGGGGTGGTTGCGCTTGCCACGGAAGGGTTCGGGGGCCATGTAGGGGCAATCGGTTTCGATGACGATGCGGTCATGGGGAAGCCCGGCGGCCACTTCCAGTGCTTTTCTGGCGTTTTTAAAGGTCAGCACACCGGTAAAGCCGATATACCAGCCCTTGTCCACCAAGACCTTTGCCATTTCCAAAGACCCGGAATAGCAGTGGAACACGCCTCTTACATCGGGAAATTCCCGCACCACCGCCATACCGTCCTCGTGAGCCTCCCGCTCATGGACAATCGCAGGCAATTGCACCTCCCGGGCAAGCTCCATCTGCATCCGGAACGCTTTCAGCTGCAGATCCCGGGGAATATCCTCATAGTGGTAGTCAATACCAATTTCGCCAATGGCCTTGACCTTGGGATGGATACACAGCGTTCTATATTCGTCAATTACCGCCTCATTTACTTCATCGGCAACATCGGGGTGAGAGCCTACAGCGGCATAAACAAAGTCGTATTGCTCCGCAATGGCAATGGCGTTTTTGGAGCTTTCCAGGCTGCAGCCGGGATTCATGATCAGGCCCTGATCCTTCAGGGAATCCAAAAGCGCAGCCCGATCTTCGTCAAATGCCCGGTCATCCAAATGGGCATGGGTATCAAAAAGCATCTTCGTTCCTCATTTCTATTACTGCCACCACATGACCGTCCAGGATCTGTATCCGGGGGTCATCGGGTAAAAAATTTGTTTTATTGGGGTAGCCACGGAGGCCCTCCCCTGTTGCCTTGGCCTGGGCCTCCTTCAAGACCCAAAGCTTTAATAGGGTCA
Organism: uncultured Oscillospiraceae bacterium; assembly: GCA_964392535.1. Classification (GTDB taxonomy): domain Bacteria; phylum Bacillota; class Clostridia; order Oscillospirales; family Oscillospiraceae; genus Faecousia. Next base: position 4,887 of record CAYMPY010000035.1, read on the forward strand.
GTCGCTGATCCTCAGCGGCATCGAAGGCCTGTTTTTCAGAGGGCGACAGGATTTTATCCGCCAATCGCAGGTCGATATCCCGGTCAAGCTCCTCTGCATCGATGCCCACAGGGTAGTCGCTGAGGACACAGAATGCGCGGTTTTTGGTGTGAGAGATGGAAAAGTGAGGGCCGCCGTCTGTAAAATAGGGTTTTCCCCGATCTGTAACAGCGATTTTTCCGTCATGTAACCAGCGCAACAGCTGCCGCCCGGCCTCATGGCCGCTTCTGCCCATTAAAGGCACTGATTCAATGATCATCTTCCCACCTCCTTACCCCTATTATACCACAGGCTGTCAATCGGTTCTGTTTTTGCAAACTTACGCATACAATTGCTGTAAAAGGAGGCATGGACATGACTGAAATGAACCCCCACAAGCTGACCCTCAATGACCGCCACAGCCTCACCGTCACCGGGGTCAACGAAGTGATCAGCTTTGACGATAATGCCGTGATCATGGCAACCGGGCTGGGCACCCTTTCTGTCCACGGCAACGGCTTGCAGTTAAAGACCCTGTCCATTGAGGGCGGCCAGGTTGCCGTGGATGGACAGGTTTCCGCACTGATTTACGAAGAACCACGGCCTGCAGGTCTGTTTAAAAGGATGCTGGGCCGATGACACCTGCAGTAGCCCTGACCCGCTTTATGGGGTCACTGGCCTTTGGAATGGCACTTGGATTGGGGTTTGATTTTGTACGTCCCATTCGGCCCCGCTTTTTAGGAGATCTGCTGTTTTTAGTATTGTTCGGCTGGGTGTGGCTGCAGCTGACCTTCGGTATTTGCCTGGGAGATCTGCGTTTGGGACATCTGTTTGGATTGGGACTGGGGGCAATCCTGTGGGAGCTGGGTCCGGGACGGCTGCTTACACCCATTTTTCGCCAATTTTGGCGTATTACGGTCCTTCTGTTCAAAAAATTTTTTGAAAATCTCAAAAAAATATTAAAATTCCTCTATGCAAAGAGAAAAAAATCGAGTACAATAGTTAAGAATTAACATGGGAGGTATGCCGGATGGAAGAAAAAAAGCAAAAAGTCCGTTTTGTGTACCGTCGCAGCTCCCTTGTTGTAAAGGTCATTGTTCTGATCTGTCTGATTCTGCTCATCACCACCCTTGTGATCATCAAAGCAGTCACCGGCCGCTACGAACGCAAAGCCCAACAGGGCTGGGCCGATGCCGCTTCTCAGGAGCAGGAGAACAACGTCGTACAACAGTACATTGATGAGATCGGCACACCCCAGAGCACCCAGCGCATCGCCCAGGAGGAGCTGGACCTGTATCCTTCTGATGCCGTCATTTTTGAAACTACTGAATAAATTTGGAGGAAGCAAACACTTTATGGAGTTAACCGTCGGAGCCGTATTAGAGGGCAAGGTAAAAACAATCACAAACTTTGGCGCATTCATTTCTCTCCCTGAGAACAAGACCGGCATGGTACATATCTCAGAGGTCGCCAACACCTACGTCAGCGACATTCGCCAGCATCTGACTGAGGGGCAGGATGTCAAGGTGGTAGTCATCAGCGCTGAAGCCGGGAAGATCAACCTTTCCATCAAGCGTTTGGAGGCCCGTCCCCAGCGTGAAAATAAACCACAGCAGACCCCCCGCCCTGCACGCACCGCTCCCACACCTCCTCCTGCACCAAAAACCGCAGACCAGCTGTTTGAGGAGAAGCTCAAGCAGTTCATGAGTGAGTCGGACAGCAAGATCTCTTCCATCCGCCAGTATTCCGACCACCGCACCAAGAGCAGAAGAAGATAACATTACAGTCACCCTGTCATTCCGACCGACCGAAGGGAGTGGAGGAATCCTTCCGCTATCATAACCGTAAACGGTAAGATCCCTCGGCTGCGCTCGGGATGACAGCGTTTTTTATAACCTGAAAGAGGAACACCCATGAAAAACGTTATGATAACCGGCGGTTCCCGGGGCATTGGTGCAGCAGCGGTTGCGCTGTTTGCAGGCCGTGGTGACCGGGTGTGGTTTTTATATGAAAAGGACCACGAAACAGCCCATGAGGTTGCAGCCAAAACCGGCGCAACCCCCATTTGCTGCGATGTGGCAGATTCTGCCGCCGTCAAAAAAGCCTTTGAAGGCTTGCCTGCCATGGACATTCTCATCTGCAACGCCGGTATCTGCCATTACGGCCTCATGTCCCAAATGGAAGAACCGGCCTGGGACCGGATTTTTGATGTGAATGTCAAGGGTATTTATAACTGCGTAAATGCTGCCACACCGGGCTTTCTGAGCAAACAGTCCGGCAGCGTTATCACCGTCAGCTCCATGTGGGGTCAGGTGGGTGCCTCTTGCGAGGCGGCCTACTCTGCCACCAAGGGTGCGGTCATTGCACTGACCAAGGCTCTTGCCCAGGAGCTGGGACCCAGCGGTATTCGTGTCAACTGTGTTGCCCCCGGCGTGATCTTAACGGATATGTGCGCTACTGTTGACCCGGCTGTTTTGGAAAGCATGGCCGCAGAAAATTGCGTTGGCAGAAACGGCACAGCCGAGGATGTGGCAAAGGCCATGGAATATTTAGCCGATGCCCCCTTTGTAACCGGACAAATTTTGGCCGTCAACGGCGGTCTTGTATTATAAGGAGATGCACCTATGAAGATTTCTATTGCCTGCGATCACGGCGCATTGGAACTGAAAAATACCGTGAAAAAGCACCTGGAAGCCAAGGGTCACGAGGTCGTGGACTTCGGCACCCACACCCCGGACAGCTGCGATTACCCTGACTTTGCCGCCCCCGCCGCACAGGCTGTTGCAAAGGGTGAATGTGAAAAGGGCATCGTGCTTTGCACCACCGGCATCGGCGTGTCCATCACCGCAAATAAAGTCAAGGGCATCCGCTGCGCCCTCTTAAGTGACGTGATGTCTGCCCGCATGACCAGAGAGCACAATGACACCAACATGATGGCTATTGGCGCAGGCGTGGTTGGCACCATGCTGGCCCTGGAGATCGTGGATACCTGGATCGGCACCGAGTTCTCCCACCAGGACCGCCACCAGCGCCGCATCGATAAGGTCATGGCGCTGGAGCGCTGATGCGCCCCAATTGATAATTAAAAATTGAAAATTCAAAAAGGCGACCTGCAGGCCGCCTTTTTGTTATTCTACTGTAAAGTCAAACTCACGCATCACGTGCTCGTTCCCGTGGGCATCGGTCAGCACATGGGTGCAGTGGTAGGTGCCGGGTGCAAGGTCGTTAAGATTCAGTTGACCCCGCTTATTAAATTCTTCCTCTGTTTCGAACATGGTCAGATCAAAAACGACCTCTTCCTTCAGACTTTGGCGCTTGTAGAAGCAAGTCTGCTTGCCAACCTCCTGGCCGTTTGCATCGGTGACGGTGATGGTCACATAAGCCATAATGCTGTTGGATGTAAATTTACCTGCAAAGATATTCTCCTTGGTATATTCTGTCTCGGAGTCCTTAAACCAAGCCTCCTTGGGGGTGGCATCGGGATCTACGAAAACATCACAGGTAACAGGCAGATAACCGCTGCCCAGCAGATTCATAAAGGTATACTTGTCATCGACTCCGTAGGTCTGATATACATCCTCGCCGATGGTCTCATCGTATTCATAAGCTTCCTTTTTCAGGTAGCTGCTGGTCTGGTGCAGAACGGTGATGTAGGAATTCATACCGTCAATATCGCCATCAGCAGAATACTCCACATGAACGGAGCTAATCATCATGGTATGGCCTGCGCCGTCCTCACGACGGACTACGGCATCGGCCTTCTGCAGCTGTGCATAAGCCTCAAACATCACAGTGCCACCGTTTCTCTCGGTAATTTCAGGTGTATCCACATATTCCAGCACTTCGGTCTCGTAGTCACCAACGGGGATATAGCCATAGGTCAGGGTCATATTGGCGGTGCTGGCAGGCTTAAAGTTGCCGCCAACGGATTCCCAGGCCAGCTGCAGAGAGCCGGAGCAGTCATTGCCCACACGGGCCACCGCTTTACTGGCTGAACCGTTCAGGCTACGCCAGTTGAGGCCGGACACAGTGGGATAGCCTTTTTCATCCCTCTCACCAAAGAACTGGTAAAAGCTACCGGCAGCGGAACCGGCGTAGGAGTAAGGAATGCCTCTGTACAGGCGACCTGCACGAATCACCATAGGGCTCTTTTCTTCTGCATAGGCAGCCACATCCGCTTCCGTTACAAGGCTGCTGTCAGTGGTATAGACCATATCCTCAGTGGCACGCCACAGAACGGTTGCCATGTCCCGCATATAGCTTTCTGCTGCATCTCTGCGCTCCTGCAGAAGCTGGGCATCCTCAGCACTCATGGTCGTTTCCGTGATTTCCGGCTGGGTCACTTCCGGAGGATCGGTGGTAGCTCCACAGCCTGCAAGCACCAGGCCTGCCAGTAAAATTGCAATAAGCTTTTTCATTTCATGCTCTCCTACGGTTTTCTGATACTTTCAATAATACGGATCAGCTTTTCCAGAGGCAGCTTTCTCTCCCGGGCGGACATGGCCTCCAGGGCTCTGCGGAACAGCTCGCTCCACTCTCCTGCCGTTCTGTGACCGTCCATGCCGGTGGTCAGGTAAGGACAGGGGTCAATTTTTTCTTTACCGAACCGTTTTGCAAAAACCTTGTCTACGCCAAGGGCCAGTGCATAGGGTGCCATATTGTGGAAATAGTCCGGCTCCTGCTGACAGATCAGCTGTTTTTGATCAGCAGAAAACGTCTTTAAGTAGCGGCGGAGGCCTACGACCTGGCCCTGGATCAGCCGTCCCTGGTGGGTACGGCGGCCGCCGAAGGAGGTCATCAGACCCGCAAGCAGCTGTGACAGGCTGAGGATCAGCGCAACAACGATCTGTCCGGCCAGCAGGCCAATGAGAATCCAGACTGCACTGAGAACAATACCCAGCCACAGGGGGCTTTTATCCTGCAAAAGCAAACCCTCACCCCATTTTTGAATATACCAGCCAGTAATAAGACCGCCTGCGCCAAAGACCACGACCCAGAACCACTGGGCAATGGCACCTGCGCCGATGGATATGCCCATTGCCACACCTGCAAAAAGAGCAACGCCTACGGTCAAATACTTAAACAGCATGGGATTGCCGGTTTTTTTACTCATCAGGGACCGGGCCTCCGGGGAAACGCGCCTTGCTTGCTTACAAAGCATGGCATAGCGGTAGGAAGTGGTGTCCACGGTCTGACCACGGCTAAAGAGATTTTTAAACAGCTTCCGTTCAAAAACGCTGCGCTCGTTGCCCATCTCCATCCGTTTATGGAGCAGCACCCGGCTGTTGCGGTCCAGCTGGATCAGAATGTAGCCCAACTTGGCCCAGGAGAACACCTGCAGATTCAGGTCCATGCCGCGGAAGGTCAGCAGTGTACCGGCCTCGCCTGCACCGAAGCCCTCCGGGGGACGGTTTGCTTCTCTCCTGCGCAGCGGCCCGCAGCGCAGGAATAAGATCCAGTACAGCAGCGCCAGCGCACCGCAGATGATCATCATTACATCATCAAATGTCGCATCTGTGATTTCAATGGGGGCATCAGGGAACATGGCCGCATCTACAGAAAGGGTCATGGACAGGGTTTCCTGATCCTTCAGGCTCTTCAGAGACTTGGCATTAATAACCGCACCGTCAATGGTATATTCCAGATCCTGCTCGATACTGGTTTGATGGTAGCCACTTGTAAAGGCAGGCTTTCCGGGCACATTGCCGGGTAGTGTCACCGACAGCTCCAGCTCTTGGATACCAAAGCCAAAGCCGGAGAGCATAGGCAGCACCAGCATAAGCTTTTTGTTTCCATCCTCTTCGATCACATCGTCCAGCTCATAATCCACGCGGAATGTAAACTGGCCTACCAGATCCCGGACCGTACTGCTCAAGTCGATGACACGGATATTGCCGGACTTTTGGGTGCGGACCCGGTCACCGTTGACAGATACATCGCGAGCCTCCTCCGGAACGGGAAACTCCAGCTTGTCCACCCGGTTTTCCAGGTTCAGGGTTGTCAGCACCGTAACCTCACAGCCACCATCAGAGGACACCACAGCGGTATACTTCATAGAGGTTGCCCCGGACTCTGCGCTGACACCTGCGGTAACCATCAGAAGTATGGATATAATCAGTATTACAATGAGACTTCTACGCATCCGAAGCACCTCCTTTCAGGTTTTATTTTGCGTTATTATAGAGCTTGTTCAGGGTTGTCGTCCAATACTCGATCATATCCTGAACGGTCGTAGGTGCCACAAAGTGGCGGTTTTCGCTTTCGTAGCTCACATAGGGTACGCCATTTTCTTCGTTTACATACTCAGGATAGTACACAAAGTAGTGATAGTGGGCCATGCTGTAGCCCAGGCAGAACACAGTCTTAATGTCAGTGTTCTCCTCCACAGCCATGCTGATGGAATCCCACATCTCACCGGGTGCGGTGAACAGGCCGAAGCTCTTGCCAACCGTGACCACATTCAGGGGCAGGATGGCATCGGATTCCTTGGCCCGTCGATTGACGATGAAGCCCAGCTGGAAGGCACTGGTGTAATTGTACTCCGGATGCTCCTTGCAGTAGTTTCTGACCCAGGTATTCTTCTCGCCCAGGGTCATGCCTTCAGTCTCCACCACATAAATATCATACAGGGTCTTGGCGTTTGTATACTCCTCATCAGAGGGGGTATCGATCTTTGCCAGGTAATCGTAATGCTCTACCTGCACCAGGCCGGTCTCCTCCGTCTCCAGACAGCTGAGATTATTGACGATTATACCTGCAACGGCCTCACCGTACTTCACATAGCCCAGGCCATGGTTCTGAACAGAGCTGCCGTAGGTCTTGTTCCGGGAGCTGGTCAGACGGCTGGTTTCGTTCATGTTTCCGGCTGCACCCTGGAAGTAGATAAAGTGGGTATCCGGCAGCAGCTGGGCCATGTAGTAACGGATCGTACCAATGGCATCGGCAGAGAGCAGATATTGGCTCTCACCGCCGGTAAAGTGGGGGTGGATGCGCCAGTTGGCCATGAGGATATCCTTGCCGCCACGGGTAAAGCGAACCAAATGCATAGTATGGTCTGCATCCCGGATAGGCTTGGTGGTGCTGTTATAGACCGCCTCGCCGAACTGATCGCCGAAGTACTGCAGAACACCGTCAACCTCGGTGGTATAGTGGCGGTAGAAGTTATAGTACTGGGTCTTGCCGCTGACGGTCTGCTGCACCTCAAAGCTGCCGGTCTCCATGGTGGCTTCCTGCCGGTCATGCATGGCCTGTAGCGCACTGCGGGCGAACAGGTCCGGCAGTGTCTTATTATACTCCACCACTGCATCTACACTGGTGGTGGTAACAGAGGGTACGGAGTGGCTGTGGGAGCAGTTGATAAAGATGTGACCTTCCGGCACGCCGGTAGCCGCAGATACTGCAGGTACTACAGAATTGATAAAATCAGAAGAAGCAGTGATCAGGTCACAGTAGATCAGAATTACAGTGGTTCCGTTTTCATCGGTAATAGCAACGGATTGGGCCTTAATGCGGTCATATTCCTCCATACCGGTGCTTTGCGCCAAACGCTCTGTGGGGTTGCTGTAGCCTGCCAAAGGCATGCCATCAACGGTCTCGGGAGTAATATCGGACTCACCGAAGCCGACCTGGAAGCCCTCTACAGATCCTGCGGGAGTCAAGTCCTCGGCCATCAGGATCACCTTGCCGTAAGCAGCAACCGCCTTGTAGCCGGTTTCAGACATGATATACTTGGTCACATCCATATTGTCGCCCAGCTCCATCATGGCGAAGTTGGTAATACTTACTTCCGCGCCCTCGGTCAGGCCTGCGGTATCCACCCGGGCAAAACTGGCGGTATAGAGGTTGCCGCCGGTATTGTCCTTAATGACCGCAGCGCCTGTCAAAACCACATCGTTGTGGGACAGGTACACACCGCCGCCGCTGGCTGCGGTGTTGCCGGTGATCTCGCAGCTGCCGATGATAAAATCCTCATTGTTGCCGACCACATAGATGCCACCGCCGTAAGTTCCGGAGGTGTTACCGTAGATCTTGCCGCCCTGCAGATTGACCACGCCGGTGTTGCCGTCAATACCGCCGCCACGGCCATCGGCTGTGCCGCCGAAGAGCTCGCCGCCGTACATATTGAACTCAGCACTGTTCCACAGACTGATCAAACCGCCATGGTTATAAACAGAGCCGCCGGAGATGGTGCCGCCATACATATTCATCACCGCAGCAGGCTTGCTTGCATTGGAGGTTCCACCGTCATGACTCAGGGCCAGGACGCCTGCGGAGGTGACCTTACCGGTAGCCTGCAGGTTGCCGCCGTACAGGTTTGTTTCAGAACCGTAGCGGCAGTAGCCGATAGAGGCGTAGGTGGCCGTTTCACCGGCCTGGGTACTGAGCAGCGTACCCTCGCTGCCGGATACATGGCAGTCACAGATATTCAGTGTGCCGTACTGCTCAAACATACGGTTGCTGGTTTTAATCGTGTGGCCGTTAAGGCAGATGTTTACGGTTCTGCCTGCAATAACACGAATCCTCCAATCCCCCAAATCTACATCCTCTGTCAGCACATAGCTGCCGGAGGCAATGTTATACTGCGTTCCGCTGTACTTGGTCAGCTTGGCCTTCAGGCCTGCCGCATCTACGGAGGTCCACATACCGCCGTTTACATGGTGGGTATTGGAGATGTCCCAGGCCATCATGGCCTCGGAGTATTTCACACTGAGGCTCGTCAGTGCCGTTTGTTGAGCCGTAGTGTATCCGCTGTAATGGACATCGGTCATTTCCAGCATATCCCGGAAAGAGTAGGCAACGGGCTCGGTTTCGATCATGGTGCCGTCCTTCAGTCGCAGGTAGACGCTGGCATAGACCTTCGTCTCACCCCGCTGGGTATTTTCCTCGGTTGTAAGCTTTGTAGACAAAAAGTTTTCAATACGAAGTGTCAGTTTCTGCTGACCCACCAGCTTTTCCGCAGCGTAGCCTCTGGTTATCTTACCTGTAGAATCCAGCCAAATATTGTAGCCGTAGGCACCGGCAGTGGACAGCTGCTGGCGGATCTGCTCCGAGCCGATGACCGTAGCCTTATAGCCCACACCGGCGGTGGCCGGCTTCAAAGATGCTTTGTTGATGGCCATGTAGAACCGGTGGAAGGAGTAGCCGGTTTCATCCTGCAAAGTCAGGTAGCGGCGAATGGCGCCGATCTGACTTTCAGCGGTTTTATGATGGACTACCGGTGCACCGGAGGATGGGATCAGTAAACCGGCATTTGTACCATCGTAGCTGTTGGTGGTGCTGTCCATGCCGTAAAGCTTGCCGGTAATGTTGATGCCCTTTAAGGTAAAGCCGTTTAAGTCTAAGTACAGGCTGCCGCTGACCGTGTCAGAGGCTTCAATATCGTTAATGAGCCACACATAGCTGTTTGCAGAATCCTGCGCCTTTGCAAGGGCTGCCGCAAAGGTGGAATAGGTGCCCAGCAGCTCTCCGTCCTGACCCAGGACCATAGCAACCTCCAAGCCGCTCTTGCCGGTGCCGCCAATGATCCGGCCGCCGGTAATATAGGTATTGCCGGAGGAAGGTGCGATCGTGCCCACACCGGCAGTTGCAGTGCCACCCACCAGGGTGCCGCCATACATATAGATCCGGGCCGAATGGAACATCTGAATCGTACCGCCGCTGGCGGAAACTGTGCTGCCGCTGATATGACCGTTATAGAACTTCAAAATGCCGGGGGCAGCCTTGTTTCTGTCCGCCGCCTCGTACTTGCCGTTGCCGTCCAGATCGCCGCAGCCGTCGCTGGCAATAGCCAGTGCGCCGCCGTTTATTGTGCCCTTGCCGGTAAAGTTACCGCCGTAAATGGCAAACAGAGAGTCGGAATAGGTGTAGATGATGCTGCCGTAATTGATGGCACCGCCATTTACAGAGCCTTTGAATACACCGTTTTCATAGGAGCAGTCACAGATGCTGATAGAAGATTGCATGTTCAGATAGCCGAAAACACGGGTACTTTCAGCGGTGATGCTGTAGCCGTTAAGACAAATGCAGATGTTTGCAACATCGTCCGGCGTAGTCGCCAAAGAGTCTTTTTTATAGCCAATAGCACTGGCTTTTTTAACGGTCACATTGCCGTCAAGATAATAATTGCCGCTGGGCAGATAACCAAAGTCCGCTGTGGACATGGTTTGCCCAAGAGCTTCAAGAGCCTCAGAAAGTGGTGTCCAGGTAATGTCCGCACATTCGGTATGGTCACCCACACCCACTGCCGCACCGCCACAGACACAGTGGTCCGTATGCTCCTGGGCATTTGCGCCCACACACAGACAGCAAACCAGCAGGATCATCACAAAACCCAGCAATAATTTACGCATCACTATCAGCTCCTATTTTAAGTCTAATATATATCATACTATAATTAAAGAATTTAATCAAGAAGTAATCGCTTTTTTGAAGACAGAAATTACAAAAAGTCCCATCATATCCCCTTGACGGAAGGACGAAAATGTGTTATTATGTGTAAAATGCCGCTGTGGTGGAACAGGCAGACACCCCAGACTTAAAATCTGGTGAAAGGAAACTTTCGTACCGGTTCGATCCCGGTCAGCGGCACCAAAATCGGCTGTTTTGGCAACAAAATGGCCGATTTTTGATTGTCAATGAGTTTGTAGTAGATGTGGATTTCCCTCGGTGCTTTGCTGTACTTACCGGGGCATTTATCCCACAATCCCTGCGTAACGATTGCTTCGTGGGTGTTGTAGACCGTCACCATATCCTCGGGATC
>CAYMPY010000036.1:0-15484 GCA_964392535.1 uncultured Oscillospiraceae bacterium
CCGCCGTTATTGGCGGTCGGTCCGGCAACCGTGGCCGCTGCGCCCAGCCCTGCCGTCAAAGCTACGGCTATGGCCGCTATCAGCATCAGTACCCCCTGAGTCTGAAGGATAACTGCCTGGTGCAGTACCTGAAGGACCTGGAGGATATGGGTGTGGTGTCCCTGAAATTGGAGGGACGGATGAAGCGGCCGGAGTATGTGGCCGCCGTGACCCAGGTTTACAGAGAAGCCCTTGACAGTGGTAATGTGACCCGCCCCATGGCAGAAAAGCTTATGAAGGCCTTTAACCGTCAGGGCTTTACCGATGGCTATTATACCGGTAATATCGGCAGTGATATGTTCGGTGTCCGTCAGGAGCATCAGGAGGATAATGCCTTTTATAAGGAAATGCGGCAGACCTATGAAACCACGGAAAATCCCCTGGTGCCCATCTCCTTTTCCTTTGAAATGCTGCCCCAGCATTCCCGCCTCACCGTCACCGACGAGGAAGGCCACACCTGTACCTTAGACGGCCCTGTGCCGGAATATGCCCGCACAGCAGCCCTGACCCAGGAGCTGGTCACCGGGCGACTGATGAAAACCGGCGGCACACCCTATAAATGTGTGGAGGTCCGCTGCAATATGCACCCCGGCCTGATCATTTCCGCCGCGGCCCTGAACGGTCTGCGCCGGGATGTGCTCAATCAGCTCACCGCCCAGCGGGCCCGCCGTGCCGAGCCCCGGCTGAGCCATGCGCCCCGCCTGCCCCATTATAAGGGCAGCACCACACCGCCGGTCATGACGGTACAGATCACCTCCAAAGAACAGATCACCGGCAGACTCCTGAAAATGAAGCCTGCGGTACTGTATGTGCCCATTCATATTCTCACCGAGGACCCGGCCTACGGCGCACAGCTGGCCATGCAGATCCATGTCTGCGCTGTTCTGCCCCGGATTGTCCATGACGGCGAGCTGCCCCGGCTGAAGGAGGCAATGGCAGCTGTGCGGGCGATGGGTGTTCGGGAAGCACTGGTAGGCAATTTAGGTCTGCTGATCCCGGTTCGGGAGTGCGGACTGCGGGCAAGAGGCGACTTTGGTCTGAATATCTACAGCTCCGGCGCCATGCATGCCGCCCGGGAGCTGGAGCTGCGGTCTGCCTGTGTCAGCTTTGAAATGACCCTGCCCCAAATTCGGGACATGAGCAAGGCCGTGCCTGCAGAAATGCTGTGCTACGGACGGATGCCCCTGATGATCACGGAAAACTGTCTGATTCGTGGCCGTACCGGCCAGTGTACCTGCCATTTGGCACCCACCCGCCTGACCGACAAGACCGGCGCGGATTTCCCGGTGATCCGGGACGGCGCAACCTGCCGCAGTGTGCTCCTTAACGGCAAAAAGCTGAACTGGCTGGACCGCCGTGACGACCTGGACCGCCTGGGTCTGTGGGGCGTGCGCCTGTACTTCACCACCGAAAACCAACGGGAAGTAGACCAGGTTCTTGCATCCTGGAATAGTCCCACCCCCTTCGACCCCGGCAGCTGTACACGGGGATTGTACCTCAGGGGACTGGAGTAAAGTGCAGAACGCAGAACGCAGAGTGCAGAACTTATTCTAACAGTTTACAAAAAGAAAGATTTAGAATATGGAAAGTGTTTTAGTAGAAAAAAGTTTTGACTTTGCCGTCAGAATTGTAAATGCATATAAGTATATTAGTACAAATTATAAGGAATTTGTTATGTCCAAGCAACTCTTGCGCTGTGGCACAAGTATTGGAGCGAATGTAGCTGAAGCTCGTCGTGGCTATAGCAGAGCCGATTTTTCAGCAAAGCTTGGAATTGCTTTAAAGGAAGCCGGAGAAACGGAATATTGGCTGAAGCTTTTATACAAGACAAACTTTTTAACTGAACTGCAGTATGCAAGCCTTAACGCAGATATACAGGAGATTATCAACATTCTGGTAAAAAGCTGTACAACAGCAAGCAGACCGGCAGAATAACTCTGCGTTCTGCACTCTGCGTTCTGCGTTTACAGGAGGATTTTATGAAAATTGTACTTGCTTCCCAGTCGCCGCGGCGGCAGGAGCTGATTAAGCTTATAACGGACAATGTTCGTGTTCAGGTTGCGGACATTGATGAAACAATGGACAAGAATAAGCCTGTATATGACGAGGTTGCAAGGGTCAGTCTGCTGAAGGCCCGTGCCATCGGCCCGGTGGAGGGCGTGGTGGTGGCCGCCGATACGGTAGTTGTTTGTGACGGACAGGTGCTTGGAAAACCCAGGGATGAAAAAGATGCCTTTCGGATGCTCTCCATGCTCTCGGGTCGCAGCCATCAGGTCATGACGGGCCTCAGTGTTGTGAAAGACAAGAAGGAGATATCCGTCACAGAGGTCACCGATGTGTATTTCCGCAAGCTGACCGATGAAGAGATCTGGGCCTATATAAAAACAGGCGACCCCATGGATAAAGCCGGAAGCTACGGCATCCAAAGTGGCGGTGCCCTGTTCGTGGAAAAAATAAACGGCGATTATTTTAATGTTGTAGGCCTTCCCGTCTGCCGCTTGGGGCAGCTTTTGAAAATGTTGAATGGTATAAACTCGTAGGGACCGATGCCTACATCGGCCCGGCCTCCCCTTCAGGGGAGGTGCCCAGTGCACACACTGGGCAGAGGGGTTAAGTTCCCTCATAGGACCGTCGAGGACGTCGGCCCCTACATATGGAGTTGGAGGAACATCTATGAAGCAACTAATGACAAGTCGGATTCGGACGGTGCTGATCGTTGCGCTGCTGCTGGCGGTGGTGCTGGCGGTGGTCAGCGCGCTGACAGGTCTGAGTCTCCCGGATATGGCGGTAAAGGGCATTCTGACCCCCATCCGTACCGGCGCAGCCAGACTTACGGATAAGGCAGAAGAGCTCTACGGCTATATTTTTAAATATGAATCCTTAGCCGCAGAAAACGAGTCGCTGAAGCAGCAGCTGGCGGACATTGAAAACAATGCCCGGATCGCAGACTCTGTGACCCGTGAGAATCAGCGGCTGCGGGATCTGCTGGAGCTGAAAAACGCCAACGAGGACTATAAGCTGGTGGATGGCTATATCATCTCCTGGTCCTCCAATGATTGGAGCTCCACCTTTACCATCAACCGTGGCACCAATGTGGGCATTCAGGTTGGTATGTGCGCTGTCACCGCCAACGGTGAGCTGGTAGGCCTGGTGCAGGAGGCAGGCTCCAATTACGCGGTCATTAAATCCATCATGGACTCCTCTTTGGAAATCAGTGCCACCATTTCCACCTCCGGCTATAACGGCATGGTCAAGGGTGGCTACTCCGAGGGACTTTCCGACAAGCTCAGAATGAACTACCTGCCCTCCTCTGCAACTATCCACATCAATGACCAGGTGGTGACCACCGGTTCTACGGTCTACCCCCGTGGCCTGATCGTGGGCAAGGTGGTGGATGCAGGATTTGCTGATACCGGCGTTGCAAAGTACGCCATTTTGGAGCCTGCGGCGGACATCGATGCTTTGGAGCAGGTGTTCATCATCACCGAATTTAATGTTGGGTGATCCATATGGCTAAAAAGTACGAATTTAAACCGGATAAAACCGGTAACAGCATATTAAGCAAGCTCTACCTGACCGCCGCCCAGCGGCGTACCATTCTGAAATGGTCTTTATATGCAGGTGTTTTGCTGCTGCTGTCACTTTTACAGGATGTGATACTGAGTAAAGTGCGGCTTTTCGGTGCCACAACGGATTTGGTCCCCTGTGCCATTATTCTCATCTGCATTTTGGAGGAGGCCCATAAAAGCGCCATCTTCACCTTGGTAGCGGCCTGTGTATTCCTCTTTTCCGGCGGCGCACCGGGGCCCTACTGCCTGGTGTTTGTAACGGCGCTGGCGCTGTTTGCATCTATACTTCGGCAGAATTACCTGACAAAGCGCTTTTCCTCTGCCATGGTCTGCTGCCTGGCAGCCTATGTGCTCTATGAGCTGCTGACCTTTGCAATGGGCCTGTTCTTAGGCCACACAAGCTTTAATCGTATTCAAGGCTTTATCATCACTATTTTACTGTCCTTACCCGCATTTCCCATTTTGTACCCTGTTTGCGTATCCATTGGAGGAAAAACATGGAAAGAATAACCCGATTCCGCGCAATGCTGTTCCTGATACTGTTTTTGGGTATTATTGGCCTGTTTGGCTTCCGGCTTTATGACGAGCAGGTGATCAAAACCAGCGGCGATGCCATCAAAAACGAAGCAACCTTCGTTACACAGACCCGTGTGAAGGCGGCCCGCGGCGAAATACTGGACCGTAACGGTAATGTGCTGGTATCGAACCGTGCCAGCTATGACATGGTGCTTAACCACTATGTGCTGCTCAGCGCCACAGGCACCAACAATCACATCTACAATCTGGTCACCACCTGCCGGGACCTGAATATCGAGTATAATGACAGCTTCCCCATTACAAAGGAACGGCCCTTTACCTATATTCTGGACCAGCAAAACGGCACCCAGCAGGGGTATTTCCAAAGCTACCTGACCTATATGGGTGATATTGACTCAGATATTACCGCACCGCTTCTGATCAAAAGGCTGCGGGAGCTGTATAACATTCCATCTGAATGGAGTGACGACGATGCCCGCCTGGTCATTGGTATCCGCTACGAAATGGCACTTCGTAACTGTATCAGCACCATGGCCACCTATGTATTTTTGACAGATGCCTCCGATGAGGCCCTGTCGGCCATCGTGGAGCTGAATGTGCCCGGTCTTACCCCAGAGGCAACCACGGTCCGTGAGATCCACACCAAATACGCCGCCCACATTCTGGGCTATGTTGGCCCCATGACTGAGGCTCAGTGGGCCGAGTACAAGGACGTAGAAGGCTACGAAATGGATACGGAGATCGGCCAGGACGGCTTCGAGGCAGAGTTTGAGAAGTGGCTCCATGGCGTTGACGGCCTCCGTGAGGACACCGTTACCGCCGATGGCACACTGGTGTCCCAGCGGTGGCTGGTAGAACCCAAGGCCGGTACAAACGTAGAAGTGTCCATTGACATTAATCTGCAGCGTGTGGCAGAGGAGGCCTTAGGTGACCTGATCGTGGGTCTGCAAAACCAACCCCCCGACGAAAACGGCGAGCCGGAGGACGGCACCGATGCCATCGGCGGCGCAGTGGTGGTCATGGATATGCAGGGACAGGTGCTGGTCTGCGGCAGCTACCCCACCTATGACCTGAACACCTTCTTTGAAAACTACGAAGAGATCATGACCGCAGACGGTGACCCCCTGTATAACCGTGCACTTTTGGCGGCCTATCCCCCCGGCTCCACCTACAAGATGAGCATGGTGGTTGCAGCCATTGAAAACGGTATCATCGATGCCGACACCGTGATCCGGGACGAGGGCCGATTCACCAAGGAAGAATACGGTGACTTCTATGTTACCTGTCTGGCTTACTCTGCTTACGGCTATGTCCACGGCAACCTGACAGCCAAGGAAGCACTGATGGTGTCCTGTAACTACTTCTTCTATGTGCTGGGCGATACCTGCGGAATTAAACAGATCGATGCCACAGCCAAGGCCCTGGGCTTAGGAGAAAAGACCGGCGTGGAGCTTTATGAGGAACAGGGCTACCGTTCCAACACCGATACCAAAAAGCTGCTCCACCCCGAATCCCCTTACTTCAACCCCGGTGACCAGCTGACTACCGCCATCGGCCAGTCCGACAATAAGTTTACCCCCATTCAGCTGTGTGTTTATACCGCAACCCTGGCAAATAAGGGCGTGCGCTACAGAGCCACCTTCTTAAACCGTGTTGTGTCTGCGGATTACCGAACTCTGACCTACGCCAGCAAGCCGGAAATTCTGTCTGACCTGAAGATCTCCGACGAGGCCTATAATGCCTATGTGGAGGGTATGTACCTGGTGTGTCACGGTAATGACGGCATCTTTAACGGCACGGCCTACGATACCTTTAAGAATTACCCCATCAATATCTGCGGCAAGACCGGTACGGCGGATACGGAGATCTCTTATGCTGGCTTGGGCTCTGCAAACGGCGCGTTTATCTGCTTTGCGCCTATGGAGGACCCCCAGATCGCTATTTGTATTTACGGCGAGCGGGTAGGCCACGGTAATACCCTGGCCGCTGCAGCAAAACCCATCTTGGATGCGTATTTTGAAATCGGCGAGGCCGCCGATGTGGAAACCTATGAGAATCAAATCAGTTAAGGAGAGAATATTATGGCAAAGACAACATTCATTGCAGCCGGTGACGCGTTTGTGACCCGGCGGCTGCCCAAGGGCGGCTACGAGGGCTTTTCGGAGATGAAGGCCCTGGTGGAAAGCCACGATGTGGCATTTTTGAACTTAGAGTCCACCTTCCATGAGCGTGAGGGCGTACCCTGTGCTGTCAGTGGCGGCACCTGGGCTATGTCCGACCCCCGTACCTTAGACGATATGAAGGAGTACGGCTTTAACCTTTTTAATACCGCCAATAACCACTCCTGCGACTACTCCCACGGCGGCGTGCTGGCCACCATCCGCAACCTGCAGGAGCGGGACATGGTCTTTTCCGGCACTGGTAAAGATTTAGGCGATGCCTCCAAGCCCTGCTATTTTGAAGCACAGGGCACCCGTGTTGCCCTCATCAGCTGCTGCTCCACCTGTGATAACACCGCCCGTGCCGGTGCACAGAGCGCCGATCTGCCCGGCCGTCCCGGCCTGAACCCCCTGCGCTTTACCCGCATTTACCATGTGGATCAGGAGCACTACGAGATGGTTCAGAAGCTGGCCGAGGTGACCATGATCAATGCTTCCATGAACCGTTCCGTGAAAAACGGCTATGCAGTGGCAACCCCCGAGGGTATGTTTGCCTTTGGTGCAGCACGGTTTAAGCTGGATGACCGCTGCTATGTGGAGAGCATTCCCAACAAGCAGGATATGGAGCGGATCGTAGGCGAGATTCAGAACGCTAAGAAGCAGGCCGATGTGGTGCTCATCAGCATCCACGCCCATGAGTGTGACGGCCTTGTAACCAATGTGCCTGCACAGTTTTTGGAAACCTTCTCCCGCAATTGTATCGATGCCGGTGCTGATGTAATCATCGGCCACGGTCCTCACGAGCTGCGTGGCATCGAGCTTTATAAGAACGGCCTGATTATGTACTCCATCGGTAACTACATTTTCCAGACCGACACGGTGGAATATCAGCCCTGGGATGCCTATGTGAACAAGGGTCTGCCGGAGGATACCAAGGTCGGTGCTTATATGGACTATCGCAGCCACAACGGCACTACCGGCTACGGTGTTATGCCTGAAATTTGGAATGCGGTCATGCCCTCCTGGACCATGGAAAATGGAAAAATCACCGAGCTGAAGCTGTACCCCATCGAGCTGGGACAGAAGCTGGCCCGCTGTCAGAAGGGCTGCCCGGTTTTAAATGGCAGCGAGGAGACCCTGCAGTACTTAGCAGATCTTTCCAAGCCCTACGGCACGGAAATGGATATCCGTGATGGCGTTGGCTATGTGAAGCTGTGAGGATAGAACTATGGATGTATTGCAGAATATTTTTGCCTCCGCAGAGGCACAGACGGAAGAATTAACCGCCATTCGTCAGGATTTCCATAAATATGCGGAAAGCGGCTGGCTGGAGATGCGTACTACCTCCATTATCGCAAGAAAGCTGACGGATATGGGCTATGAGGTACTGCTGGGCGACCAGGTCTGCGCCGCCGATTCCCGGATGGGCGTGCCCTCTGAGGAGGTGCTGGAGCAGAATTATCAGCGTGCCCTGGAGCAGGGCGGCGACCCGGAGTTCTTACCCTATACCAAGGGCGGCATGACCGGCGCTATTGCAGTGCTGGATTGCGGCGAAGGCCCCACCGTCGCACTGCGTTTTGATATTGATGCTTTGGGCGTTATCGAGTCCGACGAGCCGGACCACCGGCCTGCCGCAGAGGGCTTTGCCTCTGTAAACTACGGCTCTATGCACGCCTGCGGCCATGACGGCCACGCCTGTGTGGGCCTGGGTGTTGCAAAGACCCTCATGGAGATCAAGGATCAGCTTCACGGCAAGGTAAAGCTGATCTTCCAGCCTGCGGAGGAGGGTGTCCGCGGCGCAAAGGCTGTTGTGGATAAGGGCCATTTGGACGGCGTGGACTACGCCATCGGTGCCCATATCACCGACCTGAGCCAGGAGGAGGGCGTGGATGCCACCCCCGGTGCCTACGGCTCTTTGGCTACCTGTAAGTATGACGTGATCTACCACGGTTTGTCTGTCCATGCCAGTGGCAGACCTCAGGATGGTAAAAATGCACTGCTGGCCGCAGCCACCGCCGCACTGAACCTGAACGCCATTCCCCGCCACTCCGGCGGCGGCACCCGGGTCAATGTAGGCCGCCTGATCGCAGGCAGCGGCAGAAACGTCATCCCCGATGAAGCCTTTATGGAG
Source organism: uncultured Oscillospiraceae bacterium (assembly GCA_964392535.1). Lineage (GTDB taxonomy): Bacteria > Bacillota > Clostridia > Oscillospirales > Oscillospiraceae > Faecousia. Next base: position 8,436 of record CAYMPY010000036.1, read on the forward strand.
ATTGAGGTCCGTGGCGATACCACAGAGCTGAATGACTATATGTGCGAAAAGGCCATGAAGATCATCGAGCACGCCGCCGCTATGTACGATTGCACCTATGAGGTGAAGCTGATGGGTGCCACCGGCTCTGTCATGAGCGACCCCGACTTCGTGGAGCGTATTGCGCAGGTCATGGAGCAGGCCGGTATGAAGCCTGCCACCAACCGGATGGTCAAATCCTCCGGCAGTGAGGACTTTGCTTATATGATGAACCGGGTACAGGAGCAGGGTGGCAAGGCCGCCTTCATCCGGGTGCATACAAAGCTTTTCGCCCCCGGCCATAACCGCCGCCTGGACTTTATTGAAAGCGACTACTTCCCCAAATCCATCAAAATCTTCTGCGCTGCAGTTTATGACTTACTGAAATAAAACAAGGGTCGAGCCGCTTTCCCGGCTCGACCCTTATATTAAACGCAGAACGCAGAGTGCAGAACTATATCAAAAACCTGAAACCCTCCACTGTCATCCTGAGTCGTAGGGGACGGGTTTCCCGTCCTGCAAGCACCGAAGAATCTGTTTTTCCCTTATAAACCGGCCACCGATCATCAAGTCAGCAGCCGATCTGTCTGTTAGATAAATTGGAATTTATCTAACTGTTGTTCAAACTTTACAGATAATGCAGTATCTGCTTTCTGCGGCTTTCATCAGATTATCAAGTTCTGATTCCCAATCGGTGGTTTCGTGGGTAAATACAACACACCACATCATCGATGAATCAAAAACATATAAGTCCTCTGGGAGAAACGCATCAGCGTCATACATATTCTGTTCAGCTAAGCTGTAAGAGTCATACCATTCCTGTTCGATTCTTGCGGCTAAGGTGTGTGCATCTGCTTCAGCAATGAAATCGACGAGTTTTTTGCCGCGGTAATAGGTGTCCTCGCCTTTCTCTGTCATAAAGAATACGGGGCCACTGTGTTCCCGCAAGAACGCTAAAGCCACCTCCATAGATGCACGGGGGAAATCCGGATTCATTCTGTCCCACATATAGGCGTTTTTATACCAATCTATGTTAATTGGATAGTTGGTTTTTGCCATTTCAGAAATCCAAGCTTTTTGCTTAATCTGAAACTCTTCCCACGACATAACAAAGCGGTCTATAAATGTCTTGCGGATGTCATTTGCGTTATCAAGCAGTTTGATGTTCATATTATAAACCTCCTTGCAAAATTCATGATTTATAAACAGTTAGACATATTCAAGTTTATCTAACCGAATAATACCATAGCTGCAGACAGAAATCAAGAAACGCAGATCACCCACCGGACGACCTTATTGCATCACAGTAGGGGCGATTATCAATCGCCCGCCGATCATACCCCAGCCAACCCCAGCCAGTAAAAGCAAAAACCACCTGGTTTACATAACAACAAAAATAGTAGGGGCGGATATCATCCGCCCGCCATACCGCCTGCAGAGGGATTGATCCTTGATCCGGAATTCATGTCTCAACCACAAATACCGAAAGCCTAAAACTGCCTGGTTTACATAACAACAAAGGCGGTAAAGAAGAACCGGATTCTTGTGGGCGATTCATGAATCGCCCCTACGCGCCGCTCGGAATGACAGCAGAGATGTTCAGACCGCCGTGTCATTCTGAGGCGTAGCCGAAGAATCCGTTTTCCATTATAAACCGGCTGCTGAGCTGTCTGTACAGTGAATTGGAATTAGTTGTTCTACGACCAAAAATCAGATGCTTCTGCAAACAGTAATTTAACTAACCATGCAGGATACCACTCAGAGTTCTTGCTTACAACTAACGCCAAAACAAAAAATGCAACAGTCAGAAACAGCATAATAGCCATTAACACGATTGCGATCTTTTGACTATTGCGATAGGCCTCACGCTCAGATTCAAAAGTAATAATATGGTTACCCGTTGAATTAGTCATTGCGCAGATATATCCTGCCTCTGTTACCCATATAGTGTAGGTATCCGCATTACATAAAGATGCTGGATTATCAAAGTAACCATTGTAATAGTTATAGGAATTAACAATATAGGTTTCACCCGTAGGCGTAGAGAGATGTAGCTCATTTGTACTTATTTCATAAGCAGCAAAACTGGTCTCAACCATTGTGGTTTCGTTTTCAGAAGTGATATTGTGGCCAGCAAAGATACACAATAAAAGTCCGGCAGCCCATGCAATAATGCTGAAAATCAATCCAAAGAACATCAACCAAGGGCGATGCGCCATGCCATTGAAAGGCTCCCAATCCATATTAAACATCTTCTTCACCTCTTTATTGTGCAGCAGAATCATCTTTTTCAGCAGAGCATCCAACGGACACCCGAGGACGGGTGTCCCTACGTATGCTCTTGCGGTTTACATAACAACTCAAGCCATTCAATCATTTTTCAACAAATCAGCCGCCGATCATCAAATCGGCGGCCGGTTTGTGGTTTTTAATTTACCAAATCAATCATAGCGATAATCATAGGTATCTTTTTTTACATTCAACCTAACACCATTGATTTGTACGGTTTGCTCATCGATCCATACAATGTCTGCTTCTGTGCAATGATATTGCCAGTATATGTTTTTTTCGTTGCGTAGACCGGTACGTTTTACGCTGCAAAGCACAGCATAATCCGTGGTTGCGCCACCGTTATTCAAATAAGCTGTTACAGTATAGGTGCCATTGGGAGAAGGAACTTCCTGAATGATCTCCTGGCCGTTTATGCGCTGAATATCATAAAAAGCCCAATAAATACCATATCCTACTATTGCAATAACCAAGAGAACCACGATGCCAATAATTAATAATGCTTTTTTCATACAGATACCCTCCACAGAGAATCCGTTTTCTTTTGTATGGCACGCACCGGGCCCGCAGGTTATTCCTTTATGCCTTCCACAATGCCGTTTGCCAGGCCCACCATACCCTGCATCTGAGAGGGGATGATGATCTTGGTTGCCTTACCGTCGGCAATCTTTTCCATGGCCTCGATGCTTTTGAGCTTAATAACTGCATCGTTGGGGGCTTTTTCGTTAAGCATTGCCAAAGAATCGGCCAGTGCCTGCTGGACCGCCCGGATGGACTGGGCTTCACCCTCTGCCCGCAGAATTGCAGCCTGCTTTTCTGCATCGGCGCGAAGAATAGCGGCTTCCTTTTCACCCTCGGCAATCAGGATGGCGGACTTCTTCTGACCCTCGGCCTGCAGGATGGCCTGACGGCGGTCACGCTCAGCCTTCATCTGCTTTTCCATGGAGGACTGGATGTCCGCAGGAGGCAGAATGTTCTTCAGTTCCACACGGTTGACCTTAATGCCCCAGGGGTCGGTGGCTTCGTCCAGGATGGCACGCATCTTGGTGTTGACCACATCGCGGGAGGTCAGGGTCTGATCCAACTCCAGGTCACCGATGATGTTACGAAGCGTAGTAGCAGTCAGGGTCTCCATAGCGGCCATGGGCTGCTCCACACCGTAAGCGTACAGCTTGGGGTCAGTGATCTGGAAATACACAACGGTATCGATCTGCATGGTGACGTTATCCTTGGTGATCACAGGCTGCGGGGGATAATCCAGCACCTGCTCCTTCAGGCTGACCTGCTTTGCGATCCGGTCAATGAAGGGGGTTTTGAAGTGCGGACCTACACCCCAAACGGCACGGAACGCACCCAGCCGTTCGATAACAATGGCCCGGGACTGCTGAACCACCTTAATGTTGGAAATAAGGATCACGATCACAATTACAGCGAAAATGATTAAATACGTCATAATAGAATCCTCCCTTTGTGTATTATTTTTGACTTACAAAAACCTTATTGCCCTCGATCCGGTCTACCTCAACCAGGGCATCCTTTTGGATGGGCTCGCCGTTGGTGCTCCGTGCGGACCACTCCATGCCGCCCAGCTTGACCCGGCCTACGGCCCGGATATTGTCAATATCCTCCACCACAGGACCAACTGTGCCGACGATGGCATCCGCATTGGTCTTTTGCAGCTTGGGGATAATGTGTTTTTGGACTAATGGCTTTAAAAATGCCAGCAGCACAGCGGATACCGCCGCAAACAGCACCGCCTGCAGCCAAAGCTCCGCACCGCACAGTGCCGCGATCATAGCCGCCAGCGCACCGGCAGCAAACCACAGGGCCACCACTGCTACGGTCTGTCCCTCCAAAATCAGGAACAGCACGATCGCACCTAACCAAATACCTGCCACAATATCACGCTCCTTTATCTTTATCTATATTTATAATAATCTATCTATAGATATTCGTCAATTAAAATTTTGCAAATGATTAAAAAATTTATTGATTTATCACCATGTTTTCCGCTATAATAATACATATTCTTGCATAAAGAGGTCTTTTCTATGGCGAAGAAAAAATGGCTGCGGTTTCGACATAAAGTCGTCCGTAATCTGGCGTATATAATTTTGTATCCCTACGCCCGGATTCGATATGGCATTAAAATAGAAAAGTTTAAGCAGCAGAATGGGCGGCCTTACCTGATCCTGCTGAACCACCAGACTCCTTTCGATCAGTTTTTTGTGGGCATGGCCTTTAAGGGTGCGGTGTACTATATGGCCACCGAGGATATTTTCTCCCTGGGCTGGCTGTCCAAGGTGATCCGCTGGCTGGTAGCGCCCATCCCCATCAAAAAACAGACCACCGATGCCAATGCGGTTATGACCTGCATCCGGGTAGCCCGGGAGGGTGGCACGATCTGCATTGCCCCCGAGGGCAACCGTACCTACAGCGGCAGAACGGAATATATGAACCCGGCCATTGCCGGTCTTGCCAAAAAGATGAAGCTGCCCATTGCTCTGTTCCGTTTGGAGGGTGGCTACGGGATCGAGCCCCGCTGGACCGATAAGCTGCGCAAGGGCAAGATGCGGGGCTTCGTGGCCCAGGTCATTGAGCCGGAGGAATACGCCGGCATGACCAACGACCAGCTGAGCGAAAAGATCCGGGAGGGTCTTTATGTGGACGAGGCGAAGGCAGACGGCCTCTATAAGTCCAAGCGCCGTGCAGAGTACCTGGAACGGGCTATTTATGTATGCCCCCATTGCGGTCTGAGCACCTTTCAGAGCAGCGGAAACCTGCTTACCTGTAAAAAATGCGGCAAAAAGGCCCTCTATAACGAGGATAAGACCCTTTCCGGCATGGGCTGGGATTGTCCCTTCCCTTTTGTGGCCCAGTGGTATGATTACCAAAAAGATTATGTAAACCGGTTTGATGTACTGGCCCATGTGGATACACCGCTGTATGACGAGCAGGCCGAGCTGCGGCGGGTCATCGTTTACAAGGAAAAGGAGCTTCTTCGGGAAAACGCCCGGCTGCGGCTCTACGGTGACCGCATCCTCGTTGACGAGGATATGCTCCTTCCCTTTGAGGAGATCAGTGCCGTTTCCGTGCTGGGCCGCAACAAGCTCAACATTTACCACGGCGATCAGGTGTATCAACTGAAGGGCAGCAAGCAATTTAACGCCCTGAAGTATGTACATATTTATTACCGGCATAAAAATCTTACACGAGGTGAAGCAGATGTTAAATTTTTGGGACTTTAGTGCATGGGGTGCCATCAACCTGTTTATGGTGCTGCTGGTAGCTCTTTTAGGCTCTAATATGCTCAAGCGGTCCATTCCCTTTTTGCGGGTGTCCCTGATCCCCACGTCTGTGTTGGGCGGCTGTATTCTGGTGGCCATCGAGGCGGTTTTCCGCTGGATCACCGGCAAGGCCATGTTTGACACCGCATTTTTCGGTGGCAACGGCACTGCAAACTTAGAGCTGATCACTTACCATATGCTGGCGCTGGGATTTATTGCCTCCTCCTTTAAGACCTCCGGCGGCAAGCTGACCAAGCAGCGCACCGTGGAGATCTTCAACACCGGCGTAACCACCGTTGCTACCTATTTATTACAGGCTGTTTTGGGCTTTGGTATTTCCCTGATCGCCGCAAAGGTGATCTCCGGCTTCTTTAATGCAGCCGGTGTGCTTCTGCCCTTTGGCTACGGTCAGGGCACCGGGCAGGCCATGAACTACGGCATGATCTATGAGAACGATTTTGGCTTCGCGGGCGGCAAGAGCTTTGGCCTGACCATTGCGGCACTGGGCTTCCTCAGTGCCAGCCTGGGTGGCGTGGTCCACCTGAACATTCTGCGGAAGAAGGGTATTATTAAGGTTGCATCCCAGCAGAAGCAGACCCTTTCCTCCGAGCATATCCAGGGTGAAAATGAGATACCCATGCAGGAGAGCATGGATAAGCTCACCGTGCAGATTGCGCTCATCGGTGTGTCTTATCTGCTGGCCTACGGCCTGATGGCAGGACTGGGCAAACTGCTGCCGAATATGATTTCTGTAATATTTGGTTTCAATTTCCTACTGGGTGTTATTGCCGCAACCATCGTAAAGGCCGTCATGAACTTCCTGAGAAAGAAGAACCTGATCCACAGAGAGTACAGTAACGACTTCTTAATGACCAGAGCCAGCAACTTCTTCTTTGATCTCATGGTGGTGGCCGGTATTGCAGCCATCCGCCTGAGCGTGCTGGAAAACTACTGGGGCATTATCCTGATCATGGGCGTTGTAGGTCTGTTCAGCACCTATTTCTATAACCTCTATATCGCAAAGAAGCTGTTCCCCGCATATGCCCAGGAGCAGTTCCTCACCATGTACGGTATGCTTACCGGCACCGCCAGCACCGGTATCATCCTGCTGCGTGAGGTCGACGGTGATTTTAAAACACCGGCCGCCGACAACATGGTCTATCAGAATTTCCCGGCCATCGTGTTTGGCTTCCCCCTGATGCTGCTGGCAACCATGGCACCGGTAAAGCCTTACCTGACCTTTGTAATACTTGTTGGCTTCTTTATTGTAATGAACATCATTTTGTTCAGAAGCTTCATTTTTAAAAAGAAAAAGAAATAATAAGTTATCGATAACTAAGAAACGCTGTCATCCCGAGCGAAGTCGAGGGATCTTTCCGCTTCTAAACTCAATCACGGAAAGATTTCTCCACTCGCTACGCTCGGTCGAAATGACAGCGTTTTCTTATCTTAATG
>CAYMPY010000037.1:0-15331 GCA_964392535.1 uncultured Oscillospiraceae bacterium
AGATCGAGGACGAGATCGACATCGAGGACCTGATCGAGGAGGAGACCTGCGCCTTTACCATTTCCAATCAGGGCTATGTCAAGCGTATGCCGGTGGACACCTATCGGACACAGAGCCGTGGCGGCCGTGGCGTGAACGCACAGAACCTGAAGGAAGAGGACTTCGTCAAGAGTTTGTATGTGGCCTCTACCCATGACCATATGCTGTTCTTTACGGACCTGGGTCGTGTCCATCACCGCAAGGGCTATCAGATCCCCGAGGCAGGCAGAACCGCCCGTGGTACGGCCATGGTCAATATTCTGCCTTTGGAGCAGGACGAGAAGGTCACCGCTGTGGTGGTTACCAGAGAATTTGACGAAAATGAGTACCTGATGATGATCACCCGCAAGGGTACGGTGAAGCGGATTCCCTTTATTGCGCTGAATACCCGCAGAAAGACCGGTATCCGTGCTATTACCTTAGACGAGGGCGATCAGCTCATAAACGTGATCCGTACCAACGGCAACGACAATATTATTCTTGCAACTGCACAGGGCATGGCCATCTGCTTTAACGAAAACGATGTGCGGCCCATGGGCAGAGATGCCACCGGTGTCCGTGGTATTACCCTCTCCGGTGATGATTATGTTATCGGTGCTGAAAAGTACGAGGAGGGCAAGACCCTGCTGACGGTGACTGTCAACGGCTTCGGTAAGCGTACCGATGTGCGGGAGTACCTGCGTACCGGCCCTGAGGGTGAGAAGATTCCCCAGTCCCGTGGCGGTAAGGGTCTTAAGAACTACAATATTACTGCAAAGACCGGTATTGTTGCAGGCTGCCGTATCGTTAATGATACCGATGATGTGATGGTCATTGAAAACGGCGGTGTGATCATTCGTATTCCCGCCTCCGGCATCAATGTCTATAAGCGGGATGTCCAGGGCGTTATTATCATGCGTATTGAAGAGGGTAATCAGGTGGTTTCCATCGAGCGCGTGGAAAAAATGGAGGAAGCTGAGGCTTGAAAACCGTAACACTGTATACGGACGGCGCCTGCTCCGGTAACCCCGGCCCCGGTGGCTGGGGGGCCATCCTGGAATTTCAGGACATCGAAAAAGAGCTCTCCGGCGGCGAAAGGGAGACCACCAACAACCGCATGGAATTAACGGCGGTAATCCGTGGTCTGCAGGCCCTGAAGGAGCCCTGTAACGTGGAGCTTTATTCCGACTCCAAGTATGTGATCGATGCGCTGGAAAAGGGCTGGGCCTGGGGCTGGCGGAAAAAAGGCTGGATCAAGTCCGACAAAAAGCCGGCCTTAAATCCCGACCTGTGGGAGATCCTCCTGAATCTGACCATGACCCATAAGCTTAGCTATCATTGGGTCAAAGGTCACGCCGATAACCCGAAAAATAACCGCTGCGACCAAATGGCCGTAGCGGAAAGTAAGAAGTTTATATAATTAAGAATTAAAAATCAGGAACGGATTCTGTGCGACCGCAGGTTGCTGCCTTCCCCTTTTGGGAAGGTGCCCCGCAGGGGCGGATGAGGGCGGTACAAGGTGCGTTTATAACGGCGCTTCGGCGAAATCGTACTGCGTAACCTCATCCGTCACGGCTGCGCCGTGCCACCTTCCCCAGAGGGGAAGGTATAAAAAACGGAGCTTTCGCTCCGTTTTTTTACTTCTTACCAAACAGGCCGCCTAAGGCGCCGCCGACTTTATCGAGGCTGATTTTAGCCTTGATGCCGTCAACGATCTTGGAAACCTGATCATCGGGCAGATCAATGCCGATGAGACCCTCCACGGTCTTGATGGGATTACTTTTAAAGTTTTCCATAATGCTCTTGTCAGAGGTGATCTTCTTGGTCAGCTCTTCAATTTTTGCCTTGATGTCCATAATTATTTCCTCCATTAAATAATAGTTTTTACAATAAAATAGCCCAAAACCAAAATACCAAGCACGATTCTGTACCAGCCGAAAATACTGAAATTGTGCTTGCGTACATAGTCCATGAGACCCTTAATGACCAGCAGGCTCACAATAAAGGAGACCACACAGCCTGTGACCAATACACCAATATCGGTGGCGGTAACGGCGGGACCCTCCAGCAGGAACTTGAGACCCTTCAGTGCGCTGGCACCCAGCATGGTGGGGATTGCCAGAAAGAAGGAGAACTCTGCGCCTGCGCTGCGGCTGACACCTAAGAAGATCGCACCCAAAATGGTGGAGCCGGAGCGGGATGTGCCGGGGATCAGGCTCAGGACCTGGAAGCAGCCAATGAAAATGGCGGTCTTAAAATCAATACCGTGAACACCTTCAATCTTGGCAGGCTTCCTTTGATTATTCTTTTCTACTAAAATAAATGCAACGCCGTAGAAGATCAGGGCCAGGGCCACCACGATGTAGCTATATAAATATGTATCCAAAAGGTCCTCAAACAGCAGACCGATCACTGCCGAGGGCAGGACCGCAACAACCACCTTGGCCCACAGAAGCCAGGTGTTTTTCTTTTCCGCCGCTGTCTTTTTTGGGGAAATGGGGTTTAATTTACTGAAAAACAGCACCACCACCGCTAAAATTGCGCCCAGCTGAATGACCACATCGAACATATCCTTAAAAGCCTCGGAGGAGACATTCAGCTTGATAAACTCATCCAGCAGAATGATATGTCCCGTACTGGACACGGGAAGCCATTCGGTGATGCCCTCCACGATGCCGAATAAAACCGCTTTTAACAGCTCAATAATATCCATAGATCCTCCTTGAAATTTACATCCTCTTAATTTATATTATACAGGACATTGAAAATAAAAGCAAGCAGAAATGCTTGTTCACATTTTCGGTGAAATAATTAACAAAATATTCACTACAAAACCAGTATTTAGACTATAATGAAATAAAAAACAAATATTTTTACAGGAGGACTATTTATGGCGATCAAGGTTTTGGTTGTAGAAGACGACCGTAATATTGCAGAGCTGTTGGAAATGTATCTGAAAAAAGAAGGCTATGAGCCGGTGATGGCTCATGACGGCGGTCAGGGGTTGGAGCTGTTCCGCAGCGAGAAGCCGGACCTGGTGCTGCTGGATATCATGATGCCGGTAATGGATGGCTATGCTGTTTGCCGTGCCATCCGTGCCGAGTCTATGGTTCCGGTGATCATGCTCACCGCCAAGGGTGAGACCGACGACAAGGTGGATGGCCTGAAGCTGGGCGCAGACGATTATATCACCAAGCCTTTCCAAATGCGGGAGGTACTGGCCCGTATTGAGGCCGTACTGCGGCGCAGTGACTGTATGCCTGCTGTCAAAAATGACCGCCGCCTGGAATTTGAAAACATGACCATCGACATGGATGCCTTTGAGCTGACCGTAAGCGGCAAGAAGGTGGATACACCCCCCAAGGAAATGGAGCTTTTATTCTATCTGGCATCCTCTCCCAACCGGGTCTACACCCGCAATCAGCTGCTGGACGAGGTTTGGGGCTTTGATTACTTCGGTGACTCCCGTACGGTGGATGTCCATGTGAAGCGGCTTCGTGAAAAGTTAGAGGGCGCATCGGAAAAGTGGAGTCTGAAGACAGTGTGGGGCGTTGGTTATAAGTTCGAAGTTTTATAAACTTCGAATTTAACTAAGTTTTGCCTTCGGCGAAGTGAATAAAAAAGGTTTTTATTATGAAAAGCTCTTTTTCAAAATTATTTTTCCCAATTGTGGTGATCCTGCTGGCGGCACTTCTGTCCATCGGCCTGTTTTTTCAGCTGCAGGTGCGGAATGTGATGCAGGAGCAGACCATGGATCGGCTGGAAAATAACGCCCACGCCGTTGCAGACCTGGCTACCACCTATTACGCCAGCGGGGGTGCAACAGAGGATTTTCTGCTGAACATCTCTATGAGCTACCGGGTGACGGAAATGTCCTCAGTGATCTGCGACCTGGACGGCAAGCTGATCCTGTGCGCGGAAAGCCCTCTGAGCTGTTCCCATCAGGGACTTGTGATCAGTGACGATTTTGTGCAGCAGGTGGTGTCCCAGGGGACTGTGCGCAGTACCGGTATTATTCAGGGCCTTTATACAGAGTCCCGGAATGTGGTGGCGGTGCCTATTGAACATAATGAAAAAGCTATCGGCATTGTGATCACCTCCATGCCGGTGTCCACAGAGCTTCTTGCGTTTAACAGACTATCCCAAATGTACCTGATCATTGCCATCATTGTGGTGCTGCTGGCGGTGTCTGTTGCATGGTACTTTATCCGCAGACACAGTAAGCCTCTGCGGGATATGGCAAAGGCGGCCACGGACTTTGGTCACGGAAAGCTGGATGCCCGGGTGCAGGTGGAGAAGGCTACCTCCAGTGAGGTGCAGGAGCTGGCCCTTGCCTTTAACAGCATGGCTGCATCTCTGCAGCTGAGCGAAAATCAGCGGCAAGCCTTTGTGGAAAATGTGTCCCATGAGCTGAAAACGCCCATGACCACCATTTCCGGCTTTGTGGACGGTATTTTGGACGGTACCATCCCCGAGGAAAGGCAGGATTATTACCTGACCATGGTCTCCAATGAGACCAAGCGGCTGAGCAGACTTGTCCGCAGTATGCTGGATCTTTCCAGGCTGCAGGATACCGGAAGCTTACTGCGTACCCGCTTTGATATGGTGGAGGCAGCCGGTCAGGTGCTGATCACCTTTGAGCAGAAGATCAACAGCAAGGGCATTGATGTGGAGGTGGATTTCCCGGACTACCCGGTGTACACTAACGCCGCCCCCGATGCCATTACACAGGTGATCTACAATTTGGTGGATAACGGTGTAAAATTCTGTCCCCAGGATGGAAAATTGGGCTTAAAGCTGAAAATCGCAGGACAAAAGCTGTATTTTTCCGTGTATAACAGCGGTGAGACCATTCCCGCCAAGGAGCTGCCGCTGGTGTTTGAGCGGTTCCATAAGGTGGATAAAAGCCGTTCTGAGAATCGGGACAGCTGGGGCCTGGGCCTTTATATCGTAAAGACCATTATCTGCGGCCACGGAGAAAATATCTCCGTCAGCAGCAAGGACGGTGTTACGGAATTTACCTTTACATTACCGGTGGTGAATTGATATGGATAAATTTGATCATCAATATAATATTGGCCATACCGCACCGCCGAAAAGTCACGGTGGCATCATTGCTGTGCTTATGATCGTTATTATTTTCTTAGGCGGCATTATCAGTATTCTGGGCCTTTTAAATATCTCCCTGTTTCAGAAGCTGCTGAAAAATGATAAGAATAAAGAGGCACTGGCGGTGGCTGTCCGTGAGGATGACGATTATAGCAGCGCACTGGAGGTGACCTACAGTGACGAGACCATTGTGCTGGCCGAATCCCCCCAATCCATGGACTACTACCCCCAGGAGGGCGGTATGTCCCTGCAGGAAATTTACGCCGGCACGATACGTTCTTTAGTCAACGTAGAGACCGGAAGCCAAAACGGCACCGGCGTTATATTAACAAAGGACGGCTACATTCTAACCAACAGCTACCTGCTGACCGGGTCTGAGAAGATCAACATCCATTTATCAAATGGGGAAAAGCTGCCTGCAACCGTGGTGGGCAGAGACAGCTTTTCTGATCTTGCCATTTTGCGGGTGGATGCAGATGATCTGACCCCGGCCACCTTTGGGGACAGTACGGCCCTGCGGGTGGGGGATGTGGTGGTCTCTATTGGCAGCCATAACGGCACCGGTGTCATGGCAGACGGCATCGTCTCGGCCATCAACGGTGATATTCAGGCCGGCGGCGGAACCATGACCCTGATAAAGACTACGGCTTCCCTGGACCTGGAGCAGGTTGGCGGTATGCTCATTAACTGTTATGGACAGATCGTGGGCATCCATACCCAATGTGCCTCCAATATGATGTCCCTGACCGGCACGGAGCGGGTCAGCTTTTCCCTGGATTCCGTCACCATTAAAAATGTTGCCGATCAGCTTATAAACCACGGCTTCGTGGAGGGACGGATCCATTTGGGCATCCACGGTCAGGAGATCGACGAGTTTTATCAGCATTATTACGATATTCCCCAAGGTATATTTATCACAGCCATTGAAGAGGACAGCGCCCTGTTTGAGCGGGGTGTGCGGGCCGGTGATATTCTCACCAGCCTTGCAAATACCCCCATTCACAGCTTTGATGCACTCAATTCTCTGCTGACCTCGCTGCAGCAGGGACAGGAGGTGACGGCTGTGGTCTATCGGGACGGCACACAGTATCAAATAAAGGTCAAAATTGGAGAAGCACAGTGAGCTACGAAATAAAAATGCCGGTAATGCCGGAGAATTTGGATGAATCGGGACGGCTGAAAATGTCGGCAATATTATACTTTGCACAGGAGGCAGCCGGTGCCCATGCAACGGTTTTGGGCGCAGGCTGGGAAGAGCTGCAGGAAAAGAACCTCTTTTGGGCGGTGATCCGTACAAGGGTGGAGATCGTGACACAGCCAAGGGCTGAAAAGGAGATCACCCTGAAAACCTGGCCCATGCCCACTTCCCGCACTGCCTATCCCCGCTGCGTTATGGGCTATGCCCAGGATGGCACACTGCTGTTTAAGGTGGTGTCCCTGTGGGTGCTGATGGATGTGAATACAAGAGCCATGGTGCTGCCCGGCAAAAGCGGCGTGGAGGTCAATGGCACTTTGGAGGGCGGTGAGCCGGAGCTTCCCAGAGGCCTGCCGGTGACCGACCAGGAGCAGGTGACCTATAAGACCGTGGAGCAGTGCCACCTGGATATTAACGGACATATGAATAACACCCGCTACATGGATTGGGTCACGGAGCTTGCACCCCAAAAGGAAGTGGAAAGCTTGGAGCTTTGCTACTTTAATGAGGGCCGTCTCAATGACCAAATGGAGCTGGGTTACACCCTCTCGGAGGATACACTTTCTGTGAATATCCACCGCACACGGACAGACGGTACAGATAAAAAAGACCGCATTTTCGCGGCTCTGGTCCGGTATTCTGTAAACCAATAAAAAGCCTTAAAAATTTACAAATTGTAAATCAATTTTATAAAAAACCCTTGTAAACCCAGTGTTTGCAAGGGTTTTTCCCTGTGTACCCTGTGGAAAAACCTGTGGAAAGTGTGGATAACTCCTTGTTTCCATAATTCGAAAAAAGTAGAAAATTTTGTGTTTATGTAAACCGGAAATTCTGTAACTGTATTATAAAGAATAATGGGAAAATGGATTTAGCGGGTGATTGATTATTAGTGCTTTTTGGCCTTCCCCAAAGGGGAAGGCGTAGCCCGCAAAACCTACGGTCAACATTGACTTTGCGCCTGAAATCTGCTACCATAAGCGGAGAAATGAGGAATGATTATGGAAAATTATTTTCAGCTGAATTTTACAGATGCCCAGGTAAAGGAGCTGCAGAGTACCGGCCTTGCCCATGTGGGGGACGGTGCTTATGAGCTGCTGTGCCGGTCTTACTTGTGCTGCAGCGGTGACCGTACCGTTCATAAGCTCCATAAGGACACGGTGGCGTTGGTCCGGGCCTCCACCCAGGCAAAAATTGCCGATGCGATCCAGGAGGCCTTAACTGAAGAAGAGCAGGGCTATTACCGCCGTGGTAAGAATGCCCATACCCATGCTGCCCCCAAGGCAGCTACTGCAAAGGAATACGCCAAGGCCACCGGCCTGGAGGCGCTGTTTGGTGCGCTGTTTTTGATGGGTCGTTTAGATCGGCTCAATGCGCTGTTTAAAATGGGATTGGAGGCACTGTAATGGCATTTGATGCTTATTTTTTGAAGGCTGTTATAGATGAGCTACGCCCCAGGCTCATTGGCGGCCGTGTGGAAAAGCTCTTCCAGCCCTCCCGGGATACGGTGCTGATTCTAATTAAGGGTACAGAGGGTCGTGAAAAGCTGCTGTTTGCCGCAAATCCCACTGCACCCCGACTGCACCTGACCGCGTCCAGCCCGGAAAATCCTTCGGAGCCGCCCATGTTCTGTATGCTGCTGCGCAAGCACCTGTCCGGCGGACGGCTGCTTTCTATCGAACAGCCCCCCATGGAGCGGCTGGCGGTGCTGACCTTCAGCTGTATTGACGAAATGGGCGATCAGGTGGAGAAAAAGCTGGTTGCTGAGCTGATGGGCAGAACCTGCAACCTCTATCTGTTAGGGCCTGATGGCCGCATTATCGATTGCCTCCGGCGTATCGGCGTGGACGAGGCCAAACGGCCTGCACTGCCGGGTCTATACTACCAAATGCCCGACCCGGTAGGAAAAACAGACCCCATTACCTGTACAGAGGAAGATTATGTAAACCTCCTGAGCGCACCGGGTGCAGATCTACTGAGCCAGCGGCTTATGGATACATTGGGCGGCCTGTCACCCTTGGTTTGCCGGGAGGCGGCACTGTATGCCTGTGGGGATGTGGATGCCCGGATCGATCCGCCATATGCGCCGGTGGCGCAGAAATTGGCGCAGTTTTTCGGTGAGACCATCGGACAGCCCGGGCCTTACTATTATACCGATGACCGGGGCAACATGAAGCAGTTTGCCTTCTGTCCCATTTTCCAGTATGGCGTGAACCGCCGTGCGGAGTCCTTTACGGCGCTGTTGGACGAATTTTATATTGTCCGTGATCGCAAGGATGCCATGCGGCAGAAGTCCCAGGCAGTGCGCAAGACCGTACAGAACCTGGTCCAGCGGCTGCAGCGGAAAATGGCCATTCAGGAAAAGGAGCTTTTGGAGACCTATGACCGGGAGCGGCTGCGGCAGTTAGGCGATATTCTGACGGCCAATATTTATGCCATCCAAAAAGGTCAGACCTCCGTGGAGTGTGTAGACTTTTATGATGAGGAAATGAAAACCATCACGATCCCCCTGTCTCCGCTGCTGTCCCCCCAGCAGAATGCGGCTAAGTTCTATAAAGACTACGGTCGCATGAAAAATGCGGAAAAAGAACTGACCCGTCAGTTAGAGCTGGGCCGGGTGGAGCTGCAGTATCTCCAAAGTGTGCTGGAGGAGCTGGACAGAGCGCAGACCGATGGTGAATTAGAGGAGATCAAACGGGAATTGCAGGACGGTGGCTATGTCCGTGCCGACAGCAATAAAAAGCGGATGAAGCAGGGAAAACTGCCCCCCATGCGCTTTGAGTCTACGGATGGTTATCCCATTTATGTGGGCCGCAACAACCGCCAAAATGACGAGCTGACCTTTAAGGCCGCCCGAAAGGACGATATCTGGTGTCATGCCTCCAAGGTCCACGGCAGCCATGTGATCATTTCCTGTGGCGGCACTACGCCCCCGGACAATACCATCACCCAGGCAGCCCAGCTGGCGGCCTATTATTCCGGTGCAACGGTTGGACAGAATATCCCGGTGGATGTGACGGCGGTCAAGCAGGTAAAAAAGACCCCCGGCGCCAAGCCCGGCATGGTCATTTACCATACCTACCGCACCGTCATTGCCAACCCCTACCAGGATATCGTGGTGGATAACTTAAACGCAGAAAAAACAGAATAACGCAGAACGCAGAGTGCATTCTACGCTCTGCGTTCTGCGTTTTGTGGGTAGCCAAATGCCTTCCCCTTTGGGGAAGGTGGCCGGGCGAAGCGAGGTCGGATGAGGGCGGTACACGGTTCGATTATCATGCTGCGTTCCGGCGAAATCGTACCGTGGTAACCTCATCCACCGCTAACGCGGTCCCCCTTCCCCAGAGGGGAAGGCCTTTTGCGCTCTGCGTTCTGCACTTAAGCGTTCTGCGTTTTGTGGGTGGCCAAATGCCTTCCCCTTTGGGGAAGGTGGCCGAGCGAAGCGAGGTCGGATGAGGGCGGTACACGGTTCGATTATTATGCTGGGTTCCGGCGAAATCGTACCGTGGTAACCTCATCCACCGCTAACGCGGTCCTCCTTCCCCAGAGGGGAAGGCCTTTTGCATTCTGCGCTCTGCGTTTAAAAAGCCGTGGCAAAAATGCCACGGCTTTTTGTTATGCGTTATTGAAAAGTGCTTCCAGGGCATCCAGGTAGTAGGTGCGCATTTGCTCGATGGTGTCTTCCTGAACGAACAGGCAGTACACGTCCTCGTAGGAATCTTCGTAGTCCAGCTTGTAGGGGATGTAAGCAACGCTGCCGTTGCTATAGCCGATACAGAAGGTGGTCTTGAAGGGAGACAGACCTTCGATTTCCTCACTGAAGCTGTCCCACAGCTCAGCAGGTGCGGTGTAGAAGCCTACAGAATTGCCGATGCTGAAGATGTTCAACTCCAGGTTCTTGGTCTCGTCCAGGTTATACTTGGCGATCAGCCGGGTGGCGTGGAATACGCTGGTAAAGCCGTAGGTGGCTGCCACCGCCAGCTGCTCGGACAGGGTATCCATTTCATCGGGGTTTTCCTGGTAATACTTCTGCAGAGCTTTGGCCTGCTCGATCTTGTCATCCTGGGAGTGGTCAACGGCGGCTGCATAGTTGATCTGCTGGGTCTGGATCAGGCCGGTGGCTGCGGTTTGCAGCGTGGGCAGGCCGTTTACGATAATCTGACGGCCCAGTTCGTTACCGTACTCCGTGATCTTGCCGGACTTGTAGGTTTCGCCAGAAATCCGGGAGGTGGTATTCATGTTACCGGCTGCACCCTGGAAGTAAGCAAACAGGTAATTGGAGTTTGCTTCCACATAGGTTCTTGTTGCGCCGATCACATCCGCATCGGTGGAGTAGCTTGTCATGCCGCCGCTGCGGTGGGGGTGGGCACGCCAGTTGACCACCAGCACCGGCTGCTTGCCGGTCCGGTTAAAGGCCACCAGGTGCATGGTCTCGTCACCCTGACGGACACGGTAGATGGTCTCACCATTTTGGGGTGTCTGACCGAACTGGTCACCAAAGTAGGTCTTACCGTTGGCAGTGTCGTTATTTAAGTAGTAATAATAGTGACGGGAGTAGTTCATACCATCGGTGTCGAAGGAACCGGTCTCCATGGTGGCCGCACTGCGGTCTGCCATAGCCAAAATGGCACTTTGGATTGCCCGCTCCGTGAACCAGTAGGTATAGCGGCTGTTGCCCGGGGTGGAGGTGCTTAAAGAGGGACAGTTATGGGTATGGGTTGCGGACATATAGATGTTTTCCTCGGGCACGCCGGTTGCCTCGCTGATGTGCTTGAACATATACTTATAAAGGGTATCGGGGGTATTCTGCACATCGATGGTGATCATTAAAATGGTCTTATTCTGCTTGTCGGTAATGGCCACGGTGGTGATAAAGGGCTCGTAGCCGACGGTGCCATCGGTTTTTCGGCCGTTGGGGTTACCCCAAGAGCTCATGACCAGGCCGGATTCCTTAGGCTTGATGCTGGTGGCGTTATAGCCTACGGAGAAGGTGGTCAGGCTTTCGCTGTAGCTTGCGTTGGAATACTGATTTTCGGCGATCAGCACCCGTCCGTTGACGGTCTGGAGGTAAGAGCCGGACAGGTCACCGTACAGATAGGGAATGACATCGGTGTTATCGGAGACCTTGCCGTAAATGTCGCCGCTGAGGCCGACCTTGGCACTGCCGGTCATGTTTTGGGCATTGAGGAAGGCCTCAAAGCCGTAAAGGTACAGATTACCGTTGTTATTGCCGTCGATGACGGTCTCGCCGCTGACATTAACGGTTGTTTCAAGGGCTAAGATGCCGCCGCTGACGCCGGTACGGTAGACCGCACTGCCGCTTTCGTCATAGACCTTGGGCGCAGAGCCATTGGTAACTGTACCGCCGGTGAAGTTGACAGAGGCTCCGGTGGAATAAATATTGCCGCCCTTGCCGCCCTGGGCCGTACCGCCGGTGATGGTACCGCCGGACATATTCAGTGTACCGGAATGGTAGATATTACCACCGTAGCCGTAGGAGGTGGTATAGCTTGCAGTACCGCCCTCGATGGTACCGCCGGAGATGGAGATGGTACCGCCGGAGGCGTAGATGTTGCCGCCCTTGCCGTCTACAGCGGTGCCGGCGGTGACTGTGCCGCCGTAAACGTTAAACTGGCTTTTGCTGCCCATGGATATTGTGCCGCCATTTTTGGCAGTTGTACCGTACAGAGTGCCGTCATAGAGGTTAAAGATGCCGCCGTTCCAAAGTGAGATCAGGCCGCCGTCACCGGTAACGCCTGCACCGGAAATAGAACCGCCGTACATATTGAATACGCCAACAGGACGGTCCGGCTCAGAGGTCTTGTCATGGCTGACAGCCACAACGCCGCACATATCCAGGGGGGCGGTGGATTTCAGGTTGCCGCCGTAGAGATTGGTGACAGAGCTGGCGTAGCAGTAAATAATGGCTGTAAATTCCTTGTTTTCATTGGTGCTGTTGACGGTATAGGTGCTCTCCATTGAGCCCTCCAGCTCCGGTGCGTGGCAATCACAGATGTTCAGCGTGCCTTCGGTATTGATCATACGGGAGGAGGTTTTTAAGGTATGGCCGTTCAGGCAGATGTTGATGGTTCTGCCCTTGGCAACCTTAAAGGAATAAGTGCCCAAATCCACATCCTCGGTCAGATAATAGCTGCCGGAGGGGATGGTGTAGGAATTTTTCACCATGGTGAGGAAGGAATCCTGACCCATTTCCTTCCATGCGCTGCCCGAAGAATGGTGATAGTTTTCAATATCGTAGGAGAGCATGGAGGCGTAGAATTTGTCGCTGAGGGTGTGGAGCCACTTCTGCTGCAGCTCGGTATAGCTGCTGTAGTTGTCGTCTGCGGCCTCCAGCATATCCCGGAAGGTGTAGCACACCGGGGTGGTCTCGATCATGGTGCCGTCTGCAAGACGGATATAGGCACTGGCGTAGACCGGGGTCTCTGCCCGCTTGGTGTTTTCCTCGGCGGTAACACTTGCGGACAGGAAATTCTTAATACGGAGGGTGACCTCCTGATTATTGCCGAATTTGCTTGCAGCCATGCCGCGCATGATCTTCTGGCCGCCCTCCAGCCACATGGTATAGCCAAAGGCGGTGGTGGTGCTTAAGTACTGCTCGGCGTATTCACTGCCAACGAACTGGGCCTTGTAGCCAACGCCCACATCGGAGGGCCGCATGGAGGCCTTGGTGATGGCCATGTAGAACCGATGGAAGGAGTAAACGCCGTCTTCGTTTGCAGGCAGATACCGCTTGATATTGCCGGCCATTTCAGCGGTGGTTTTGATAACCGTCTCGGGCTTACCGGAGGAAACGGTCAGTGTGCCTGCGTTTTCGCCGGTGTAATCATCGGTGGCGGAGTCCATACAGTAGAGCTTGCCGGTGATCTTCACATCGGTCATGTTGTTACCGGCCAGGTCTACCCAAAGGGTGCTATTGACGGTGACACCGCTGACATAACCGGTCAGCCGCAGATACTGGTTTTCGGTAAGTGCAGCTACGGCCTCGTCAAAGGTGGTGTACTGGGCAACAAATGCGCCCTTTTCCATGACCATGACATCACCGGGCTGACCTGCGGTGATCACACCGCCGGAGAACTGAATGATGCCTTTATTGTGGATGTTGCCGCTGCTTGTTGCGGCAATGCCGCCGGTAATGGTACCGCCGATAATATCGATACCCTTGGCGGAGTGGTCAATGAGAATATTGCCGCCGGAGCCTGTGAGGGCCTCACCGCCGGAGATGGTACCGCCGGACATCTGCAGCAGCTGGGGGGTGGTGTTACTGCCGCTGATGGTGATGTTGCCGCCCTTGGGGGCTTTGCCGCCGGAGATGGTGCCGCCGGTGATTTTACAACCCGAGTTATTGAAGATGGTCCAGTTGCCGCCGGTGGTGGTGGCATAGCCGTCCCGAATGACCATGTCCCCGGAGACGGTGATGGTGCCGTTGCCACCGATGTTGCCGCCCTTGGAGGTCAGGCCGTGGGTCAATGTGCCGTTTTCATCCAGCCAGGAGTTGCCGTTTGCGATGGTGCCGCCGGAGAGGTTTGCTACGGAAGTGCCGAAGAAATAGATATTTGCGCACTCAGAGCCGGAGGGCAGTGTGGTGCCGCCGGCGGCGTTGCCGTTTTCGTCAATACCCACGCTGCCGCCGGTCATGTTCATGTTGCCGTTCTGAATACGGATGGAGCCGCCGCAGACCTCGTAAGCATTTACAAGATAGGCAGAATTTTTCAGGTCACCGTCGGCGTTGGCGATTCCGCCCCAGATCATGCCGCCGGAGAGGTTCAGTGTGCCGTTTTCCACAAAGATGTTGCCGCCGCCGATGCCGTTTGCAACGCCGTCATAGATCTTGCCGCCGGAAATGGTTACCTGACCGGTGGAGTTTTGCACCAGAATGTTGCCGCCACGGCCTGCGGAGGCCACGTCCCAGGCAGTGCCGCTACTTTTGGTGGTGGGGTTTGCTTCGGCCAGGCCGCCGTAAATTTCGCCACCGTACATATTGAATTTACCGTTTACGCTGACGTTGCCGCCGGAGCCGGAATAGGCTACGGTGGTGGTGCCTTGTTGGGCAACACCGTCATAGATCTTGCCGCCGTACATATTGAAGCTTGCGTTGGCATCCACATGGATATTACCGCCGATACCGGGCTGGACCGTAGTACCCCAGGTGGTATAAGTAGCCTTGCCGTCATGGACACTGCCGCCGTACATATTGATCACGGCGCAGTGCATACCAAAAATATTGCCGCCACGGCCGGACAGACCGCCGTAGATGTTGCCGTTATAGATATTCAGAGTGGAGGAATAATCGGTGTTGGTTTTTGCGGCCTCGTCAATACCGTCCTGAGCAATGCAGAACAGACCGGCCAGGCGGTTATAGCTGCCGTTGCCGGTAAAGTTGCCGCCGTAGATGTTGACCACGGAGCTATAGTGGGTATAGAGGATGCCGCCATAAATAGAGTTGCCGCCGGTGACCGTGCCGCCCCAGGCGCCGTCTGCATAGGAGCAGTCGGTGATATTCAGGGTGGCATCAATGGTGTTACCAAAACAGCGTCCGTCGGAGGCCGTAATGTTATAACCGTTCAGGCATATACTGATATCATTTGTAATGGAAGTTAGTCCCGTAGCGGTTACATCACCTGTCAGGTAATAATTACCTGCTTCCAGCTTGCCAAAGTCGGTGGTGCCTTCCGGAAGGGGTGTCCAGGTTACGGACTGACAGCTGTGGTCCTGAAGCTCTGCACAGCTGCCGCCGCACAGGCAGTGGGTGTCGTCATGCTCCTGTGCCGCGGCAGGTATTGCCAAGAGGCAAACCAGCAGCACAAGAAGGGCACTCAGTATTACTTTTTTCATGTTAAAGCCCTCCTTATAAATTCTCTCATAATATTAAATAATAATATAAGAGGAAAACTTATGCAAAAGTAAAAGAAATGTTATACAAAGGAAGAATATATATAATTGGCGCATTGTAAAATGAACCTGCAATAGTGACAAAAAATATCCATAGTGACG
>CAYMPY010000038.1:0-15271 GCA_964392535.1 uncultured Oscillospiraceae bacterium
ATCCTCGTTGATGGGCAGTGTCATGGAGCCGTCCTTCAGCTTTGCATACACATCCAGCAGATGGTCACGCTCAGCCTGGGAGATGTCGGTGGTCTTATCGGTAGCCTGCTTGATGGAAGTAATCACCAGGCAGTCGGACACATCCTCATCCTCGAAGGTTGCCCAGGTTATTTCGGGGCCATCCTTATAAGTAATACTGGGCACAAAGCCGGTAGCAGCCAAAACGGACACGCCCAGGCTCACCAGTAGCACCAACGTGCTTAACAAGCAAATAATTTTTCTCATAGAGCAACTCTCCAATCTTTTAAATACACATTTAAGGATCATTCTTCCAGCTGCAGCTGCGCTTCATACTCCTCAAGTCGTTGGAGCACTTCCCTGCCCAGCCGCTTTTCGATCACGGCCTTTGCTGCGCCTATGTTTGGCTTTCTGTCTCTGAGATTATGACAATCCGATCCAAGAAGCTGGATCTGATCGTTTCGCAGCATCCGCAGTGCCAGCGGTGCGGTCATGGGATGCAGGAAAAAGCTTGCGTTCGCCTGCACCAACACTGGCATCTCCGCCAGTCGTTCAGGGATACCCCCTGTGCGAAATGGGCGGATATATCGATCCACATGGGCAACAATAGGCAGCAGCTGCTGTTTTTGGGCAATACCATCCAACTCCTTATATACAGCATCCCCCCAAGGGTCCTGCATCATCTCTATTAGAATACACTTTTTTTTATCAAATGTCAATCGATTTATAAGCTCGGCATCGCTAATTCCCTGAAAAAAATATACTTCTGCGCCAACACTGAGTTCAGGGAGACCTTCTTCCTCTGCCATTTTTGTCCGCAGCAGTTTTTCCGCCTCTGCGGCCCGGGCCAGGAAGTGATCCAGGTCATCATGATGGGCATAAAAGTGGGGCGTAGCAACCACACGGCGGATTCCCTGGGCCGCCTCCTGACGAAGCATTTCCAGGGACTCCTCCACCGACCGGCTGCCATCATCGACCCCAGGTAAGACATGACTATGGGTGTCGATCATTGCTGCTGCGTACCTTTCCCGGCATCGTGTTTGGCCGCAGCACGGTAGCTGCGCTCATATTTACCATAGGATTTGCCGTAGTAGCGTCTGTAGTAGCGTCTATAATAATTCTTATAGTAGCCCTTGCTGTACTTGCGGTCTCCCTCCTGGGTGCAGTTGAAGATCACGCCCAGAATGCGGGACTCAATGAACTCAAACTGACGAACCACATCGGCCAGGATCAGGCGGTTACAATAGTTCTGGCGAACCACCAGCAGCATGCCATCGGTCAAATTGGCAACAGCCAGCGCATCGGACACCTCGCCCACAGGGGGCAGGTCCAAAATGATGTAATCGTAGATCTCTCGCAGGGCGGCGAGGCCCCGGGTCATTCTTGCAGAGCTTAAAAGCTCAATAGGGTTAGGAGGATTCTGACCGGCGGCAATCACATGGAAGGAATTCTCCTCATGGGTAATGCCGCAATTCTGGATCAGCTCATGGAGCTGGCTCTGACCGGTCAGAAAGCTGGACAAACCGGGCTTCTTCCGGATCCCCAGCTTATCAGCCAGGGTGGGACGGCGCATATCACAGTCGATCAGCAGAACCTTTTTGTCCAGCTGGGACAGGGTGTAGGCCAGGTTAATGGAAGTCAGACTCTTACCTTCACCGCTGAGAGCACTGGACAGGCCAATCACACGGCAGTTATTGTCGTCAGTAAAGGAGAACTGCAGCTTTGTACGCAGCAGCTTATATGCTTCAGAGGCAGAGAAGCTGATGCGGCTGCCGATGAGGTTCGATTGCTTGGAGCCACCCTGCTTCGACGCAATACCTGTATTGCCCTTCTTGCGGTTGCCGTAGGCATAGTAGTGGGAGTTACCCTTAGAGGGGGCATTCATGTCCGGGACAGCTGCCAGGATGGGTTGCTTGCAGACCTGATTGATGTCCTCGTCACTGCGCACAGTGCTGTCAAACAGCTCCTGAAACACCACGAAACCGGCAGACAGCACGAAACCGATCAAAAAGCCGATGAGCGTATTCATCAGATAGCTGGGAGAGGAGGGTCTTGTTGCAACAACAGGAGAATCCACAACCTTTGCAGAGGTGCCTTCTACAATGGTGGAAATTCGCTTGGGCAGAATGTAGGAAATGGCATCGGCGATGGTATCGGCCTCCTTCGGATCGGAGGAAGTGACCACCACACGGAAAACCTCAGTATCATCGATGGCCTGTGCCTCGATCATATCCCGCACCTCACCCACAGTACGGTCAATACCTGCATAGTCAATAACTGCACCCAGGGTCTCTCTGGTATCCAAAATAACGATGTAGGTATTAACCAGGCTCTTGGATGCGGAAATATCACCGGAGTCAATACTTAAGGAGGCATCACCTACGGAAATGGAGCTGTTGTTCACATAGAACATGGCGGAGGACTGGTACAGTGGTGTCACAAGAAAATATGTACCCACAAACACAACGACTGCACACAGCAGAGAAACCAAAACGATCAGCCAGGATTTGATCAGCACCGCATCCCACAGCCGTTTTACGTTCACTTCCATAAATTCTTCATTGCTTTTTGTTCGTTTATCCATTACAGGCTTCCTCCATAGTTATATATTTAACTGCCGTAGCCTCGGGGGACTTGCACCCCGCAGCTGCGGTTGCTGCATTGCAATAAACAAATACCACTGCAGCAGGAAAAATTCGTCAAAAAACAGAATATCAATGGCAAACCAGGGCAGCACCACACCAACGAGCACCATGGTAAGGTTCAGGGTCAGCTTTTTCACCGCCAGCTCCTTATGGGAGGTATCCCGATAGAAGCACACCACCCAAAACAGCAGCACAGCCATACCCACCAGACCAAACTGGTAGAAGATCTGCAACGGTGTACTGTGGGAGCCACGGTCATTGATCTTAATATTGGTAAAGCCCTTACCGAGGAAAAATATCTTGATATCCTTGAATATAGCCGTCACATACGTCTCCCACAGCTCGATTCGGCCTGTTGTGAAGCTATCCAGGTCGTCTGAGCTGGAGAAGCGGAGAATAATCACTTCCAAAAGGCCCTCAAACACCGCCGAGGTGACGATGTAGATCATCAGCAGCGCAAGACCGGTAAAGAGCACCAGCTTCAGCGCCACCTTACCCCGCATCCTGATAAAGGATATGAGCCACAGCAGCAAAATGCAGGCGGTAACCAGTACAAAGGATTTGGAGCCGGACAGGAAGCCACAGTAGATCATCAGCACTACCAGCAGTCCCAAAAAGGCCACACGGCCTTTCTTCTCCTCCTTCAGCAAAAGGGCAAAACAGCCGGCCATAGCAGCGGTGATCTGTGCGGTATAAAAGTTTGCGTCACCGTAGAAGCCGCAGCGGCGGATGATGGTCAAATAGGAGTCCACCTTGATAAATCTGGAGATGGAGGGAGAATTTGCAAAGAACATGGCGCTGAGCGCCGCAAGAATAATGCCCAGGGAAAATGCTGTAACAATCCTGTAAAAATCGTATTTTCCCTGTGTCCACTCCTCCTTGACAACCGGAAACAGCAGGATCAGCATAATAAATGCAAAGTAGTCGAAGCTCAAATTGCTGCCATCTATCAGCTTGGAGATCAGGGTCAGCGCCATCAGAGCTACTGCACAGATAATATGATAACGCTTAAACTTAAACCGTTTTTTCAGCACGCTGATGGCACACACCAGCACCTGCCCGAAGGTAAAGAAGGAAAAGCTATCCGGGCCGGTTCTCAGAATTGGAGACCAGGGCAGAAAAAACAGCAGGATGGGAAGGGTATAGTTTTTGGTGCAGCACCAGCCCACCAACGCCAAAAATGCCGCCAGACAGGGCAAAACCAGCACATTGCTGCCAACCACATGTGCGCCGCACAGTGCCACTGCCAGCGCAATGCTCAAATATAAATATATGCGCTTGCCGGACACCTTCATCCCTGCCTTTCTGTTTTTATTCTTTCAGGCACCGGTAAAACTGCGCCAGTGCTTCGTCATTGGACGTTTGCCGTGCTTCGGCGGGCGGCTTTGGGGTCAACGCCCTGAGTGCTTCCGTCAGACCCTCCACGGAATTCTCGCAGACACAGCCATAGCCGGTATCCGTCAGCATTTCCGTAGCAGAGGAGGTTTTTGTAGAGAGTATTGGCGTACCCAGACAAACTGCCTCGCCAATGACCAACGGCGCAGCCTCGCTGTAAGACGGGATCAGTAAACAATCCGCCGCCTGAATATAGCCATAAGGGTTTTGCATTTGACCGCACAGGGTCACATGGTCCTGCAGCCCCTCTCTTTCAATCAGTGCTTCGATCTGCGGCCGTAAAATGCCGTCACCAATAATGTAATAGTGGAGTTTTTCGCGGTCTGCACCCATTTTTGCAACAGCCTCCACTGCCCGCTCCACGCCTTTTTCCTTGCCCAAGCGGGCAACGGTCACCACATTCAGCCGATCACCGGGCAGCTGTACAGGGACCTCCTCCGCCAGCTCCCGAATCCTTTTAAATCGGTGGCAGTTATACACCACCCGCACCTTTTCCTCCAAATGAGGGTTTGCGGAAATAAAGGCATCGGCACAGCCCTGCGAACAGGCGGCGATCCGGTCAAATTGTTCATACCGGGCCCTGTTTTGGGTGGTTTCCGCACCGCAGAGGGTGTAATCACAGTGCAGGAAGGTGATCTTCTTCTTTGCCTGCACGTGCTTTAATACAAACTCGTTACAACCGCCGTAAAAGGCCTTATCTGTGCCGTCATGGAGGTAGGAGATGGCCACATCGTAGCCGGTAAGCTTTTTCTGACCCATCAGAAAAGTGGCGTATTTCCTGCCAAACAGACGGCTGATTGCCGCATAAAAGCTGCGGCCAAGCTTATCTCTAAGAGTTTTGGCATGGCTGCCCGGCATACCCAGGTAGCGGTAGGCGGAATCCGCCGTGATCACCTTGATCTCCGGAGGCAGCTCGTCTAAAAGCTCTCCGCCCTTATAAAACAGCAGGAGTGTCACCTCCGCATCACTGCGGATATTCCACAAAAGGCTGACAAGGGCCTTTTGCACGCCACCCATGCACAGATTGTTGTTTACGATCAGAATCCGTTTCATTGCGTAACAGCTTCCTTTAAATATGCTGCCGACAGAGCCTTTTTCGGCTCTAAACGGCGGTATACCCGGTCATAATCCACCGGCTTATCGGTACAACCCGGGCCAATGACCCGATCCTGCAGACCAGTGATCTCCACGATCTGCTGCAGGCGGGAATTGGTCAGGCTGGACAGCTCTAAGAAAAAGTCTTTTTTATAATGAATGGAAAATGCCGTTCCGTGGAATGAATTGGTCACCACATACCGGGCATGGTGTATTAAATACAAAAACTGGCCGGGACTCAGGTCATAGGCGTACCGCAGCTGTTTATTTTTCAGCTGCTTAAAGGGATTTCCGCCCACACAGACCACCTTCAGGCCCTTTTCCTGTGCTTTTTCAAGACAGAATTTCATCAGGCTGTCCGATCTGCGGACCCGGTAGTAAAGAATATAATCCCCACTGCCTGCGGGATGGGGCTGCTCCAGCTGCTCCCAATCCTGCTGCTGCAGCAAAAAGGTGGGGTCCAGCACCAGGGAAGCTTCTTTTCCGGTCAGCTCCTCCACCAAGTCCTTTCCCGGCTTTTCACGGACAGAGAGCGCATGGAATTTCAGCAGCTGCTGACGGATGCTATCCTTAAAAGTCTCAGAAAAGTCCTCGATTCCAAAGCTTGGTGCATAAGCGATCCGCTTTGTGTGCTCGCCACAGAAGTCCAGAAAATATCCCATATCGGAGCCGGTGATATCCGGGTTCCACACCTGGTCACTGCCGCAGATCACGCCGTCATAGCGGTCCTTCAGGTCAAGCAGTGCCTCGGGCTTGCTTATGGGACGCTCCGGATACAGCTGCAGCTGCCTTTTAAAGCGATTAAATTGCAGCTTCTGCCTGGCGTGCATCACATTTTTGGCACACAGACGGAGCTTTTTCTTTACACTGCCGGCACCCTGCATAGCTGTGGTATGGTGCCGGGCCTTCATGTAGCTGTTGTGATAATGGATGATCTCCGGCTGCGCACCCAGCTTCTCCACAGCACGGTACAGCGCATACATCTGCAGCACTGCGCCGTAGCTGGTGGAATCCGGGAAGGTCAGAATCCCAAGCTTCATTCCGCCACTTCCGTTTCTTTGTTATTCGTTTCCCTGAATTTCAGAACCTTTGCAGGCACACCGCCCACAATGGCATAGGGTGGAACATCCTTTGTCACCACCGCACCGGCGGCCAGAATCGCGCCGTCACCCACATGGACACCGGGCAAAATCGTCACTCGGTCACCGATCCATACATCGTTTCCAATGTATACAGGTTGCTCTTCCTCGAAACCCTGGTCCATCATAGGAATATCCCTGCGGTCATGGCAGTGGTTACGGGTAATGATCGTGCAATCCTCACCCATCATCACATAGCTGCCGATGGTGCAGGTGCCGTAAATTTTGGCATTGACTCCAATGCCGGACCAGTCCCCCAGGGACACACGGGGCGAAAACCGGGCATTTTGCTCAATATTCACCTTTTTGCCGCATTTTATCAGCATCAGCTTGCCGCACAGACGGCGCAGGCTGGTCTGTCCCAGCTTCAGTCCCGAATAAGAAGGCGGCAGATGCTTTGCCAGCCCATAGTATAAAACCGCACCGATTTTTCGTTTTATTCCCATAGTAAAACCTCTCAGGGTATACGAACGGATTATAATTCAATTTATTATACCTGTTTATACCTTTTTCGTCAATGTTTTTTTGCATAATTAAAGAGCGGCTCTCCGGAGAGAGTCGCTCTTTAATTATGTCATTATGCCATCTTGCCGTCTGCGCCGAAGGCGTAGTAGCCGGCGGTCAGGCCGTAGGGATTGCTGCCGCTTACCCACAGGGTCACGCCGCACTGCATGGCGCCGCTGCCTGCATTGAAGAAGTAGTAATCCTCTCCGATCTTGGTCAGGCCCTTGGCGCGAACCAGATCGTTATAATAATAAGTGTAACCGTTGGTGCCGGTCACAAAGCCGGTCTTAACCAGCTTGCCCTCGCTGTCAAAAGCGAAGTATCCGTTACCGGGGGCGATCAGGTCATTGAACTTGGAGATATACACCACGGTATCCACAGCCAGCGCGCCGTTAGCGTTGGCATAGTAGTATTCGCCGTCCAGTTCATTGAGGCCGTTGGTCTGCTTGACACCGTCAATAGTCAGGCACAGCTTGCCATCGATGGTCTCAATCTTCTTCTCACCGTTGGGATCAGGCACATACATGGAGCCATCGGCCAGGAAGGTGTAGTAGCCGCCCACAATGCCGTAGGGGTTGCTGCCGGAGACCCACAGGGTGGTGTCCTTAAACATAGCGCCACTGCCGGTATTGAAGAAGTAGTACTTGCCATCGATCATGGTAAAGCCCTTGGCACGGACCAGATCATTATAATAATAGGTATAACCGTTGGTGCCGGTCACAAAGCCGGTCTTAACCAGCTTGCCCTCGCTGTCAAAAGCGAAGTATCCGTTACCGGGGGCGATCAGGTCATTGAACTTGGAGATATACACCACGGTATCCACAGCCAGCGCGCCGTTAGCGTTGGCATAGTAGTATTCGCCGTCCAGTTCATTGAGGCCGTTGGTCTGCTTGACACCGTCAATAGTCAGGCACAGCTTGCCATCGATGGTCTCAATCTTCTTCTCACCGTTGGGATCAGGCACATACATGGAGCCATCGGCCAGGAAGGTGTAGTAGCCGCCCACAATGCCGTAGGGGTTGCTGCCGGAGACCCAGACAGTGGTATTCTTAAACATGGCGCCGCTGCCGGTGTTGAAGAAGTAGTACTTGCCGTCGATCATGGTAAAGCCCTTGGCGCGGACCAGATCGTTATAATAATAGGTGTAGCCGTTGGTAGCTTCCACGAAGCCGGTCTTAACCAGCTTGCCTTCGACGTCAAAGTAGAAGAAGCCGTTGCCGGGTGTCATCAGGTCATTGAACTTGCTCATATAGACCACGGTATCTACAGCCAGGATGCCGCTGGTATTTGCAAAGTAGTAGCTGCCATCAAGCTCGTTGAGGCCGTTTTTCTGCTTCACGCCATCGATGGTCAGGTACAGCTTGCCGCCCTCGGAGATGATCTTCTTCTCACCGTTGGGATCGGGCACATACATAGAGCCGTCAGCCTGGAAGTCATAGTAGCCACCTGCAACGCCATAGGGATTGCTGCCGGAGACCCACATAGTGGCGTTCTTGGCCATAGCACCGTTACCGGTATTGAAGAAGTAGTACTTGCCATCGATCATGGTAAAGCCTCTTGCACGGACATAATCTGTGAAATGGTAGGTGTTGCCGCTGATGGTTACGAAGCCGTCCTTCACGATCAGGCCATCAGCACCTGCCCAGTAGTAGCCGTTTTCCAGGCCTGCGGTGGACTCTAAGTTGCTGCCCACATAGCAGGCGGAATTCACATAGACCTTACCGTTAGTACCGCAGTAAACGATGCCATCGGGCGTCTGCACTGCGCCGTAGAAGGTCTTGCCGTTTTCACAGTAATACAGCTGGTCCTCTCTGGTGATGAAACCGTTGCAGATACCCTGACGGATGCCGTTCTCGTCAAAGGCCCACCAGGTACAAGCCTCACGGCCGGCTTCGATGACCGGATAGTTGCCGAAGCAGATATAGCCCTTTTGGTCGGCACGGTAGATACCCTCGGGAAGCTCGATCCAACGGGAGACCAGGAAGGTGCCTGCCCAGTAATAGCGAGTACCGTCCGCAGTCTTTACAAACTCACCACGGATCAGCTTGCCTTCACTGTCGAAGGTGTAGGTGCGGCCGCCGATCTTGCTGGTGCCGGTATGGGCCTTGAAGTTGCCGGTGTTGAAGAAGTAGTAATCTGCACCGATGGTAGTCCAGCCGGTGGCCAGCTTGCCTGCCTGCGCATAATACAGTGCGCCGTTTTCGGTGATCTTGCCGGTATAGGGCTTCTTGCCCTCACAAATACCGTTTTCGCCGAAGTTGTAGTACAGGCCCTCTACCTGGCTGATGCCGGTAGTACGGACACCGTTTACATAGTAGGCGTAGCCGTCAGTCTCATTGACCCAGCCCTCCTTCAGTGCCCTGAACATGCTGTAGCTGTCCTCAAAGGTTCTGTAGGTGTCGGCAAAGCCGCCGCCACGGTCGGTCTCATCGTCGGGGTTGACATAGGGAAGCAGGCCGTAGACCTTCTGGTTCTGCTCATTCTGAGAGAAGCTGTACAGCGCAGAGGCCTTCATGTAGATCTTATAGCTGACCGTGCCGCTGTGGAGCACATCCAGTCGGTTCTTGCTGCCCCAATCGGCATCCGCCTTGGGGGTCAGCTTCAGGCCGCTGACGATACACAAGGGATTGGCGGTGTCCTTATTGATGGCAGCGGTCTGCTTCTTCCAGTTTAAGTACATGGTGACGGTATTGGTTTCCTCGTCCACCTCCACACGGGTCAGTGAGAAGTACTCGTTGACCAGTGTCAGCCCGGAAATATCCACATCCATGTCTTCATCAAACTTCACAGAAGCGGTGATCTCAGACATGGGGCTGATACGTGCAGCCAGGTCCAGCAGGAAGGTCCATGCAGAAGCATCGGGCTTATCTGCGCCGGGCAGCATATGGGTCAGATCCTCTAATTTTGCAGGAACAGTCAGCTGGGTCATATCGATTGCAAGGGTATAGCTGGTAACCATATCCTGTGCAGGATCAATAACGGTATAGCTGTTATCTCCTTCGGTTGCGTTGGATACCTCACGATACCAGGCAAGACCACGGTCACCGCCGGTAGCCTGGTCGAAATCGAAGGACATCTCACCCTGCTTGTAGAGGGAAATGGTGGTGGCTGCTGCAACGGTTTCATCTGCTGCCAAGGCCGCAGTGACCGTCACAGACTTTACGCCACAGTTTTCATCGGAATTACAGATCAGGCTCAAGCCCTCAACTGTACCGGCCTTGCTGTTGCTGAGGGTAAATACAATGTCATTTTCATTGAAGGTCACTTCCTTGCCGTTATACAGCAGCTTCAGTGGCAGCTCTACCGTAGAGCCGTAGACCGTATCAATGGCAGTTTTGGTAAAATAAAGGTTATTGGGTGTTACAATCTCAATGGTCTCTGTACCGATGACCTCCTCGCCCAGCATCAGGTAAATGTTGACGCTGCCCGCACGCTTGGCGGTAAAGATGCCGTCCTCGGTGATGGTTCCCCATCTTGCATTGCTGACCGCCCAAGTAGCACCCTCGGGAATGTCTACTGTATTACCGGTTGCACTCTGGCCGGTGGCAGTGACCTGCATGGAGGAGCCAAGGGTGATATACTTGGTTGCAGGCTCCACAATGGCATGGTCAAACTTGGTGGAG
Organism: uncultured Oscillospiraceae bacterium; assembly: GCA_964392535.1. Classification (GTDB taxonomy): domain Bacteria; phylum Bacillota; class Clostridia; order Oscillospirales; family Oscillospiraceae; genus Faecousia. The sequence goes on from CAYMPY010000038.1 coordinate 10,420, forward strand.
CTGGGTGCGGTGGAAACCACCAGCATGGAGGTAGCCACGCTGCGGCCGGTGCCGTCGGAGGTTCTGTTGACCTCTACCAGCTCATCACTGCCGGGCTGACGGGCCACATAGGTGGTAGAGCCGCCGCCGTCCAGGTTAATGGCCTGCACACAGCCTGCATCCTGCAGGATCTGGGCCAGGTCCTTCAGACCGCCGCCACAGGAGAAGGGCTCCTGACGGCCATCCAGCACCAGGAACACCACCTTACCGGTACGGGTAATACCAACAGCGGTACGGCTGGCACGGTCACTGCCGTCGCTGGGCACGATCTGACCCTGGTTGACGATGATGTCACCAAAGCCGCCGATGCCCTCCTGCAGCTGACCCTTATAGATCTCATTATACTCCTTGGTGGTGCCGATAACAGGGGTGCCATCCTTGGTGATACCAAAGAAGCCCTTGCTGTCAATGGCAGAGTACTCCACACCATCCATGACCAGCAAACCGGCAGGCTTGCCGTTGTCCATATTAAAGCCTGTACCGTTGACCGAGGCAATAACGGTATAGTTTTCAATGTACTCGGGGCTTTCGGGATCGCCGTACTTTGCCTGTGCGGCATTGGCCTGATCCAGCACCCGCTGCATATTGTTGACCTTATCCCAGTCTGTGTCGGGATCCGGGGGTGTTGCATCCTTATAGTTGGTATAGACATGGACATCGTCCCGGGTCACGTCGGCAGTGACAAGATAGTAGACCATCTGCTTGCCGTCGATCTTGGAGTTGGCCATTTTGATCTGCTGGGTGATACCGGGGGCCAGCACGGAGGTCTCGCAGCTGAACTCCTCGTAGACCAGGTTCTCGGTATTTTCCACATAGTCACCTGCCAGCTTGCAGATATAATCTGCAAAGGCGTAGCAGCAAGCCTTTCTCAGGCTGTCCAGGTCTGCAGAGGTGAATTCTCTGGTGCCCTCCAAAGTGGAGATCACCCGGTTTCCGATGTAAGCATCATAAACGGCAGTACGCAGCTCCATACGGGTGCTGATGCCGCTCATGCGGTTACGGATATAATAATCCGCACGCATCTCATCGGTCAGATTCTCGGTAAAGTAGGTATAAAACAGCATGAACAGGCTGTTCTCTTCCACATGGTACTCGGTATTTTTCAGGTGGTCCATGATGTACAGCGCATCCAGGTCACCGTAAACGTCCATCTGGTTCATGCCGGGGATAGAGGCCTCAGGAGGCGTCTGCAACAGGTAGTTTTCGGAGATCTCCGCTACCATTTCCTCTACCGTACCGGTAACGCCGCTCTTGTCGGTAAACTCCAGCAGATCCACCAGGTCACCGCACCAACCGGCCACATCGGCATGATTGGTGCTGAAGCTGTTATGATAGGTGATATCCATGGTACCGAACAGGTGGCCCATGTCCACCACGTCACCGTTGGGCAGCGTGATGTTCTCCAGGTTCTTCAGGCCGGAGACCATGATCCGCTCTTCCTCAGACACGCTTTCGTTGATCTGATCCTCCATTTTGGATACAAACTTTGCAAATTCTGCATCCTCATAGCCAGCCATAATGCCCCAGGAGCCGGAGTTATAGCGCTCCACGCCGGTACGGATGTACTTGATGACCAGATCCACCGGGTCCTTGCCGGGATTCTCGACAACATACACATCTGCGATCTGCTCCAGGTACATCAGGTTCACCAGAAATGTCATGTAATCACTGATGACCGGTGCGCCCAGCGCAGGGATCTCCACCCGGGTGGAGTAGGCGCAACGGATACAAGCCTCGTAGGCTTCCCAGCCGGGGTTTGTGTAGGTAGGAGCCTTTGCATCATATTTTACGATCTGATGGCCCGATGCCGCAATGGGGGTACGGCCGGACAGGGTCGTACCACAGACAGTACAGTAAGTACCTGCGGTCATACCATCGGTGTCGCACAGGGCGGGAACCTCTTCACTTTCCGCAGGTGTATGCTCCGTGCAGACTTCTGCCACAGGGGCGGCTTCCGTCACAACAGCATCATCGCACTGCTCGGTTGCAAAGGCCTGAACAGGCACAACGCCCAGAACCGTCACAAGGCACAGAGCCAGGGACAGCAAGCGCTTTAATAAGTTCATGTTTCTTCCTCCTTGATATTCTTCCTATACTAAAGTCCACAGGGACAATAATAACAATGTCAGGCTGCAACAAAGCCGGGGTTTTCATGGAGCTGCAAAATCAGCTCATTGACATATTCCTGTTGGCGGCACAGGTCCATGTAATCCTCTTCGGACCAGTCCTCCGGGTTTTGCTCGTTCATCAGGCTGTATACATACATCCCATCCAGTGTGCCCAGCAGGTAGCCCTCCGCCTCATCGGGGCCGATGATCATGGAAAACAGCTCCACGGTCCGGTCTGCCACGGCGGTGCAGAAGGTCATCCTGTAATTTTCGCCGGATTTTGTAACCTCTGCGGATTTAAGCTCTGTCCACTGCTTGGGATAGTAGAGGGTAATATAGGGTGTCTCCACCGCAATGCCGCCGAGCTTTGCCTGCTCTGTCAGGGACGGAATATATTCCGCCTGCTCTGTGGTTGCAGGCACCGTTGCGGGATCGGTGGTGGCTGCCGTCTGTGCCGGCTGCTCCTTGCTGCAGCCTGCAAGTAAGCCGATCAGCAGCGCAACAGCTGCAATTGTTTTCAGTTTCATATCATACCTCCATAGGGGGTTTGGGTCTTATAGCCTTTGATGCCCATATTCATGCACCGCAGTGCCTTTTTCATGGATACGCCGTGCTTTTTTGCAGTCTTGCGGGCAAAATGATACTTCATCAGGTGTTTAAGCCGGGGAAATACACAGGCAACCATGGCGCCCCGGTCATATAAATACTTTTCATTACAGCCGGAAAACCAGGTGGAGCTGTCCTTGGCGCAGGTACCCAGCACCAGGTCATGGCTGTAAGCCCTCAGGCCTGCACGGAGGCAATCGGCAATAAACACCGTATCCTCGCCGCTGCCGTATATACAGCCGCCGCCAAAAAGGGTGGTAAAGCTCAGCCGCTTTTCCATGACCGCACTGCGGCGCACTGCCATCCGGGCCGTGCCATAGCGCAGGGCATTCCAAATATGGACCCGGCGGACCTTGTTTCTGCGCTTGTCAAAAACTTTTCCGTCTTTGGTCATATCCAAACCGAAAAAGATCACATCCGCATCAGGCAGCTGCCGGAAGGCATCCAAAACGCCCTCCAAGGCGCCGTCATAATAGCACACATCATCATCTGCAAACAGCAGAATATCGGCTTTCGAAAGCTGCAGCGCAAAATTACGATTGATACCCACTCCTCTTGTGGCTGTGGAGAGCATCCGGACTTTCTTTTGCTCCTCGTAGTCCCATCGGTCACACTGGTTTGCCAGCACGGTAGCGGTGGTAATATTCATTTTTTCTGCCAGGGAGCAGTTCTCCTGCCCCATGGTGGCAACCAAAACTTCCAGTTCCATAGCGCACCTATCTGATACTTCTGGTATATGTGTCAAAGGTCATATTGTCCCGGTAGCCCTCGTAATGCTCCCAGGACTTATTCAGGTCTACAAGTATTGCATGCTGCTTGCACTTGCGCTCCTCCATCGGGGGCAGGGTCATATAGTCTCCATAAAGCACCGTCAGCAGCCGGTCATACGCCTGCGGCACGAAATAGCTGCCGCCCTCAAAGAGAAGCTGTGCCTCCGTAAAAATATCTGTGGGAAACTGGCTTTTGCCATATTTGGAAGCACCGCCCAAAAACACATGGACCATCTGTCCGGTCTTTTTCGGGCCACGGACAATGCGGTGAAAGGGCTTCCGCGGCAGCAGCCTGCACAGCTGCATAAAGACCTTCTTTTTAAAGCTGTCGGTCACATAGCCCTCCCGGTACAGGCCCTTGGCAATGACCACCTTGGAGCATAGAAACTGAAGCTTCCTGCCAAGTGCTGTTTGAAAGCCGTTGTCACAGGGAAAAATATCCATATACACGCCCTGGTGGATCTTGGGGTCCTTGGGGTGGTATTTTTCAAGACAGGTGGTGCCGTTTAGCCGCAGCTTGGAGAAGAACATGGGCCAGTGGTCAGAAAATTCTGCCTGCAGGTAGAATCTCGACCGTTCCAGCTCTGCGGGAGCTTCCTTTAAAAAGCGGGTGTAATCGGCCCGGAGCATAACTACGTCCAAATCGTCGTCCCAGGGAATGAAGCCCTGATGGCGGACAGCACCCAGCAGCGTTCCTGCAAAAAGAAAGTAGGGAATATGCAGTTTGCGGCACACCCGGTCAAATTCCTGCAAAAGTGTCAGCAACGCCTGCTGGTGCTCCTGCAATGTGGCCTTTTGCTCCATAAATCTCAGATCCTTTTATACTTTTGAAGCCCGTATCGGGCATAACGCACCATAAAGCCTGCGCTTTTCCATACAGAAAGGCCCAAATGCTTTCTGTACACGCTCCAGCGGTGCATAGCGCTTTTGAGCTTTCCCGCGGTTTTGGAATCAGCTCTTTGGCGGTAGGCGGCCAGCACCTCGGTCACGCCCCGGGCAACCATCCCCTCCCGCAGCATTTGAAACCACAGGGCAATATCCTCATGGTATACATCCCGGGGAAAGCGGTAGCGATCCACCACCGACCGGGCAAAAACCACGCTGGAGCAGCTGATCACATTGCGCACCGCAGAGCGTTCAAAATCCGTTTCCTCCGGGACAATGAAATCATTACAGACCTTTTTTCCTTCTTCGTCCACCAGCTCATAGGAGCAGTAGGCCAGGTCTGCGCCGGTCTGCTCCAGACACTTTATGAGCTTTTCCAGCATTTGGGGCTTCCAGTAATCGTCACTGTCCAGCAGGGCTGTATAGGGGCTTTTGCTCAGATCC
>CAYMPY010000039.1:0-15200 GCA_964392535.1 uncultured Oscillospiraceae bacterium
TGGAAATGATGGGCTTCCTGGGCGCCGGCAACAACCCCATGGTCGGCATGACCGTCAGTGTCGCCGTTGCCGTGGAAGAGGCACTTAAGGCTTAATTCACCTTAAAACCCTGTAATAACCTAACATTTAGCTCCCGTTTCCTGTTTTGGGGAACGGGAGCTTCTTTATATTAGCAACAGAATTAGCACCAAATCATACATCAAGCATTGAAAAAAGCCTGTTTTTTGAGTGGTTAGCTGCCTTGCTGTTGCACAAATCATGCAACTCTTTACACCCCATAAAGTGCATGGGAAACTTGGTCAAAAATTGCTTTTAATGACTTTTTATCCAAGGTTTGAATGTATTGCTGGAAATCAAAATTGTCTGCACTAAAATCTAAATTTTCTGCAAAGCGATTGCTGTTACGAATATGATTTGTTGCATAGAAAAATTCAGTATGTGTCAAGTAAATATTGGCAAGATTCTTTTGGGGAAGATTTTGCCAATATTTACTTGACACATACATCATGCTCAGCTGATCATTTAATTATTGATAATCAAAAAATATATGATATAATAAGCACTGAAAGGGGTGTGCACATGAACCTGCAAGAAATAGCCGAGAAATTAAACATTGCATCCTACCCTGAGGCATTAAACCAAATCAGCAATTGGGACTCTGTTCCAGACATCAGTGATCCTCAATGGCTCGAAGAGGTCGAAAATACATATCATGTACTCGGAAGGTACTACTCGCTTGTCTATCAGGCAGCCCAGGAGCTTCAGGCGGACAAAAACCGTTATCATTGGGGTATGACAGTCGCAAAATATTTAACCTACTGCACCGTCCCTGAAGCCCGAGACGTTCCTATGCCACAAAGCAACAATACTCTTGCCGGGGATTTTCTGCCTTTACTGATTTTATTAACACAACTGCCTGAAGGTGTAGCAGAATGCCGCCGCAGAAAAATGCCGGAAGACATGATTCGCCGCAATTTCGATCACATCGTTGACGGCATATCGATCGTAGAATACGAAACAGGCCGGCCGGCTATCAATTTGGTATATTTCCGGTGGCTTGTAAAATTCTTCAAAGTAACCTTATTTAATTGCTATGGCTTTAATTTTGAAGTAAGAGCGCTCCCCGGTGAGGTATATGTGTTTCAGGATAAGACCGATGGTACACTCTTCCCGGTGCTCTACAAAGGGCGTATTCACTATAGCGGAAAGATCCTGAACTCTGGAGGATGTCCTGAAACCGAAGAGCACTTTTATGCCAGAGTTACAGAGACCGAGGGTCAATATATCGCACAGCCTTGCATCAATGGTTTAGTATCTCCCAGTGCAAAAGTTTTTCCTAAAAATCAATATCGTCTCGCCGCGCAATCAGGAGATATCGTTCTGTCTGTTCATATCCCCCGAGGTACTGATATTTCGCCTCAAAATGCCGCCAAGAGCCTGTCGGCTGCTTTTAAGGATGCAGCTAAATATTATCCGGAATATAATTTTAAGGCTCTATACTGTCATTCCTGGCTGTTAGATCCGGTATTCAACGACATATTAAAACCCGGCTCAAAAATCCCGCAATTCGGTAATCTATTTACAAGATACCCCACTAAAAGTACAGGCAAGGAGGTATTTGGCTTCGTGTTTCGACGGCCGATGCCTTTAGAAGCGCTTCCCGAAAACACAAGTCTGGAGCGGGCGCTCAAGCAGCATTATATAAATGGCAATTACATACTGGCATATTCCGGAATCGTCCTGCCGGAACAGCTGTAAATAAAAGTCGAGCACATGCCGTGCTCGACTTTCTTATTATTAATTATAGGCGAGAGACTCTTCCAAATACTGCTCCCAGGTGAATGTCTGTGCTTCCTTCTGCCATCCGTATGCCTCACGAATACCCTCACATAGCGTCTTCAGTTTCGCTTGTAGTACAGGAGATTTAAACAGTTCCTCATTTCCCTCCGTCATAGCATAGTAGAAGATTCTTGCACGATCCTCAGACGGGAAGCTCATGGATCTTTTGTCTACAAAAGCTCTGTATTCCCCTTCCAAGTACTCCAGATCCGTACGATGTTCATTAACAAAATAACTGTAATCGTAATCAAACCCGGCAGGATTCAAATCATCCCAATAATCGAGATCGCGGCTGTTACCGATAATACGGCTGTCAATGCCCCAGCCTAAACCCGTCAGGAAAGCTTCTTCCATATTTGCGTCAGGCGTGATGGCAATACAAAGTCCACTTTCAGATCGATACTGAATAAACTGATGACCCTCAATACTTCTTACAAGGCAGATCTGTACACCACAGTATTCGTCTGTGCTTTTCAATAATTGTTCAGGAATATCCGTCAACTGCTTTTCAATAGCATCAAGCATTTGGTTAATGACCTGCGCCTGATATTCACCTGTAATAACATAGGTCTCATCATTTAACAGCGCCGCTTCCCAAACGTGAATATCAATTCCAAACTTCTCACTGATCTTTTTTGCGCGATCCGCGCACTCCTCAAGAGCCGTAACGTCCGGATTCTGTGCAGTAATCAACGGAGCCAGGCAAGAACCGAGATCCTGATATTCATAGAATTCATGATCCCAGCCGTATAAACCTTCGTTTGTAAGAATCCAAGTGTACCGATCACCGTCCACAACATCCAATATCTGTCCCGTGATCTTTGCGGTTAATTGACCGGTGCACTTTCCGCTATACATGTTATAGCGGCTGATAGTATAGCCAATCTCCTCTGCTTTTGCAGAAATCAAAGAATTGCTGTTCATCTGAGGATATATGGCCTGATCCTGCAGATTCATGATCTGCATTGGGTCAGAACCGACAGTTCCCCAAATATACTGTTGAACCAAGCCATCTAAATACAGTCCATAATAATTATTGTTGCCAGTGCGAAGCTCCGCAAGCTGACTGTCCTGAAACAGAACCTGGCCATCTTTTGATGACAGATAGATAACCTTTCCGCCATCATTCCAGCCAATCATCTCTCCATTAAAAAAACTACCGGTTAAATACTGCTCACCCGGAACGAACTGCATCACGTTTCTGGACAATCCGGATTCTAAATTCAGTGCACGAATGTGATCGTCAACGCAATAGAACACCTCTTCTTGACCGGAAACCGGAGTACCAGTAATCCCATCTTTCAGCGTATATAGTGCATCTTGATTTAAGCTTCCATCCAGAACAATAATGTTTCCGGTTTCCGGAACATAAGTAACAACACGATCATCCTGAACAGAAAGTATAAGCTGCTCCGTAGACTTTGAGGAAATCACTGTACCGCTCTGCTCCGAAACAACAGCGATCTGCCCCAGGGAATCGATCAAAACCAAACCATTATTCATCAATTCAAGCTGTTCAACACTTTCAGAAACCGCATACATTCGAATTGCGCCATCAGTTTCCTGTTCAGCAGCAGAATTGGGCATATATGCAATATGAATCGCGGACGGTACAGATTTTGTACTTGGTTCCACAGAACCCTTCTGCTGTGCGCAGCCCGACAGCAGCATAATCGCTACTAAAATCAAAACTATTCGTTTCATATCACTGTCTCCTTGCAAGGGTATAATCATCGCCCTGTCGATAATACGGGCAACGGCATTGCTTGGATGCAAAGAATCGATACACCTCGTCTTCGTCCAAATCCATCATGCAAAAATACTCCTGATACTCTTCGTCATAATCGTAGTACCAACAAGATTCACACAGATCATCCATATCATAACTTCTCCAAATATGCTGATATATCAAAGGATCTGATTTTCTCATCCTTCCTTAAATATAAAGGATGATGAGGATGCCCCTTTTTACTGACCACACCGGCACAATACCACTGCGCACCGTACTCCTCACCGGCCTGCAGCATATCACGCAAGCATTCAGGAAGATAGGATCTTTTTTCAATGATCGTCCCCCAGGCCGCCCATACAGCAGGCTTGTCCGATATAGACAGTACATAGCGAAAGGCTTTTAAATTCTCTTTATGAAGTCGGAGATTACAGGTCTTTTCCATGGAATCCGGATCAGTAGCACGCTGTGCGTACACATTGAACATAATAAAACTATCAAAACCGTTACCAAGGGCAATGCGTTCAACAGATTTAAGGGTATTATCCAATGCCCCCGGCTCAGCCGTTGAAGGATTGATTCCAATACAGATCAGCGGATTATTGCCTCTTGTGCCGAGAATATAACGGTACTCCGAATAAAAATTCGGCGCATAAATCCATTTAGCTACATCATATTCAGAATTCGGCGTATTAGCAGCTGTAAGTGCCTGTTCAAAGGTCACAAGCTCCAAGGTCTCAGTGGAGCCTGACGGAATATGCATAATTCATTCCTCCTGTGCATTAGGAAACCAACAGCAACTGCGGGGATCGTAAAATGTGCACTCCTCAACAGTTTTACCATTCTGACGAGTCCAGCCCGAAAAGGCATGAGTCATAAAAGCGTTTACGCCCTCCATTGAGGATTGCAGCTGAATGGTGCGCTGATCCTTTAAATGTAACTCAATGACCATATTTGCACCGCTTGCATACAGTTGCTGGGCTTCAATATCCTTGTATTCATATGTCCTGCTCTTATGCCCAAAGCAGGAATAAATAAAGCCGTCCTCGTCATAGTAAATTCCAAAAGTCAGGAAATATATGATCAAGCAAAGCCCCAGTAATACCATTGCACCGCCTGCAATATATAGCCAAATACCACTTCCGTTAATCGAAAGAAGCGCTGCAACACCCAAAGCAGCTGAAACAAGACCAAAGACAGCATATCGCTTGTTTGCTTTCACGCACATTCCGCTTTTATGATGGGACTTGCTTCGAAAAAGCTTTTTAAAACCGACATCAGCAAGAAAGCAAATGCCAAAAGTCAGTGCTACAACAATGATAACAGGTAATAGCTCCATTTTCTCACCTATGCCCACAGAACTAAATCCACAGGAATATCATGTTCCTGAGTTTCCAGTTCCGGAAAAATCTGAAAAGCGTAACATAGAGCTACCGTAGGATGATCGGGTTCTTTTTCCAAAAATCGATCGTAAAATCCTCCACCATAGCCAACACGGTGTCCCTGAGGGTCAAAAGCAAGGCCGGGCATAAGTACAAGTGCCTTGGGATCATTGGCTTCAGGCCCATTTTCGATAGGCTCTGGAATACCCGCATAACCTTTTTCCACCTTGGAAAGGTCATCCATAACAACAAAGATCATCCGGTCATCAATAACCTTCGGTACAGCAACTGTTTTACCATCCTGTATGGCACGCTGCAAAATCGGGACAGTGCGCACCTCCTGATTATAGGGCAAATAGCCATAAATGGTAAACGCATCCTTATATTGCTGTGTCTCAAAAAATTTTTCAGCCAAAGCAGCACTCAGCGCACAGATCTGCTGCTCGCTCATTGCTCGCTTCTGATCTCGAATTGATGCACGTAAAGCCTTTTTATCCATGTATCTCCTCCTTGCGAACCTTGCGGAACAAGCGAAACCACAAAATAATCGCAGCTTGTCCGGGCAAACCAAGCAAAAACAGTTTCCAAATGTTTACATTTAGAAATACTAAAAGCGAGAGATAAATAGCAATAATACATCCCCACATAATCTGCGAAATAAGCAGCTTATTCCAACGGAAATCGTGCCACGCAGATTTTAAAGAAAGGATGACAATTGCATCAGCAGGAATAGCATAAATAAAAGCAAGCCACGAATTTTCGATATTCAAAGATGATAAAACTACAAAGATGAATAGTGCAACAAACCAAACTAAGGTTGAACAAAGTAACTGGACAATCTTTTTATCTGCCTTGCGTTTTAACGCTTTTTCACTGACCAATTCCATAACCTTTTGAACTTTCCCGCCATCTGCAGGCAACTCATTTGGATCAACAAGCAGGTCATTTACTGTGATTTCAAACAGCTCCGCAAGTTGAACAAGGGTAAGAACATCAGGCAAAGACTCTCCACGTTCCCACTTGGAAACAGCTTTATCAGAATAATTCAGTTTCTCGGCAAGCCCAACCTGCGTCAAACCAAATTTCTTACGATATGCAGCAATATTCCCGCCGAGCTTGATTCTCAGCTTCTCGTCGTTCATATTCAGCCTCCAAAACATATATTTTTTCTATTTTAACAGATTTCAGGAAATAATGCAACAGAAAATACTATGATACTGAACGAGAAAATACCATCAAAAACGGAGTGGTTTGCCCACTCCGTTTTTCTATCAATATTTTCCTAAATCAATAGGACCGTCAATATCAATTGGCGGGTTTTCCTTTTCGTACTTTTCTTTTGCTGCAGTATACCATTCAAAGAATGCATCCAAATCATTAAAGGATTCCTGATATAATCTTTGTTCCTCGGGTGTCAGTGCTATGAAGGCCTCATAAGTCATTTCTTCCGGAGGAGTATTGGGTGCAGTTGCCTCAGAAGTGGGATCTGTATTGTCAGAAGGCTTATCTGTGCTATCTTCAACAGGATCTGTAGCAGTATTATTCTCTGCTTTCGTAGGCGCACGGGACTCATCCTCGAAAACACTGTCGCCCAAGCTGGAATCAGCAGGAATATAAACAGTAGTGTCCTTTGTGGGATCTGTCGAAACTGCAGGAACCTCCTGTCCTTGCTGATCACCTGAATTGGTCGGTTTGCTTGAACAGCCGAAAACAAACATCAAAGACAGGATAATCGTAAGAATACATAACAATTTTTTGCTGTACATTGCACTTCACTCCTTCTGATTATTCAATGCAATCAAATCCGCGCAGCTTTTCCACAAATTCGTTTGCATCCTCTGTTGCCTGAGCAACATCTACATCATATTCTTTTGTGAGAACTTGTACAAGCTGATCAACGTCGCAGCCCTGCTCGATACATTTCCACAAAAGAACGCCGGAGTCATTAAGTGACAAAACGCCTTCCATGGTGGAATTTTCATCGCCAATTTTCATAGCAATCCACGAGCCTGCAACTTGCCTGAGTATAAAGTTATTTTTAATTTTCATACAGAAACCTCAAACGAACGAGACATCGTATCATAACTCAAAAAAGCCGCTTCATGATTGGGAAGATTCTCAAATTCAAAAACCGGAATATTTAAAAGGAAGCATTCAACACTCTTCATCAATTGGTCAGCAAGCTTAGAATCGGGCAAACGAAATATCGTTTGTCCAAGAATCTTCATAAGCGCCTCAGAAGAAGATAATCTGCGAATAGAATTATGATCCGCCTGTTTTAAAAAGCACAACCCCGCAATGGGTGCTTTTTCGTTTATATTAATACCATCTTTGCCGCACCATGGCGTACCATAAGCATACCATACACCATCTACAAAACGTAATGCAGGTTTATCATCATTGATAACACGGGTATCCCCGCCAAAAGCATCGATCCACTGCTGCGTATGAGTTGACTTGCCTACCCCACTGTGACCGGAAAAGAGATAAGCTTTTCCATCACGAACAACTGCCGATGAATGAATATAGAATCCATTATAATTCAGCAGCTGCAAATAAAACTGAAAGGCAGCTTCCATGTAAGCAACAAGCTCTCGTGATGCCGATGGTCCATACTTCTCATAACGGTAAAGTTCGGTGCGGATAGTAATATCCGCACCGCAATCTCCGCTGTACAGATAGTTCACGCAGCGACGGTCAAGCCCGTCGCCTGCGGGAACCTCCGTAATCAAGTCAGCTATTTTGCAAAACATAACATTAGAAAATGGAGCTCATAATACCCATCTCGCCTTCAATACCGCTTGCGATCTCTTCCTTAGAAACAAGGGAAACGTACTCTACATCGGGCTTCTCATAAGTCTTCATAATTAAGTGTTCTCCTTTCATTATACTAATTATGCGGAATAAGCAACACCGGTGTTGGAAACAACCTTCACGGTGCATGCAAGATCTACATAGTTTTCGGGGTTCACAAGAGTAAGTGTGAACATTTTGCCGTACTTGCCGGTAGCTTCTTTGTAGGAATTGATGTACTGGGTAACAAAGTTATCACCATACTTGAAGGTACGGCTGTCCAAATCCTCGCTTCCCTCGCTGGGCTTCCAGGTTACTTCAACCTGAATGCTCACGCCGGTAACAGCAACGCCGTTCGCCAGCAGCTCATGGGCATCAGCCTCGAACAGGGGCTGGAACACGAAGGTGGTCTCGTTCATCCATGCAGCATTGAAGCCAAGAACTTCCACAAACTGATAACCCTTATCAGTCTTAATGGTCAGTTGCTTATTATTAGTCTGAATCAGGAACTTGGAGTCGCTTACAACAATAACACCTGCATTATCCTCGCTGCCATCGATAATGTTACCGAAAGAAGAAACATAATCAGCAGTCAGAATGTAGCCATTCAGATCAAAGTCAACACTGACAGGAACCATTACATTCTCTTCGGTGTGATCCTTCAGAAGAATAATGGTCTCACCGGACTTTGCTTCCATACCGGCATCAACGATGGTGCTGTAGATCTTGCCGGTGGTTGTATTCTGTGCTACAGACTCTGCAAAGTTAAAGACATAAGTCTCACCGATAACATAGCTCTCGGTCTCATCGTTGGGATTGTACATCCGCAGCTCCAGCTTGACTTCCAGGTCAGGGTTAGCAGCCAGGAACTCTTCATCGAAGAACACACCGCAGTTGAAGTCCTTAACGATCTCGTAAACTTCCTTGTAGGTGTACTTCAGACCGGGCTCACCCATGAGCTCAGCGGCAAAGGCCATGATTCTGATGGTCTCGCCTGCCTCAACGGAAACAGCTTCGTTGAAGGGAACATAGACCCACTGGCCGTTCCAAACGAAATCTTCATCCTCCCAGCTACCATTGTACTGACCGGCCAGGTAACCATCCTCTGTGCCGTCGGAGTAGAAGGTCACATCCTTGTTGATGGTCATTTCGAAGTCTGCATACCAGCTGCCGTAGTAGGACAGAGAAGCGCTGTTGACAGGATCAGCCTTGAAGTTCATGGCAAAGGTCAGATCGTCACGGTAGATCTCTGTGGTTGTTGCAGTGGGCAGCTCGGTAGGAACTTCAAAAACATATGTATCACCGACAGAATAGCTTTCGGTCTCATTCTCGGGGTCATACAGCATCAGAGCAAGAGAAACTTCCAGATCAGGATTGGCCTCCAGGAACTCGGGAGTAAAGTAAACACCACAATCAAAATCCTTGATATTCTCAAGCACTTCCTGATAGGTCATCTTGAGGCCGGACTGACTCATCAGCTCAGCCGCAAACTCCATGACTCTCAGCGGCTCATTGGCCTTGATCTCAACAGGAGACAGGGGCACATAGATCCAGTTGGGGCTCCATGCATCGTACTGACCGGCCAGGTAACCGTCACCGGTACCGTTTGCATCAAATGTAACATCCTTGTTGATGATCAGCTCAAAGTCAGCGTACCAGTTGCCATAGTAAGCCAGCTGAGAAGCATCGGGCTCATTGGCAACAAAGTTCAGTGCAAAGGTCAGATCTTCCTTGCTGATAGGGGTCACCTTTGCAGTGGGCAGTGCAGGAGTACCATACTCATACTCAGCCAAAACATAGGACTCTTCAGCATTATCAGGATTGGTCATCCGCAGTTCCGTGGTAACAAACAGATCGGGATTGGCTTCCAAAAACTCGGGAGTAAACTTAACACCGAGGTTCACATTGTTATAAACTAAAAAGACGTCACCAAAATGGGGATCGGCATGATCAGAGCCGGTGATAGCAAATACATATTCAATAAAATTGAAGGATTCTCCGGCTTTCAATGTCATGGGTTCAACAGGAAATGCCATCCATTCATCCATGCCTTCCAGCATAGCACTCATGCAGACATCACCGGTGGAATCACCACTTAAGGTCACATCCTTACTAAAGGTAATCTTATAGTCTGTATACCACGCGCCATATGTGCTCTGCTGGTCAAAGGTGGGCTCTGCAACTGTAAAGTTCATTGCGAAATCCAAATCATCGTTCTGAATCTCAGTAACAGAAACAGTAGGCAGTACAGTTTCTGTTTCTGCAAAAGCCATAGCAGGTATACAGGCCAGCACCAACATCACTGCCAACGCCAGGGACAAAATGCGTTTTAAATTCTTCATTCTTTCAATTCCTTTCTTCCTCGGTACGTCTTTATACTCGAAACGTTAACATGCCACATAAGCGGTCAGAAAGCGACACCATATACCTACAGACATACCCTTATACTTTAACATAGTGCATCATACCACATATTGTGGTAAAAATCAATACTTATTTTAAAATATGATTTATTTAGTGGTCCGAATGAATATTCTCTTCGTATATAAAGTAGAGAAACCCGGCCGATACCGACCGGTTTTCTCTCATAAATTAGCCGAGTTGTTTAGCCAATTCAATTGTAGCAATGATTTCTTCTAATGTAAGAAGTCCCTTGCCAACAGCTACCTTTGTAACTGCAATGCCCATATCAACGAATTCCTCATAGGTCATATAGGCAGCAAACTCTTCGTATGTGTACAAACCATACTTTTCGATATCTGCCTGCATAGCTTTTTCATTGTATTTGAAATCTTCATCCACCTCAAATACAGGGAAGAAATACTCGTTAATTACTTGCGGTGTAATTGTCAAAATCCCCTCAAGCAAAGCATTGCCGTATCGAGAAGACAAAATACTATAAGCTTCAACATACTCCTCATATACTTCATAGCCGGTTAATACAATTTCTGCAAATCCGTTGTCATCATGTTTTGCAAAGTTGTGTCCAATATACTGCTCTACATTGTCTTGATTAATATACACAAATCGATTCAAATCTGCATCAAAGAAGCCGTGTTCATTGACAACCTTGATAAATGTTCCATCATTAAAGAATAGCTTCAAGATGGTATTATTATCAAAACCATGATTAACCAGAACTGCAGAAGGAATGGCAGTAAATTGTCCAGTATAAAAATCCCAAACTAAAAGCTGATCGTCATATGTTAAATCCTGGATTTCTTTTATGGAACCATCCGCCAAAGTTACTGTAGTATCAGAGGTAACGCAAGTACTACTACTACTTGCTGTAATCGTAACATCACTTGCAGGCATACCAAAACTATATGTTCCACCAGCATCCTCATTTAGAATTTCTGTGTTAGTATTTGTATTTGTTACTACAAAAGACTTACTTCTACTTCCGCTAAAAGACACTTCTACCGAAACGTTTGTACCGTACGCAACAGATATCTTACCGCCATTGCTTACAGATGTTCCATTCACTGTCACAGATGCACTACTAGTTGTAACCGTAATAGTATAGCTGTTAATCATCCACTGCGCATACAGGGTGATGTTGGTAGAGGGCGTATAGGTAGCACCTGCCTTACCGATCTCTGTACCACCAGATGCAGCAGTATACCAACCATTAAATGTGTATCCTGTCCGTGTTGGTGTAGGCAGAGTCAATGCTGTTCCCTGATACGTTTCAGAAACAGTATCGCAAGTACCACCGTTTGCATCGTAGGTAACAGTATACTCAACTTGTTCTTGCCAGTGGGCATACAGAGTAATATCGCCGGTGGGATTATAGGTTGCGCCTGCATCACCAATCGGTTCGCCGCCTTCGGCTGCATCGTACCAACCGATGAACCAGTAGCCATCGCGGGTTGCAGTAGGCAGAGTCAATGCCGTACCGGTATACTGTGCAGATGTGGTATCACAGCTACCGCCATTAGCATCATAGGTAACAGTACTGGGCATACCCCACTGAGCATATAGAGTAATATTAGCAGAGGGTGTGTAGCTCTCCCCTGCTCCGCCAGCCTTGGTGCCACCGGATGCTGCTGTAAACCAACCAACGAAGATATAACCGCTGCGAGTGGGCGTGGGCAGAGTTACAGCAGATGCAGCAGAGGTCGCATAGCCAACAGTCTGACCGCAGTTACCACCATTGGCATCATAAGTAACGGTATAGTTAATAGTGGTGCTGAAGCTGCCGGTAGGAACAGAACCGTTTTCGCAATTTGCGAAAGTCACAGAACCGGAATCAATGGTCACACCGTTGTTACCGACAAAACTATAGTTGGAAATGACCCAGGTAGTTGTAGTAGCGCTGGTCGTACCGGCATTGACATAATAAAGTGTACTACCACTCGTTTGGAGAGAACCGGTGTAGGTAGAGCCACCGGAAACGGCTCTTGCCGTGGTATCAATGTTAATCACGCCACCGTCGGTCAGCTTCACTTCAATCAGAACGTGGTTTGCAGATGTGTATCCGGTAATTGTGGCGGATGCGATCTTATTAAAGTCGTTATCGCCATCAAAACGCAGATATTCAGTCTGACCAACATAGTCATAGATCTTCAAGCCGGCAAGGAACGGCAGATACTGTGTTTGACCGCCGGCAAAAATGTTCTTTTTCGCATAGCCCATAACCTGCTTAGAAGAATCATAATCAAACCGCGCATTCGGGATAGCGGTATCCTTCAGGGAAACAGAAAGTGCAACATTCCAGGAATACTGGATTGTCTTTGCTACAGTCTGACCATCCTTATCAAAGAAGACCTCATCGCTGACAGTATACGTAATAGTGTACTCCTCGATAGCAGACAAGGTAATCATGCCATCTGTTACGGTAACATCGTTACCGCTGCTGTTCTTTACGGTGATTGTCTGATTTAGATCCTGACCGGTGTACTTGGTGATTTCAACCAGAGCTGCCAGATCCAGCTCCTTAGAATCTCCACTGGGGAACATGACATAGATTGCGTCGCCCTCCCGGTAGCAGTGTTCGTCTCCGCCCTCAGCTACATACTGACCGCCCAGATCAGAGCTATACTTAAACTGGGGTTCATAGTAGCTGTTTTCAGTAGTCTTATCAGCAGTTGCAATGTTGGAGTAGATCTGATCATCTGTTGCTCCCTGGAGCGAGCAAACCTGACCGTCGATCGTAGTACCGGAAACCTTGATAGAGATAGCACTCAATACATAATTCGGATAAGACTGCCCATCCGGTTTGGTAACCGTTGCATCATAAGTATTCATGTAAATGATGCCCAGGTTGGAAGCTGTCTTGCCGTTAACAGTGTGATTATAAGCAGTAGCATCAAGTGCACCCTGGATAATAGCATTTGTAACCTTTGTATCAGATACAGCATTAGCATCATCCGAGGTTACCCAGTTATACTGCTTCAGCTCACCATCGAGAATAATTGTGGGATTCTCAGTAGTTTCAGGACCAACAAGAATACCCGCGCCTAACATAACAAGCGAAGTATCATCAATAGTAGGATTAACTTGTTGCTGGATCGTAGTCAGATTATTGAAAGTCACAGTATGGCTGCTATTACTTTGAATCTGCACATTGGCAACTGTACCGGATTCCAACACACAGTCAGTAACAGTTACATCACCGGTATTGATGAAGATGTTGTTTCTGCCACCGTAGATATAACAGTTACTAATCGTAGCATTACCGGAAGCTGCAACAGCAGACAACTGATAATGATATCTATTTTTCACGGTACCATCTGAAGCGGTTTCAGTAGTTACAGGACCATCCTGTACAGCATCCGCAAAGCCATTTATGCCATAATACAGGTATGCAGCAGGATAAATGGTTGCCACGATCCGAAGGTTGTCCAGTGTGCCGTTTTCGGAAACAGTAACAACACCTTGCTTCAGACCGTTATTCAAGTACGCACCATTACCGGTGTAGTTCAGGGTAAAGCCGTTACCATAGAAGTAGTAGCGACCGGAAACAGTAAAGCCACTACCAATATCAGTCAACAGAACAATATTATGAGAAGTTGCATTAAGGCTTATAGAGCCATTGTATTTGGTGACGCCATCATAGTTAACTGCCTCAACAACTTCAACAGTCAGAACGGTGGGGATGCAGTACAGATCATCGGTAATGGTGATCTTCACAACGCCGGTAAAACTATCGCCAAAGTCCAATGTACCACTTGTCCATGTGCTATTGGCGGCATAAGAATAATCAGCAGTTGCGCTGATACCCTCAACAGATACAGTAACATTACCGACAGTAACACCATCAGCAGCGGTAAACAGCTTGCCCAGCATTACCGTATTCATGTTACCTAGACGAGGCAACTGGTTCTCGAAATTCGGCAGAGCAATATTAAACTTCTTAACGGAAGTAATGCCAACAGAAATCTTAACATCAACCGTGTTGTAGTTTGCGGTATCAGCAGGTGTATAGGTTGCACCGTACTCCCCTGCCGCGGTCACTGTTGTAGTATCATCTACCCAAGCAAAACCACCAGACAAAGTAGCATCAGCCAAAGTCTTTCCATAGCCGACCTCCAGGCCGGTGGGAATCGTGTAATCAGGATCAGCCTTTGCGATACTTACAGATACAGAAGCGACAGCAGAATCATAGTGATCTTCATCACCCTGAGCCTTGTAGTAAACAGTATATTCACCTGCATTAGTACCGGTGGGTACAGTTTCAGTAAACTCACCGTCTTCAGTCAGGCTGTAAACCAGTGTGCCGCCCTCGGCTACGCCGCCGCTGACCAGTGCCTGCGCAGAGCCGGTGTAGGTCAGTGTATTGGCAACAGGTGCTTCAGTAACAGTTGCATCGGTCTTGGTAACAACAGTACCAACATTCACAGTAATGGTCGTGGGAACACAGTAGATATAGTCGGTGATGGTGATCTTGGCAAGACCTGAACCGGTGATGGTCAACTCACCATTCTGCCAAATAGTTGCATTTCCAGTGTATGTACCGGAAACAGTACTTGTTTCATCAGCGGGAGATACAAACACCTGAACGGTAGACTGACTGATCTTCTCGCTGACACCGGTAAACAAGCTGCCAATCGTTACAGCTGTATCAGGTGTGATGTTCGTGATTTCGTTAGCTTCGAACTTCTTTACAGAAGTAACAGTGCCGGACTCCAAGACATCAACGCCTTCGAAATCATCAGACATGGTAGCGCCCCAGCCATAGCCGGTGAACAGCTGATGGAAGGGAATGTAGTAGTGCTGACGGTTTTCCTTCAAATCATCCTGACCGTCGCCGTCCACATCATAGCCTACATCATAACCGGAGTTTTCATGCTTATGCTGTACGAAATTGCCGTCAGCATCCTTAACAACGTGATAGCAAACTGCCTCATCCTCATTGGTAGCAGGAATCACAAAGTTACCGGCCCGCTTCCAGGTCACTCCATTATCGTCAGAAATATCTGCAATGGAAGAGATCTTTTCCAGACGGCTGAACT